>DAMAEI010000070.1:6440-14676 GCA_031997345.1 Sedimentibacter sp. | reverse complement strand
CCGCTAGAATGAAGGAGCTAAACATTAAGCCGGAACTTGAAATATTTAACCCTACTTCAATTGAAGACGTAGTTAAGTATGTATATCCTAATGGAGTATTAAATGATCCTTTATCCATGACTTTTGTAATGGGTATGGACAAAGCCAGCCAAGGCGCAATGGAGTTCTCATATGATAACCTTGTACATTTAATTCACAAAATACCAAAAGGAACTTTGTTCGGAACAATGGGAATTGGTGCTAATCAGCTGCCTGCAACTATTATGACAATGCTGATGGGTGGAAATGTACGTGTTGGTTTTGAAGACAACGTATATTACAATAAAGGTGAATTAGCTAAAAGCAATGCACAGCTTGTAGAGAGAATAGCTAAGTTTGCCAGAGAATTTGGGCTTGAAATAGCAACTCCGGATGAAGCAAGAGAAATTCTTGGACTAAAATAATTAATATCAACAGAATCCAATCTTTACAAGTAAAAGTATAAAAAATAAAGACCTTTCAGATACATAAGGTCTTTATTTTTTATACTTCGCTAAAATTCCTTGATGGCTGTAACGCCTTGAAGTCCTTCAAATGCCCCTCTTGCAAGGGATTCCATTTCATTTTCTCCTGGATATACTATAATCGGTGCAATAAATCCAACTCTGTTTTTTATTTTTTGAACTATTGATTCAGAATATGCTATTCCTCCTGTAAGCAATATCACATCTACTTTTCCGCAAAGTACAGTTGTCATTGCTCCAATTTGTTTGCAAATTTGATAAATCATTGCATCAAGATAAAATGCGTATTTTTCGTCTGTCTTGGCTTTTTCTTCAACTTCTTTTACATCTTGAGTGCCTAAGTAGGCCATTAGTCCGCCTTCACCATGAATCATTTTATGAATTTCGTCGTAGGTGTAGTTTCCCGAGAAACATAACCTTACAAGGTCTCCAACAGGTAGTCCGCCTGTACGGTTAGTTGAAAAGGCGCCATCTCCCTCCAAACCGTTCTCTCCGTCAATCATTTTTCCCTTTTCATGTGGAGCAACTGAAATTCCTCCGCCCAAGTGTACTACAATTAAGTTTAAATTTTCATATTTAAGTCCGTTTTCACGCGCATATCTTTTGGCTGTTGCTTTGTGGCTTAGTGCATGGAAACTGCTTCTTCTTTCTATTAGTGGATGACCTGAAACTCTTGCGATGGGTTCAAATTCATCTGTTACAGGAGGGTCAACTATTAGTGCAACTGCTTTTTTGTTTTGACACATTGCATATGCTAATCTGCTTCCTAAATCAGCGACGTGCTGGCCCCATTTTCCGCTTGCTTGTTGAGACATCATCTCTTCGTTAATTTTGTATACTCCACTTACCAGCGGCTTTGTATGACCGCCACGGCTAACAATTGCATCCAGAGAGTTTATGTCGATATGATTGTCATTCATAAATTTGTAAATTAAGTTGGTCCTGTATTCATCCTGTTCCCATATACTCTTATATTTTTTTATTTCCTCTGCAGGATGGTCAATGTTTTCTTTTTTTACGCAGTTATTATCTTCGTAATATGCTACCTTTGTTGACGTTGAGCCTAAATTAATCGCTAGAATTTTATACATTTTTTCCTCCATGATTATTAATTAAAGTTTCAATATGAATATATGCAAGGTTTATGCCAAGCGTATTTTTGGCTGCAATATATCATGAAGTTACATGGATTGAAAATTGTAATATAAGTTGATATTAGATAATGTTGCATATATAATATTATACATAAAAGCTAAAACGTCAAATGGCGCATAGAGTAGGAAGGTGAAATATATTGGAAAAAATCTGGGGCAAGCATATTGATGTTAACATACTTGAACGGGTTATTGATTCATCTTATGATGGATTAACTTATACCGATGAAAACGGTATAATAGTATTCAGTAACAAGGCGTATGCAGAAATTACCGGAATTGATGCAGCTGATATTAATGGCAAGTCAATATATGATTTAGAACCTCAGGGATTTCCTGTTTCTAATATGGCACTGGAGGTTTTTAAAACAAGAAAGGTCTTATCAAAAGTTATACAATATAAAAAATCAAATAAAGAAATATTGGTTACAATTGCACCTGTTTATGATGAAGAAAATAGCTTCAAGGGTATACTGGGAAATGTTAGGGATTTAACCAGCTTAAATGAGTTGAGAAATGAACTGTCATTAGTTACGGCAAAGTATACTTTGGAGAAAATAAAGCATGATGAGATTAATAGGGAGTTGGAGCTACAAAGGCGGAAAAACCTTGCATTAAAGGAAAAGATTAATGCACTTATGGGGAATCTTGATAATGATATGGAGCTTCTGGTCAACAGCAAATATTCCATGAAACTGACAGAGCTTGCATATAGGATTTCTAATGTTGACTCTACTATTCTTATAACCGGAGAATCCGGTGTAGGTAAGGATGTTTTTTGCAGACTAATCCATAAGTTTTACAATAAGAATAAACCATATATAAAAATTTCTTGTGGAGCAATTCCGGAAAATTTAATGGAATCAGAGTTATTTGGCTATGAGCCAGGCTCATTTACGGGAGCAAGTAAGCATGGAAAAAAAGGAGTTTTTGAAACGGCTCAGGATGGAATTGTTTTTTTAGACGAGGTTGGAGAACTTACGCCTGCGCTACAGGTTAAGCTTTTGACAGTCTTACAGGATCGTAAGTTTTATAGAATAGGTGGTACAAATGAGATTAAGGTAAATGCCAAGATAATATCAGCTACAAATCGCAATCTTAAGGAGGATGTAGCAGAGGGCTTGTTTAGAAGAGATTTATATTATAGGCTTAATGTTATTCCCGTCTATATACCTCCTCTAAGAGAAAGAAGAGAGGATATTATTCCGTTAGCTAACAGCTATCTGGACAAACTTAATAAAAAGAATAATACTAATGTAAGAGTCAAGTTTGACGTACAAAAAATACTTGAAAAATATGATTGGCCAGGTAACATAAGGGAGCTAAATAATGTTGTTGAAAGAATGTATGTATTTAATATTGATAATGAAATTACCTTGGACAATTTGCCTGAGGAATTGAAGCCTCAGGGTGATGCAAGAATTGATATAGATAAAGGCAGAAATTTAAAGGATACAATGGATGAGATAGAATCAAGGATAATATTAAAGAATTTGGATTTGGATTTAACCTTAGCGGAAATAGCTAATAATCTAGGTATAAATATATCTACCTTACAAAGGAAAATTGAAAAGTACGATCTTCCAAGAAGATACAGAAAAAATATTAGAAATGATATGTTATAGCAAATAAAAAATATGAGCCGTGGTCTTTGACAATGGCTCAAACTATTTTATGGCATGGATTTTGCACGATAAAATATAGTGATAAGTCATCACAATAACCAATAATAAAGAAATTTATTTATGAAAGGATTTTTATGAATAGTAAAAAGTTAATAGGATTAATTTCAGGTGTTCTGATAGCAGTAGTAGTTAATTTGCTGCCATTGGAAGGGTTGTCGTATCAGGGTAAGATGTGTCTTGGGCTGACGCTTATGACTGTTGTTTTTTGGGCATTTCAAATTGTTCAGTCGGGATATGCATCGGGTCTTTATTTATCTTTGCTTGTAATGTTTAAGGTTGCTGAGCCGGCAGTTGTATTTTCGCCATGGCTTGGCAGCACCATGTATTTGGTAATTGGTGCATACTTGATTGCATCTGCTGTAAAAAGTTCCGCCCTAGGAGAAAGAATTGCTTACATATTTATATTAAGGTTTGTTAATTCATATAAAAGCATAATTATATCTATATTTGTTTTGACAGCAATATTGAGTATATTAATTCCACATCCATGGCCGAGGGCGTTTTTAATAATGTCAGTTATGACAGTTGTAATTAAGAGTGCAAAAATTCCAAAAGAGGACTCAATTAAGATAGGATTTTCTGTATTTGCAGCATCAGTTCCGGTTTCTATGATTTTTTTAACGGGAGACAGCGTAATAAACCCTTTGGCAGTACAAGCCTCAGGAATGCAGGTAAGCTGGCTGCAATGGCTTATATATATGGGGCCGCCAAGTATAATTGCAAGCATTTTAACTTGTGCTTTGATTTTGATATTATTTAAACCTACAGAGGAGATAAAAGTAAATAAGGAAGAAATACAAGAAAAATTAAAGTCCTTAGGAAGTCTTTCTAACAAAGAAAAAAGAACAATAGTATGGCTTATGACAGCAGTTGCATTTTGGATGACAGATAAAATACACGGTATTGATATTGGATGGATAACCTTACTTATTTCGATGTTGATGAGCTTCCCTGTAATAGGAGAGACACTTGACGCGAAGCAATGGAGCGAGGTACCAGTACATGTATTGCTTTTCTTAACTGCAGCCATGACAATTGGAAAGGTTGGAGGCGCTACGGGAATGAACAGCTGGATTGCAGAAACAATTCTTCCCTCCACTATTCCTTCTAATCCATATATGCTTGCAATAGTAATAGCAATAATTGCTATAGGTATCCACATGATTTTAGGAAGTGTAATTGCTGTTATGGGTATAGCAATACCTGCATTGCTTATATTTACACAGCCTATGGGGATTAATCCACTAATCGTAACATTGCTCGTGTATTCATCAATAGGAATGCATTACATTTTACCCTTTCATCATTTGAATATTTTAGTGGGCCAAGGTGAGGAAAATGTAATGTATGGACAAAAGGAGGTTATACGTCTGGGACTTCCACTTACTGTTGTTGTTTTTATAATTATTATTATAGAAGTTTTATACTGGAATTTTATTGGATTGTTGAGTTAATCTTCATAGGTTTTAATAAATAAACAACAATGAAAAAACTCAACAAAAATAGCTGCAGCCAATGAGTGCTGCAGCTATTTTATGTAATATTAAAACTTCATATTTAATCCACAGACTTTTTCTCTTCAATATAATCTGCAAGGTTCTTCAGAGTTTTGAAGGTATAGACGTCCTCGTCGTGAATTGTGATTTTAAAATGCTTCTCACATTCGATTATGAGCTTTGCTGTGCTGATTGCATCTATTCCCCATTCGGGTGCAAGCTCTGTTTCAGGTGTTATATCCTCAGGGTCTGCATAGATGACCTCCGCAAGTATTTTTTTTAATCTGTTAAAAGTCAAATTCATACCTCCTTAGATATTGAGCAACGGGCTCATTTCATCTGTGTGGAACAGCCTCAGTCTGTGCAGCGCTCGTGTAGATGCGATATACAGAAGATTTTTATCCTCTTCTGAGCTATAATGAACAGCATCTGCATCACAAATCAGAACCGAATCAAATTCAAGTCCCTTAGACATATATATGGGTATAATAAAGGTTCCCGTAAGCTCCTCCTTGTTTTCTCCCCTTATTAGCTGTATATCAATTTTGCTCTTCAATCGTTCATAAAGCGCGAGAGAGTCCCGGGTATTCTTGCATATTAAGCTTATGGAGCCGTATTCTTTTTCTCTGCAGAGCATGACTTCCTCTATTATCATATTATCCAGAGATTCATCATTTTCCGCGGAGTAAATAACGGGAAAATCTCCTTCTCTGCTGAAGCTTTTCAGCTCAAAAGAGCCGTTAAGAAATCTTGTACTGAATTCCAATATTTCTTTTGTGCAGCGAAAGCTTTTATCCATTGTTATCAGTGTGGAGCTCTTCTTGTTGAGAATCGTTTCTATTTGATCATACAAGGATAGATTCTCCTGCTTTGCAATGGTTTGATTGATATCTCCCAGCACCGTGAAGCGTGACCATGGAAATAAAAGGTTCAGTATTTCAAAATGGATTGGGTAGTAATCCTGAACCTCATCGATTACCACATGCCTTATGCTGTCATCGTCGGGCCTGCCGTATATTTTCAGATGCAGAAAAGCAAGAGACAGGGCATCTTCGTATTGCATGAAGTCATCGTGGAGATTTTCAAGTGTGAAATCTATAATTTGATCGATACATCCGGGAAGCTCAAGGTCTTTTGACAGACTGTAAAAATAATCCTTGTTGCGGAAAAGCTTTTTGTATAGTCCCGGCAAACTTAATTCCGTAAATTCCCGAACTTCTTTAATGAGCGTGGTACTCTCACGGATGGACAGCATTCGCGCAGTTTCTTCAACTTCAAATTTATGTGCCGGATTTCCGGAAACAAAATTCTCTAATTTTTTTATTCTGTCGTGGTGCATGGAGTGAATTATGGTTGTTATAAATTGCTCAAGATTTTTCAAACGAATGCTCAGCAGGGGATTTTTCCTGTCATTGACAGTCTTAGATTTTAATATATCTCTGCCTGCTATTATTTTTCCGTCGTAATAAACATCCTTAAAATCTATCCACATTTTAGGTATGTCAGCAATGAAACGATTTAATATGGTTATAAAGACAGAGGAACTTTTGAAAGCCATGCTGCTTTTACGTATATCTTCATTTTCTGTGGCGGATGAGGAAAGAAGCTGCTCCATAAGCAGATTTTTTGGCTGAAATCTGTTGTTTCCCAGAATTATTTCCGATATGTCCTCAAACGTCACAGATTTTATGTTGCTTTCTCCAAGTTCGGGAAGTACATTTGAAATATACTGTTCAAACAGTGTATTGGGTGAAACTATAAGTATATTTTCCGGTGAAAGCCTGTTGGTCAGCCCTCTGTACATAAGATAGGCAACTCTGTGCAGGGCGACGGAGGTTTTTCCGCTGCCTGCCACTCCCTGAACCATGAGCAAATCGGTTTCCATATCACGTATAATTATGTCCTGTTCACTCTGTATGGTCTCCACAATGGTTTTCATTTTAGCAGAGGAGTTCTGAGAAAGAAGCTTCCTCAGAAATTCGTCGGTAATCTGAATATCTGCATCGAAAAAATATTTCAGGATGCCCTTTTTTATTTCGTACTGTCTCTTTAAACAAACATCGCCTGTAATTTTACCTGAAGGAGCGTGGTAGAAAGCCCTTCCCGTGCCGAAGCGGTAAAATATACTGGATATGGGCGCCCTCCAGTCGTAGACATACATCTCTCCTGATTTGTCGTCTGTCAGTGAGGAAATGCCTATATATATTTTTTCAATTTCATCCTCATCGTCAAACTTGAAGTCAATACGTGCAAAATACGGAGAATCCAGCATTTTTTCAAGTATAAATATTTTTTTGACTTCCATTTCATATCTGGAGACTTCACCTGAAATAAAGCTTGTGTTTTGACTAAGCTCCACAAGGTCGTCAAAATTCTGTGAAGACCAGAGCCCTGTTACATAATGAGTGCTGTCATCGGGAAAACCTTTTTTAAATGAAATAATTGATGTCTTCTTTCCCTGACTGCTTGATTCAATGCGCGACAACTGTTCCTTTGCCGCAGATATGGTTTGCTTTAAGTAGTTGTTTTCGAATTCCTGCTCAATGTCTCTTTCTATCATACTTTCACAGTCCCCCTGCATATCAATAATACAATATATTTTGATGTTTAATTCATTTTATACATAAAGAATTTTAAATGAAAGTCTGTTATTTAAAAATTTTTTATGGTATAATATATATGGAAAGGAATGTTAATGTTTATGATATTTCTTTAGAGGTGACATAAATGAAAAAGGCAGCACTTAAAAATCCTGAATTTTTTGAAATTCTGGATGAGACAACAGGGAATAAATACTCAGGATGCAATCAGGAATGGTACAGAAAGCCGTGGCAGAGAATGGCAGGCTGCGGACCGACAGTTGCATCCAATATTATATTATATAGCAGAAAAAATAACGGAACTGCAAAGAGTGATGCGCTCACGCTCATGGAGGAGCTGTGGAAGCATGTAACTCCCACGTTCAGAGGCGTCAATACCACGAATGTTTTTCACAGAGGCCTTAAATCGCTTGCTGAAAGCAAGAATGCAGCCCTACTTTATGATGCTGTTGATATATCGGAAAAAAAGGAAATGAGGCCTTCCCTTGAAGCAGTGATCAGTTTTATTGAAAGTAGTCTGGAGAATGATATTCCGGTTGCATACCTTAATCTATGCAACGGAGATGAAAAAAATCTTGATAAATGGCATTGGGTAACGCTGATAGCAATTGAATATGAAGAGAATATGAGCAGTGTATGCGCGGAAATTCTCGATGAGGGCATGAAAAAGACAGTTGATTTATTGCTGTGGTATAACACTACAACCCTCGGTGGAGGATTTGTTGCGTTTTCACTTATATAATAATGAAGTTAGAGGTAAATTATGCTTTTAACAAAGAAACAGGCAGAAAGATATGT
>DAMAEI010000070.1:4624-6430 GCA_031997345.1 Sedimentibacter sp. | reverse complement strand
ATGTGAGGCATCTTATTATTCCCGAAATCGGGGAAACAGGGCAAAAAAAGCTCCTGGATTCTTCTGTAATCATATGTGGTGAAAATACTGAGGAAATTACAATTCCTGCTTTATATCTCGCCGCAATGGGCGTTGGAAATATATTTTGCATACTCACTGACAACAGAGGATGTGCTTCTCTGTTTGCGGATGTGGTTGATTTGAACGGAGACGTCAGGATATCCGAAGCTGATGAACGAAGGTCGGCAGATTGCAGAATAATAGCAGGGGGCATCAGATTTGTCGGTGAGGCTGCAAAGACTGCAGGAAATGAGAAGGATTTTATACCAACGGTTGTATGTGTTTCGGGACGATGGAAGGGTATACTGCAAGTGTTTAATGACATCGACAGCCTTCATTCATTTGCCGGTGCATTAGAAGTGTGTGCAAAGAGCAATAATCCTTTTTCTTTTGCGCTTGCATTGGGGTGGGCTGTATGTGCTGTGGAAGCTGTGAAGGTGTGTCTGAATTTGTGCGACGAGAATAATAAGATATTGTCATATGACTTGCTTCATATGAATTTTGTTTCTTACGGTAAGGATGAGCAGGAAAGGGCAGTAAATAAATTTTGCGGTGATTTTGCCGTATTAAATAATGAAGCAGAAAAACTATCCGGAGCAAGAGTACTGATTGTGGGAGCAGGCGGGCTGGGCTCTCCTGCGGCTATAGCTCTGGCTATGGCAGGCATTGGTACAATAGGGCTGGCAGATTCCGATATTATCGAGGCAAGTAATTTAAACAGGCAGATACTCCACAGAGAGTCGAGGATTGGAATGCTTAAGGCTGAATCAGCAAGGCTGTCTCTAAGCAAAATGAATCCTGACATATGTATAAACACTCATGTGGAATATCTTAGCAGAGAAAATGTCAATGAAATAATCAAGGACTATGACATCGTTGTTGCGGCGGTGGATAATTTCTCTACCAGATATTTGCTCAACGATGCATGCTTTTTTATGAATAAACCTTTGGCGGAGGCAGGAGTTCTGAGATTTGACGGGACAGCAACAACAATTATTCCTGAGCAAGGCCATTGCTACAGATGCCTGTATCCCAATCTGAATGAACGCCTCATCAATCCTACGGAAAAAGGGATTTTAGGCGCCATTCCAGGCGTAATGGGATTTATTGAGGCTGCGGAAATTTTTAAAATTATTACCGGAGCAGGTACGTTGCTTAAAAATAAAATTATTTTGTTTGACGGAACGGATATGGAATTTGACTCCATAGATATGGATAAAAATCCAGACTGTCCATTGTGCGGCAGCAATCCAACCATAACCTGTCTATAATACACATTTAAAAAGCTGTGCATCGTGAGGCATATTTGCCACTGATACACAGCTTTAATTATTTTATCATAAACAAAATGATTCCAAGACATTGAAAAAGTGCGTATTTTCAGAATATGTGGTATAATATAATAATCAAATATGAGGAGAAATTAATGAATAAGGATAGCATAGGCAACTTTATCAAGGTAATTTCAATCTGTGCCTTGTCGGCAGTTTTTTCTGTTGTCATAAATGAGCTGGGAATTGGCAAGGAAAACACATTGATGGTTCTGCTTGTTGGGGTGCTGCTTGTTTCGACGGTTACCAGAGGGTATGTATACAGTACTATAGCCGCTGTTATAAATGTCATGCTGTTTAACTACTTGTTCACTCAGCCAGTCCACAGCCTTGCAATAAGCAATACAAAGGATATTGTGCTCATGGCGTTTTTCCTTACGGCATCTCTCATATCAAGTACGATTACATCCAAGCT
>DAMAEI010000070.1:0-4614 GCA_031997345.1 Sedimentibacter sp. | reverse complement strand
AATGTGACAGGAAATGAAAATATTATTTTAAAAGGAATAAGCTATATAAAGGAATATACAGGATATGACTGCTATATACGGCTTGATAATGATACTAAAATATACAGCAATGACGGGATTCACGATTACGAGGAGATAAAAGAGGAACACATACTTTTAATACCTATAAAGGGTGTAGCCAAAAAAAGAGGGGAAGTGCAGATTGTAAATGTAAATTCTCAAATGTCCCGTGAGCATGATATGATTGTTAAAACCATAGTGCATCAGATGGCAATTGTGCTGGACAGGGAGTTCATATATGAAGAAAGACAGAAAATCAAGATAGATATGGAGGGAGAACGGCTTAAAAGCACTCTCTTAAGGAGCATTTCCCATGACATAAGAACACCGCTCACCGCTATAAAGGGAGCCAGCGAGCTTATACTGGACAGCTATGAGAGCCTGGGGGAGGGAACAGTTAAAAAGCTTGCAGCAGATATTTATGAGGAGTCAACGCTTCTGGTTATGACGGTACAGAACATACTTGACATGACCCGCATAAGCGAGGGAAGGCTGAATATTGCAAGGAACTTCGAGGCTGTTGACGATATTGTCAACCAGACGCTGACAATGGTTCCTCACCTGACGGCACCGGAAAGGCTGAGCGTATATGTTCCCGATGATATTGTCCTGCTCAATGTGGACGGAAGATTAATAGTTCAGGTTCTTGTCAATCTTTTGGATAATGCATTCAAGCATGCAGGAGAGGGAGCACATGTTGATTTCAGGGCGTACAGGGAGGGAAATTCATTTATTTTCAAGATTTCCGACAACGGAAAGGGTATAGAGCCTTCGGTTATCGATAAAATATTTGACGGTTTTGTAACGTACCAGAGCAACAACATAGCGGACGGCAGTCTGGGAGTGGGACTCGGCCTTACAATATGCAAGGAAATAGTATCTGCTCACGGAGGCAAAATAAGCGCGGTAAATACAGAGGGCGGAGGAGCCGAATTCAAGGTCATGCTTCCGCTGGAGGATGAACAATGAATCGAAAGATACTGATTATTGAAGATGACGGCAGAATCACCAACTTTATGACTATGGCATTGAAAGCAAAGGGATATACCGTTCTTTCGGCGCAAAATGGCAGTCAGGGCATACTGAGCTTCTGTACGGAAAATCCTGAGATAATTTTATTGGATTTGGGATTGCCGGACATGGATGGAGTTGAAATAATAAATCAGATACGGGATGTTTCGGAAGTCCCGATTATTGTGGTTTCTGCAAGAGAGCAGGACAATGATAAGATATCCGCTTTGGATGCGGGAGCGAACGATTATGTTACCAAGCCGTTTTCAATGGGAGAAATGCTTGCAAGAATAAGAGTTATGGAAAGGCTGCTTGAAAGAGAAAATAACGGAATGAACGAAGGTGTGTATAAAATTGACTATCTGACGGTTGATTCCGAAAAGCACAGGGTATATGTGGGGGAGGAAGAAGTTCACCTTACTCCCATTGAGTTTAAGCTTCTTCTGTTGCTGGTTTCAAATCGCGGCAAGGTCATAACTCACAGTCAGATATCAAAAAAGGTATGGGGATATGGTGAAACAGGAGATTCCAAAAGCATACGTGTTTTTATGGCGGGGCTGAGAAGAAAAATAGAAAAGGACAGCTCAAATCCAAGATTTATATTTACTGAAATAGGGGTTGGATACCGATTTGCCGACGAGTAGCAACATAGCACAACCCGCCTGAACATAAGGCGGGTTGCTTTATAAAATTATTGTATACTGTCGTCAACCCTTAAAATTTCATCCGCTTTTCCTATTACGATTATTTTATCATCTTCTTTGAATACATAATCAGCCCTTGGCATAGTCATTATGCTGCTGCCGTTCTTAACAAGCAGGATGTTGATGTGGTATCTTTTCCTTATGTTGGCCTCCACTATGCTGTGTCCAATCCAGCTTTGCATTGCAGGTATTTCAAATATGGAGAATTCATCTGTCAAAGAAAAATAATCAAGCACATTGTTTGCGCTGCAGCGCACTGCTAATTTGTCTGCCATATCCCTGTCTGGATAAACAACCTCGTCAGCACCGTTGCGAAGCAGAAACTTAGCCTGTATGTCCCTGCTGGCCTTCGATATGACGTATTTAGCACCTAAGTCCTTCAAAAGAGAGGTTATTTCCAGAGATGACTGAAACGTATCTCCGATTGTCACAAAGCATACGTCGAAATTGCCAACACCGAGAGCTCTGAGAACATCCTCCTTTGTACAGTCTCCTATTTGTGCATCTGTTACCATGGACGACATTTCATCAATAATTGCAGCATCCTTATCCACTATCATGACATCATTTTTCAGCTCTGTCATTTTAACTGCCAGATGACGCCCGAATGCGCCCATTCCTATAATTAATACTGATTTCATACTGTTCTCCTATCCAATAATTATTTTTTCATAGGGCCTGCTCAATGGTGCCGGCTCTCTTTTTTCTGCTATGACGACTGCCATTGACAATACTCCGACCTTGCCGGAATACATGAGAAGGGCTATTATTATCTTTGAATAAAAATTGAGCTTAGGTGTAATGCCAAGTGACAGCCCGACGGTTCCTACCGCGGAAAAAACTTCAAACATTACATCCTTCAATGAAAAATCCTGAATTGTGCATATCAGCATTATTGCTGCCAGTGATACGGATATATAAATCACTGTTATTGCGCTTGCCTTTTTCAGGGAATCCGTTTCAAGCCTTCTTTTGAATACGGAAATATCCGGGATTTGCTTTGCCGAAGCCCATGCTCCTGTAAGAAGTGTGATAAATGTTGTTGTCTTAATGCCTCCTGCTGTGGAACCGGGGCTCCCGCCTATAATCATGAGCAATATCGTCAGAAGAGCCCCTCCTTCCGACAGTTCACTGAGGTTGATTGTATTAAAGCCCGCTGTTCTTGGCGTTATGGACTGAAACATTGAGGCAAGTATTTTTTCCTTTATTCCGAAGCCTGCCATGCTGTTACCGGACTCCGTAATGTAAAAAAACACGGCTCCCGCTATAATCAGCGAGAAGGTGCTTGAGAGCACCAGCTTTGTATGAAGATGGTACTTATTAAAGTTAAGGTGATTTTCTGCTATGTCGTCCCATACCACAAAGCCTATGCCTCCAATCACAATAAGCGACATTATGGTAATGTTGACGGCGGCATCACAGGCATATGACGTAATTGAAGAAAATTGGCCGTATTTTCCCATCAAGTCAAAACCTGCGTTGCAAAATGCTGAAACAGAATGGAAAATGCCATTATACAGACCTTCTGCCAGACCCATTTCAGGATAAAACCTGGCAAAAAGCACCAATGCTCCTATACTTTCAAAAAGCAGGGTACGTATGAGTATTTTTTTTACAAGCAGCACTATTCCCCCTATTTTTAGCGTGTTGGCTGATTCCATCAGCAGTCTTCTTTCCTTCAGCCCTATTTTCCTTCTCAAAAATATGGAGAAAAGGGTTATAACAGTCATGAAGCCCAGCCCGCCCACCTGAATCAGCAAAAGTATTACAAGCTGCCCAAACAGAGACCAGTGAGTGTATGTGTCATATATGACCAGCCCGGTTACGCAAAATGCAGATGCAGCGGTAAATAAGGCATCTATAAACGGAGTAGGAAGGCCTACTTTAGAAGAAACAGGCATACTGAGCAAAAATGCTCCGAGTATTATTAGTAATAAGGTTCCAAGTACAATAATTTCAGTGTAATTTAATTTAATATTTTTTATTGTAAACATTTATGACTCCCCGCTATGAAATTTCAACAATTCATGTACCAGATACGCGGCATTGATATCGCTTCCGCATAAATATGGAATTTGATTGTCTTCATATATTTTTTTGTTATAGTATTTGTTGCATAAGGCAATAACCCTCTTTACCTCCATCATTTTTATACCTATGGAGCATATGGTGAGGTTTTCAAGGTCAGATGTGTTGACCGCTGCCAAGTAAGAATACGCACAGGATTTGTCCAGTTTATTTATGTCGGATAATATTTCGGAGGGTATGCCGTATTTTTGTAAAATATCTGCAATTTCACGGCATAGCGATGCTTCTCCAAATAAAAGGGCATTCTTTTCATTTCCGGATATATTGAATTTTTCGGGCTCATCATACTGAAGCTCGGCAATGCTGAAGATTTTATCTATGAATATATAATTGACAATTGATATGGCAATTACAGATAGTATTATTAAAATATCCATTGCATTCTCCTGTAATTCTTATTCATTGACAATATCAGAATTCGCATAAAGATGGTATTAAGGTATTGCATCAGATGTTAAGATTTCATAAGTGCATATGGTTCAGTAAGAAATATTTTGAAATATTTATTAATTTTTTAATGGTTGGAATAATTTTGGATATACTATTTGTGAAATTTAAATTCATTAAATGGAGGCAACAATGAAAAAGTTGGCATTAACGTTATGCATACTTATGCTTTTAAGCATGATGGCATGTACAAATGGAAAGCCGGGAACAAATAATCCGGGCGGTACAAATACACCAGGAACAACACCCGGAACAACACCTGGAACAACACCTGGAACAACACCTGGAACAACACCTGGAACAA
>DAMAEI010000069.1:10414-15763 GCA_031997345.1 Sedimentibacter sp. | reverse complement strand
CATCGTCGTCATCATCGTCGTCGTCATCGTCGTCATCGTCATCGTCGTCATCATCGTCGTCGTCATCGTCGTCATCGTCATCGTCGTCATCATCATCGTCGTCGTCGCCAGGATCCGTTCCACAATAAGGTCCACATAAATTCTCACCGGTATGAATTACTATGCTTTGATTACCCTGTTGAGTTGCAGCAACAACCGAATTAGCTCCGACTTCGAATGCTGTTTTTAATGTTATGCATACAATCATGACATCATTTCTGCTTCCGAGTTCATGGTTAATCTTTATACCATATATGTCATTCACTGTTGTAATTTCATAGTTTGGATTTGAAACCGGGTTGCCATTAATAGAAACCGTAACTTGTGCAATGTTTTCTGCAGTTATATTTTCACATATTCCTAATAACCAATATTTTAAATCCGGATTATTTGCGTGTAAAGTTACGCTATAACAGAAAACTGTAGCTGGATTTGCAATATCAGTCGGAGATGTTTGAGCTATTGTAATAAGTGTTGTACCATTAGATTGAAAGCTAGCCGTATTTGAACATATTTGTTTTATTAATATATCATCCATCTTATCTTACTCCTTTATTTACTAGCCAATAGGCATTATTAGCCGATAAGCATTTACTATATAATATGATAAATAAATGGCTTGGTTACATTTAGCTTATATTAAGTTCTGTATATATATTTAAAAAAACACCATATTAAATTTAATAATATAGTGTTTAATAATTTATAATCTTCAAATTATATGCTCTTTAACAAAATTTTTATTCCTCGTCCTCTTCTTCTGGCATATCCCAGTTATGGTACACTTCTTGGACGTCATCGTTGTCTTCGAGGGACTCGATTAATCTCTCAAGGTATTTTACGCTTTCTTCGTCTTCTACCTTGACTGTAGTTGCAGGAATGTACATTACATCTCCCTTAATGTTTGCGTAACCTGCTTCTTTTAAAGCATTCAGCACATTGATGAAGTCTTCTGGGGAAGTTGTTATTTCATAGCTGTCATCTTGTGTCTCAAAGTCTTCTGCTCCCGCATCCAATGCTGACATCATGAGAGTTTCCTCGTCAATGCTGTCACTCAGCTCTATAGAAATAATTCCTTTTCTGCTGAACAGATAACCTACGCAACCTGTCGTTCCCAGATTTCCGTTATTCTTAGTAAAATAATGTCTTACATCTGCCGCAGTTCTGTTTTTATTGTCAGTAAGGCATTGAACCATGAATGCTGTTCCGCTTGGTCCGTAGCCCTCATAAGTGATTGTTTCATAATTTTCGCCTGAAGCCGCAGCTAAACCTGTTTTTATTGCTCTATCTATATTGTCATTAGGCATATTTTGTGCTTTTGCCTTTTCTATTGCAGTTGCCAATGAAGAGTTATAGTTTGGATCCGGACCTCCTTCTTTTACCGCAACAGTAATGTATCTTGCTAATTTGGTAAAAATTTTACCCCTTTGCGCATCTGCTTTACCTTTTTTATTTTTTATAGTTTTCCATTTCGAATGTCCTGACATATTTCCTCCTTACATTGCAAATAATTTGACGTGACATTTTACCACATTATTTTTAATAATACAATTATTTTTTACTCTATTATTTTTCCGTCCCTTATGGAATAATATGCTGCCTGTCCTATGCTGATTACGGATTTACCACTTGTAATTTCATTTACAAGGGCACGCAGCTTTTCCGTTTCATCTTCTTTTACAATCAGCTTAAAGTCCACACGGTCCGAATAAATTTTATCCTTTACAATAAAGCTGCTAAGAAGCAGCTCATTGTCCATTTTGCCCAAAAGTGTGTAATCAAGGTCAAAGGAAACATCGTAGTACAAATTCTTGTCAACTATTATTCCACCTTCAAGTCCTATTTTACACCCCTTTGTATAGGCGCGTACCAGTCCCCCTGCTCCTAAAAGCACCCCTCCGAAATACCTTGTCACCACCACCGCAGCATTTACTATATTTTCTTGATTTATTACATTTAATATAGGCATGCCGGCAGTGCCTGAAGGCTCTCCGTCATCAGAATACCTCTGTATGCCCTTGTTTTCTCCTATGACATATGCATAGCAGTTGTGACTGGCATCCTTAAATTCCTTTTTTATCTTTTCGATAAATTCAACAGCCTGCTCCTCATTTTCAACAGGGGTAGCAGTCCCTATAAACCGTGATTTATTAATAATTATTTCATCTCTTCCATATTTATGGATAGATTTATAATTAGCCATTAACTTCACCTGTTATATATTTTTTATACTGCTCTTTTTCATTATCATAGAGCACGGCGTTAAGATTTGCACCCTCACCGTCAAATTCAACATTTTCCGTAAGCCTGTTCTCATAAAGCCAGTAGTATTCCTTTATGTCCTTATTAGGTATCTTAAGGGAATATTTGTGCTTTTCACCGTTGATTTTCATGTCAACCGTATTTAAAAGCAGGTCCATGTTAAATTTATTTTTTGCCGAAATATAAATAATATCATTTGTTGAAACAGTTGTTACCTTGTCATTTATGATTTTGTCTATTTTATTATAGACCGTTAAAACAGGAATATCTTTGTCTACTATTTTTTCCACCAGCTTAGCTGTCGTTTCTTTGTGAAGCTGAAGATTTTCATCGTTTATGTCGATTAGATGTATTATAAGATCGGCATATTTTATTTCTTCCAGCGTTCCCTTGAACGCTTCAACAATTTGTGTTGGAAGCTTTTTAATAAATCCGACTGTATCTGAAAATACAACTCTTCTGCCGCCCGGCAGCCTCACTCTTCTCAGCTCAGTATCGAGAGTTGCAAAAAGCATGTCATGTGCAAACACCTTTTTGTTCTCAGCCTCTTCCTCACTGTACTCGCTTTCTACCAATGCATTCAAAAGTGTGGACTTACCGGCATTCGTATATCCAACTATTGATATGACCGGTACCTGGTCCTTTATTCTTTTTTTTCTCTTTGTTTCTCTTACCTTCTCAATGTCATTAAGTTCGTTTTGAATATCGTTTATCTTTTCCTTTATACGTCTTCTGTCAAGCTCTAATTTTTGCTCACCTGGGCCTCTTGTTCCTATTCCGCCACCCAGCCTTGACAGGTTTTTATTCAGTCCAATAAGTCTCGGCAGGCTGTATTTCAGCTGTGCAAGCTCAACCTGCAGCTGACCTTCCTTCGTAAGCGCTCTTTTCGCAAATATATCCAATATGAGGTTTGTTCTATCTATTACCTTTGCGTCCACAGCCTCTTCTATGTTTCTTATCTGCGAACCGCTGAGTTCATCATTAAACACCACTGTATCTATTTCAAGTTCCTTAACATAAGCAGCAATTTCTTCAATTTTACCCTGACCTGCATAAAATCTGTTATCAATTCCCTGTCTGTTCTGGGTGATACTTGAAATTACAATGCCATCAGCCGCCTCAACAAGCAGCCCAAGCTCCTCTATGTCATATTCATCCTCATTTGGAAGCTGGACAGCCACCAGCAGGCATCTTTCCTTATTCTCCATGTATCCTCCGCTATTTCTAATTTATCTTATGTATTTTATCATTTTATTGTGTATATGTATATATCTATTATTCGTTAATTTAATATTTTCATTACTTATTTGCATTCATAGTCAAAACGCTTACAATAGTTGTATTTTGCATATTTTTTGACAAGCATCCTACATTAATATTAATAGGCTGCAATTCCGGTCATACTATCAATATATATCAACTATTGATTTCATGCCGTTTTTATTATATAATATTATGGAACTTAAATTTTTGACAATGCTAAATTGTTTGTAATTAGCTTGAAGTTCAATTAGCGGAGGTTAATATGTCAAAAGAAAATAAGAAAGATATTGAAATAGTCGAAAGCAAAGACGAAGTAAAAAAGCCGTCAAGGCAAAAGAGAAGAAGAAAGAAGAAAATTATCATCGCGCTTAAAATAACACTTCTCGTTGCTTTTGCAGCTATAATAATCGTTGGCGGCTCACTTGCCGGCATGGTTATAGGGATTGTAAAAAGCGCACCTGAAATAGATCCTGCAAATTTGCAAAATACACTTTCAGAAAGCTCGGTAATAGTTGATGAAGCAGGAAACTTTATTGAGCAGATTCATGACCCTAATGAAAATAGGGAAATTATAAAGTTGAGCAGCATTCCGAAAAATGTACAAAATGCGTTTATAGCTATTGAGGACCACCGTTTTGAATCCCATTTCGGTATAGATATACGCCGTATTATGGGTTCTCTGCTTCACAACGTGAAGGTTGGTGACCCCACTGCTCAGGGTGCCAGCACAATAACACAGCAGCTGGTGAAAAATATATATCTCACCAACGAAAAATCCTGGGAACGTAAGATAAAGGAAATCTATCTTTCTATACAGGTTGAAAGAAAGCTTTCCAAGGATCAGATTCTCGAGAATTACCTTAATACCATTCCGTTGGGCCAAAGCTCCTACGGAGTTGAAGCCGCGGCATATGCATACTTTTCAAAAGAAACGGGTGAACTCACCCTGGCGGAAAGCGCATTGCTTGCAGGAGCAGCAAAAAGTACCGTGTACTACGCTCCCTTCAACAGATATAACCTGGATGATATAGCTGATATACCTGAAGAAAATATTGTGGGATACATATATATAGGTTCTGTTCAATATGCCTGCGTATACAACGAAAAGGCAATTGAAAGACAGCATGTTATTCTTAGCAGGATGCTGGAGCTGGGCTTTATAAGTCAAGCCGAATATGATGAGGCTATGGCCGAGGATATGCATGTTGCGTTGAGTCCCGGGCAAACAAAGATTGAAGGCATCTCCTCTGCTCCTATGGATTACGTTAAAGAAAAGGTCATTGAAGATTTAATGAAGGCACAGGGACTGACTTATGAAGAGGCCGAAAATTACCTCTATAAGGGCGGCTTAACCATAACATCGACCATAGATGTAAACATACAGAAAATACTTGAAGATTCCTATGCAAATTTCGCAGCTCTGTTCCTTGGAGCCGAACCTACGGGCGACAAACCTATTGCACAGGATTGGAGATACTTCAAATGGTCAGGTGGCCATGGTACAGGAACCCTTGACTCCGCATTAAATATTTTAAATGAAAACGGCCAGCTCATATACTATGCAAAAGATAACATAATGGATAAGGATAACGGCATTTATTTGAATGCTGATGAGTTTAGCTTTGACGAAAATAAAAATCTGGTTATCAACTCTAAAAAGTTCGATATTTATTCCTCTACAATAGATATTGTTGATGCATATTCTGTCGATGACAAACTGAACTTCGTTTCACACAGCATAGGTGCACTGAATATAGGTAACAACTATGAGGTTATGGCACAGAA
>DAMAEI010000069.1:9555-10404 GCA_031997345.1 Sedimentibacter sp. | reverse complement strand
GGGGACTAAAGGAACATTCAGAATTCCAAGGAGCTATGTCGAAAAGAATCCTGAAATGTTCGTGCTTGGAAGCGACGGTATTCTGAGGATTCCTGAAGGATATTTCTTCTTCCAGGAAAAAGGGATAGTCCAGCCTCAGTCTGCATCCGTAATAATGGATTACAGAACTGGTAAAATAAAGGGAATAATCGGCGGCAGAAATATAGAGGGAAGCAAGACATTCAACCGTGCTGCAAGTGCCACAAGGCAGCCGGGTTCAACTATAAAACCTCTGTCTGTATACCTTACGGCACTTGACATGGGATACTCTGCGGCATACCCGTTGGATGACCTTCCAAGATATAATGAAAACGGCGACAGATGGCCTAAAAACTGGTATGAGCACAGGGACGTAAAATATTGGGGAATCCAGACCCTGCGTAAATCAATAGAGCAGTCCATCAACACAAACGCGGTATCCATGCTGGAGAAGGTCGGAATAGATGCTGCAATGAACACACTTGCAAAACTTGGTTTAATAAATGTAAGCAATCCCGAAAAGGATACATTCGTTTCTCCTGCTGAAAACTCTGCATACAATGATGTGAACCTGGCATCACTGGCGTTGGGAGGGCTGACAAAGGGCTTTACTCCACTGACCATGACCGCAGCATACGGCGCAATAGCAAATGACGGCGTATACGTGGAGCCAATTGCATATACAAAGGTCGTAAACAGCAGAGGCGAAACAATACTTGAAAAAACACCTGAAACACACGTTGTTGTAAGTCCTGAAGTCGCATCACTCATGAAGGATATTCTGAGAAGCACCGTTAACCCGGGACTGTCATACCATGCAAAGCTTCCTGC
>DAMAEI010000069.1:1904-9532 GCA_031997345.1 Sedimentibacter sp. | reverse complement strand
GGTAGCCGGGAAAACAGGAACAACTCAGGCGAACGGAGATTTCTGGTTTATGGGCTTCTCGCCATACTATGTTGGTGGCATATGGGTAGGAAACGATAATGTTCAGATGAAGCTTTCAGGAGACAGCGGTGCTACAGCAAGACTTTGGAAAGCAATAATGACACCTGTGCATCAGGGACTTCCTGCAGCTAAAATTGAACGCAATCCAAATCTGATACCTGTACAGGTGTGCAGCCAGTCAGGAAAGCTTCCCGGTGAGCTTTGCTCTCATGACCAGAGAGGAAGTCAGGTTATAACAGAATATTTTGTTCCCGGAACTCAGCCTACAGAAGTATGCAATGTTCATGTGAGGGTGGAGGTATGTACGGCTTCCAACATGAAAGTATCTCAGTACTGCCCGGGAAACCTCATTGAAGAAAGAGTATTTGTAATGAGAGAACCCCTGTATGACCCTGAGATTAAGACATCCAACTATGAAGCTAAAAAGCTTTATCAGCAGGTTCAGGAAGACAGAGTAATATTCTCATTGGAAGAACTTAAACAAATATACGTAGGCCAGGTAGTATTTGATGAAAATGGACAGATAGCCTCAGTCCTCGGCATCCCTGTGGTTGATCTGGCTTTCGGCGGTATAATCACAGCCGACTACCAGTATCAGGTACCCACAAAGACATGCACATACCATACAAGATGGCATTATGAGCAATGGATTAATGGAGAGCAGAATCCCGGCGGTGACGGAGACGGTGAAAATCCAGACGGAAATGATCCTGTCAATCCCGATGGATCAATTGACGGCAATGACTCAAACAGCGGAAATAATGGTAATAACGGAAATAATGGAAACAATGGAAACAATGGAAACAACGGAAACGGCTCAGCCCTTGATTCAATAATAGAATCCATAGAAAATTAATAAATCATGAGATGAAAAAAGAGTTTAGATTTTCAAAAAATCTAAACTCTTTTATTATGTTATTTTATGCTTCCTTCAACCTCGTTAACCATTGTAAGTGTTCCGTTAATTCCCCCTGTTGCAACATACCATACGTGAGGGTCAACATATGTTATATTTCCGTTCTGATATGCTGAGGTTGTCTTCATCAAATCATTATCCAGTAGCTTCTCGGCAGACATATTATCACTAGTTTTTGCAACTGCACCTCTGTCAAGTACAAATATGTAATCAGGATTCTTTTCAACAATATATTCAAAGGATATTTTATTTCCGTGAGTGCTTGCATCAATATTTTCATCTACAGGAATAAAGCCAAAGTCATCATACAGCATTCCAAAGCGTGAATCCTGCCCGTAAGCACTCAGATTCCCCTCATTTGCCATAATGAAAAGTGCATTTTTTCCGCTTGCAGTAACCTTGCCGTTTAAGTTCTTTATCGCTGTTTCTATCTCGGAAACTTTTTCATTAACCTTGCCTTCAATTCCGAAAATCTGTGCCAATATTGACATATTGCTCTTGAAGGAACTCATATAATCATTCCCCATTAGTGGAACATATACAGTAGGTGCAATTGCCTTAAACTCTTCGTATAAATCCTTCTGCCTTGCAGATATGATTATTAAATCCGGCTTCATTTCATATATTTTTTCAAAATTAGGCTCAAACAACGTTCCCACATCAACATATTTTTCATCGCTATATTTATTCAGATATTCGGGGATGTTTGACTTCGGCAGTCCAATCACATCAACTTCAAGTGCATCAAGGGCATCCAATACGCCGTAGTCAAAGACCATTACCTTTTCAGGTCCTACATTTAATGTTGTCTCATCGAGCTCATGCTTTATTGTAACCGTCTTTATTTCTTCTGGTTTTTGTGTCTCTTCCTGTGTGTTGTTCTGAGGAGGCGTGCTTGTTCCCGCATCTCCTCCCGCATTATTTCCGCATGCTGCAGCAACAAGTGCTATAGCGGCCACTGATAATAACAATCCTATTTTCTTTAATTTCATAACTTCCTCCATTTTTTTAATAATAGACACATAACTTCATGTCATTTATTTTTGTTATATCAAAATCCATATCAAATAACTCTTCGAGAACACTTTTCTCGATTATTTTTTCAGCTGTGTCATCTTCCACAACTCTGCCGTTTTTCAATGCCACAATGAAATCCGAATAACAGGACGCAAAATTGATGTCATGTATAACTATGGCAATAGTCTTCCCCAATTCGTCTACAAGACGCCTCAGTATTTTCATTATTTCGACCGAATGCTTCATATCCAGGTTGTTCAAAGGCTCGTCAAGCAGTATGTAATCACTGTCCTGAGCCAAAATCATCGCTATGTATGCCCTCTGCCGCTGCCCTCCGCTCAGTTCATCGAGATATTTATCCTTCATACCTCCAAGCTTCAGGTAGTTAATAGAATCTTCAATTACTCTCTCATCCTCCTTCGTTAATTTTCCTTGACTGTACGGAAACCTTCCAAAAGCCACCAACTCTTCCACAGTCAACCGGATATTGATGTTATTTGATTGCTTTAGCATCGAAATTTTTTTAGCTAATTCTGAATCTTTCCACTCCTCTATTCTTCTGCCGTCAATAATAACCTCTCCTGATTTTTTCGGAATAAGGCGGCTGATCACGGAAAGCAAGGTGCTCTTTCCCGCACCATTTGGCCCTATAAAAGCAGTGATTTTTCCTTCTCTGATGAGAGTGGAAGCATTATCTACAACATTTTTTTCCCCATAGCTCTTGCTTATATTTTTAATCTCTATCATACGGTATTCTCCTTTAATAGCAATTGAATGAAATATATTCCACCTGTAAAATTTATGATAATACTGATAGGAGTGCTAAAATTTAATATCCTCTCAGCTAAAAGCTGACCTCCGACCAATGCAATAATGCTTATTAAGGCTGATCCTGCCAGCAGATATTTATGCTTATATGTTTTAAACATTTCTCTTGATACATTAGCTGCAATTAAACCTAAGAAGGTTATGGGGCCCACCAGTGCAGTAGATATGGAAACAAGCAAAGAAACGGATAAAAGCATGGATGTAAGTATTTTGTGATGATTGATTCCTAAATTTACAGATTGCTCTCTTCCAAGTGAAATAACATCCAATACATTTGATTTTCTATAAGTATAAATAACTATTAGCAATACAATTACGAAGGATACTTCCAATATTTTTGTATTTACACTATTAAAGCTTGCAAACATCTTCCCCTGTATATGGAGAAATTCATTAGGATCGATGACAACCTGCATAAATGATGAAAGACTCTGAAACAGCGTGCCGAAAATCATTCCTACAAGCAGCAGGGTAATCAGATTGTTTTTTTCTTTTCTGAAAATTGCTTTATACAATATGCTTGAAAAAATGAGCATAAATAACACCGAAACTGCAAAATTTGCATTCTTGTTGCTTGCCACTGTTCCTGAAGAACCGAAAACGAATATTATCAGAGTCTGAACCAGAAGGTACAAAGAGTCCAGCCCCAGCACACTTGGTGTAAGAATTCGGCTGTTTGTAATTGTTTGAAATACAGTTGAGGAAAATGCAATAGCCACACCTGTGATTATAATTGCAGCCACCTTCGGAACCCGCCTGGAAATAAAATAATCAAAATTATTTGAATTAATTCCTATCAATACAAAGCCTAAAATCAACATCAATGAAAATGCAGCTAAAATATATATTAACTTATTTCTCCTATTATCAGGCATCAGCTTTTTCTCCTCCAAACAAGATAAAGGAATATTACACTTCCTATAACGCCTGCCGTAAGGCTTATGGGTATTTCGTAGGGGTATATAATCAGTCGTCCGAATATGTCGCATGCAAGAAGAAATACCGCACCGAACAACGCCGTCATCACTATGTTGTTTTTCAGGTTATCGCCATTAATGATCGATATAATATTTGGGACTATAAGACCTAAAAAAGGAATTTTACCCACAGTGATAATTACCAATGAGGATATAAGAGACACTATAATAAGACCTGTATTCATTACCTGATTATAATTAAGCCCCAGGTTTTTAGAAAAATCTTCACCCATACCGGCAATGGTAAATTTGTTCGCATAGACATATGCGATAATTATTAACGGTATACTTATGTACAAAAGCTCATATCTACCTTTAATAATCATTGAAAAATCTCCCATCAGCCACGAAGATACACTTTGCACAACATCATATTTGTATGAGAGGAACGATGCAGCGGAATCTATTATATTTCCAAGCATTATTCCTATTAAAGGGACATAGACAATATTTCTGAACTTAATTTTCTTTAATATCGCCATAAATAAAAATGTTCCGCTGACGGCAAAGGCAAAAGATACTATCATTGTCTTAAAAGTTCCTATACCCGGAAGCAGCACCATTGCTACTAATACACCAAGCTTTGCCGAGTCCTCGGTTGCTGCGGTGGTGGGTGAAACAAACTTATTTCTACTCAATTGCTGCATTATCAATCCCGCTATACTCATACCCGCGCCTGCAGCTATAATACTTATGAGCCTCGGAAACCTGCTCTGAAAAAGTATTTGTATATCACCGCTTATGTCCGCAACGCCCAGCATAAGGGAAATGGCAGATAATATAACTAAAATTATGATAAGATACCACTTGTTCATTTATCGCTCCTGTTCATTGATAGTGATTATCATTCTCAACGATAATAGCATCTGATTCCCTGTCCGTCAATAGTAAATTTTTGGAATTGCTGCAGTGTGTTATTTCAATAACAATGGAGTTAGGGCATACAAAAAGAGCGCAGTTAATCTACGCTCTTAATATGGTATTTATTTATTTCCTTTAGGATTAAATATCACTGCTGCTATGTAACCAAACAACAGTGCTGCAGCAACGCCCGGAGCTGTTTTTATTACTCCTCCGCTCAGTGCACCCATAAAGCCCTTTGATGCCGCCTCTTCCACAGCGCCCTCCGCCAAAGCATGCCCGAAACCCAAAAGAGGTACTGTAGCACCTGAATAGCCTATTTCAATAACTTTGTCGTATATTCCGAAATAACCTAAGAATGTTCCTGCAACCACCAATAAGACCAGTAGGTATGCATTGTTCTTTTTAAAAGTATCGATGATTATTTGCCCTATAACACAAATAATACCGCCTACTACAAAACTCATCACGTAATTCATATATACCTCACATTTCAATACCCACGCAGTGTGCAATACCTGGGATGCTTTCTCCTTGAAGCATGGCCGTAGGTGAATGCAGTGCACCTGTGGAAGTAAACAGCAACTTGTTTATTTCCTTGTTCTGCAATTTCTTGTACAGAAATGCTCCAAAAACTGACGCTGAGCATCCGCATCCGCTACCTCCAGCATGGACGTCCTGCTTTTCAATATCATAAATTATTGTGCCGCAATCGTCATACTTGCTTTCAATACTGTTGCCATCCTCATTAAACATTTTATTCACAATTGACTTCCCTACAATCCCCAGGTCTCCGGTTACAATTAAATCATATTCTGTACCGGTATCCTCCAGATGCTGCTTAAGGGAATCATATGCTGCCGGAGCCATTGCCGCACCCATATTATTTACATCCTTAACGCCAAGATCCTGAATTTTTCCGAATGTAACATTTTTTATCCTCGGTCCGCTTCCGCTGTTGGACAGCCATACTGCTGCAGAGCCTGTTACAGTCCACTGTGCCGACATATGCCTCTGTCCTCCCATTTCAAGCGGCAGCCTGTATTGTCTTTCAGCACTGCAAAAATGGCTGGATGTAACGCATATTATGTCGCTTGCGAAGCCTCCGTCAATTATAAGTGCACCCAATCCCATTGTCAGCGCCATTGTGGAGCATGCTCCGTAAACTCCTATATGGGGAAGCATCAAATCTCTCGCAGCAAATGACGATGACGTTATTTGGTTTAACAAATCGCCTGAAATTAATATATCAATATCATCAGTATTCAGGTTGTTTATATTCATCAGATGCTGAGCAGCCTCCTTTTGAAATTTAAGCTCGCATTTTTCCCAGCTGTCCTCTCCCCACAGGTCATCATCTACAATCATGTCAAATTCTTTCCCTATAGGACCTTCTCCCTCTTTTTTCCCCCCGATAGTAAATACATCCCTTATATATACATCATCTTTTATTCTGAATGTTTGCTTTCCAACCTTTTTCAAATTATTTCTCCTCACTTTAACTTGTTATCATTTAAACAGAAGGCTCAGCAAGCCCACGATAAATGCTGAAAAATATCCGAAAACTAACACCGGACCTGCAAGCTTAAAAATATTTGAAGCTGTTCCCAATATGAACCCCTCTCTCTTAAATTCAAGAGCAGGTGAAACTACAGAGTTTGCAAAGCCCGTGATGGGGACCACTGTTCCCGCTCCGCCTTTTTTGCCCAGCTTATCATACCACCCAATTCCTGTAAACAGGGCACTGAGAGCAATCAAGGTCACGGAAGTCATTGGTCCCGCATCATTTTCAGGCACATTGAAGCCCGACACAAATATATTTTTTATTATTTCTCCCAACAGGCAGATAGCACCTCCAAAAATAAATGCCCATACACAATTTTTCAGCATGTTATTTTTTGGAGTATGCTCACTTACCACCTGCTTGTAGCTGTTTTTATCGTACTTCATTTTTCCTCCTACAACAAAACTGCGCTTTCAGGCATTTTTTTCAAAGATCCGTCAATACTGTTTCCAAAATATATTGCCGTAAAGCTTATGAACAATATTATGACTAATAAAAAAATCTTTTTTTTCATATAAATCACCTCAAAAGTATTATTTGCAAAAAAAGATTTTGAATACTAAAAAAAAGCACTATATGTGCCTTTTTTAATATTAACTGTAAAATTTTATCACTTATTTATTGCTCATGAGCATAATTAATATTTGTAATTTCAGACTTGCAAATATTACACGCCATAATTTTTATTTTTCACTGATTTTTTTTCTCATTACAATCTTTGTTCCAACATCCTTTTCAGAAAGCACAACAACTTCATCCATATATGATTCCATTACTGCAAAACCCATTCCTGAGCGTTCCAGTTCCGGCTTTGTTGTGAAAAGCGGTTCCTTAGCCTTATTCACATCTATGATTCCGCATCCGAAGTCCTCTATTATTATCTCAACTACCTGCCCCTTGATTCTGCAGGATATTTCTATTTCACCCACTGTATTTTCATAGCCGTGGATTACAGCATTTGTAACAGCCTCTGATACCGCAGTCTTTATATCGTTTATTTCGCCTATTGTAGGATTCAGAATGGAACAGAATGCAGCCACAGCTGACCTGGCAAAAGATTCGTTTATTGACAAACTCGGTATTTTAAAAGTTACATAATTGTTTTGCATTTTCTCCCCCTATTTAATTTCAATTATTTTTCCTATTCCGCTCATATCGAGAATTTTTCGCACCTTTTTTCCGGCATTGATAATTTCTACCGATCCATTCCGCTTTCTGATGAGCTTATAGCGTCCGATTACAAAGCCTATGCCTGAGCTGTCAATGAAATCAAGTCCCTTAAAATCTATGACTATTTTATTAAATTTGCCTTCATTGATTTTTTCATCAATCAACACCCTTGACTCATCGGCAGTGTGATGATCCAGCTCACCCTTGAGCCTGATTGTTAATGCTTGTCCTGATT
>DAMAEI010000069.1:879-1894 GCA_031997345.1 Sedimentibacter sp. | reverse complement strand
GATTCAATAAATTCTATATTCACTTTTCCCAGTCCTTTCTGATTGATAGTACAAGCTATTATACAATCAATCCCATGACTTTTCCTTGACTTCTTTTGTAGTAATATGTCGATTATTAATGTATTTTAGAAATTTATACTGTTTACATTTTGAAATACAGACATATATTTTATATACTAATTAGCTTCAAAGGAACTATTTAATGCGAATTAGCACTATATATAAGGAAGCATTATTGAAAATTCAGAGCCTTTGCCAACACTGCTTTTCACCTTGATTTTTCCCTTGTGACCAAGGACTATGATTTTAGCTATTGAAAGTCCGAGGCCATGACCGCCTATTTCCTTGCTTCTAGACTGTTCCGCCCTGTAGAGACGCTCAAATATCTTTTCAAGATCCTTCTTTTCAATACCTATTCCCGTATCCTCAACCTTTATGACGTAGTATTCATCCTGGATGAATCCGGACACCATAATATAGCCTCCGGGAGGAGTAAATTTTATGGCATTGTCAACAAGTATCCTCAAAACCTGTTTTATTCGTTTTTTATCTGCATATAGGCTGGCATCCTCATAAAATTTGAAATAAAGCTCATGTTTTGTATCTATCATTTTTGTTTCTTTTTCAATTTCATTCAATACTGAACATATTCTAAAATCTTCCTTTGTATACAGCAGAGTTCCTTTATCGCTTCGTGCAATGAACAGAAGCTTTTCAATCAAATCCTGCATATTATCCGTCTCGTTCTTAATTGCAGTTATGGATTCCTCCAAGACAGCTCTGTCATTTTTTCCCCATCTGTCAAGCATATTTACATATCCCTTTATAACAGCTATGGGAGTCCTCAACTCATGGGATGCATCAGAAACAAACTGCTGCTGCGTCTTGTACCCTGCTTCGATACGGTCCATCATTTCATTGAATGTCTGTGACAGCTCCTTAAGCTCATCCTGAGCACCCTTGATATCCAATCTTGTGTTTATATTGTTTACTGTGATTGTCTTGGTGGTATCGG
>DAMAEI010000069.1:0-869 GCA_031997345.1 Sedimentibacter sp. | reverse complement strand
ATTTATCATTTCCTGAGCATCATAGCTGATGTTCAGATAATATTCTACATTGTCGTTATAAAAGCTTGTTGAGTATATATATTCCCTGTCATATATAAGCTTCTCAATTACAACAATTATGCTGTCAGCATATCTCTTGTCGCTGTTTAAAGGATAAACCTCGTTCAGATTGTCATCATAAATTTCAAAGGATTTTACTCTGTCCCCAATATTTGCGCTTAACCTGGGGAATGTTTCCGCAATTTCCTCAGCATCGTTTATTATTACTTCACTGTTGAATTTATCAAATTCATATGCCAGGTATCCGACCGAGGTTGCTGCCGCCACTATCATTATAATTATAACATATATAGCCAGATAAGACGCCGAAATTTTAAGCGCTATGGAAAATTTAAGCTTTTTAAGAAATCCTACTATAAACCATAAAATCAGCTTAAACGGATATAAAAATATGTTCAGTAATGCTCTCAATAAAGATTTAATCATAGCAGTCCTATTCCCTTATTATATAACCCACGCCTCTTACGGTTTCAATAAGATTTACATTGTATTTCTGATCAATTTTGCTCCTCAGATACCTGATGTATACGTCGATGATATTTGTATCGCCGAAATAATCGTATCCCCATACTTTATCAAGTATTTTTTCCCTTGACAAAACAATGTTCTTGTTAAGCATCATAAATTCCAAAAGCTCAAATTCCTTTTTTGTAAGTTCTATATTGTCGCCGTCATATTCAACCCTGTAGTTGCTCTTATGCAATTTCAGTTTCCCGACAACCAGAGACTGTGAATCTTCCTTCTCTGTACCTCTTGAGCGTTTTAACAGAACTCTTATCCTCGCCAGCAGCTCTTCAACAGCAAAAGGC
>DAMAEI010000068.1:6874-16556 GCA_031997345.1 Sedimentibacter sp. | reverse complement strand
AAGGTGTTCCGAATATGGGGAAGATCAAAAGAAGAACTTGAAATGAATTGCAGAACATTTCAAGAAAAATGTGATGAAAGAAGCATAATAGTAAAAACCTTGCTCATGAATCAAACTGAAGGATATAAAAGTACTATGCCAACACCATACATAGGAAGCATCCCAAGCAAATTCAAGAAAAATTTTTCAGCTATGAGCTTGGCCGGGTTGTTGCCTGAAGGACTGACTGACTTTAATCACCCAAACGGAATACCATTAGGAAATATATTAAATACTAATGCCCCTTTCAAATATGACAGCTTTATAGGTTCACCGGTATTGCCAAATCCGATGATGCTCATTCTTGGAAACTCCGGCGCCGGAAAATCCGTTCTGATGAAACTTATAATGGCCAGAGGCTCATCCATGGGAGAATGGAGCATAGGGTTTGATCTTGAAGGTGAGCTTGAAAAAATGGTCGGCCGGATAGGAGCAGAGTATATCGATGTCCGTGCAGGAGAAAAAACAGGAATAAACCCTATGGACTTAGAGATAGAAGAATATCAAGGAAGGAAATTTATTGATATTGCCGGAAAGGTAACTGAAATAAGAGAACTTCTAAATATGTTCTCGGAGAAATTTAATAATCAGTCGCTCTCAGGGAAAGAGATCACAAGAATTGAAGAAGTAGTAAGAGAACTTTATGCATCCAAAGGAATTAAGACTAATGATCCAGACAGCATATACCAGGACAGCGGAGCAGAGACCGAAGAAGGATACATGCTAACAAAGGCAAAAAAGAAAATGCCCATATTATCTGATGTAAAAAACGAGCTTGAAAAGCACGATGAAACAAAAGATCTCGCATTAATAATGAGAATGATAACCGGAGACGGGTCATTAGCAATTTTTGATTGTGAAACAAAAATAGAATTAAAAGCAAGAAGAAACATAATATTTGGACTTAGAAATATAACGGATAATTTCACTAAATTTTTTTCACTCATGAACATTATGACATTTCTTTGGGCCAAGCTGTCAAGGGACGAATTTAAAGATATCGAGAAAAGGGTACCGATAGATGAAGGTTGGTATTTTACACAATACGAGCATATATCAAATATGCTTGAATCATTGGATAGAAGAGGAAGAAAGTATAAAATATCATTGGTTATCGGATCACAACTCATAGAAGAATTCGTATCATCAAAATCCGGAAAAGTAATTCTCAGTATAGCAGAAACAAAATTTATACTGAGGCAATCTGAAGTAAGTGCAAAAGAGATTATAAAACAATTAGGACTTCCAGAGAGTTATTCAGGGCACTTGCAAAACTTTGAGCCCGGTCAAGCTGTAGTGATGTCCGGAAATAAAAAAGTCGCAGTACAAATTAAATACTATGAGTTTGAAAGAGAGCTTGTAGAAACATAAGGCAGGTGAATAATATGAGTGCATATGTTCAAATCATACACGTATTAAAAAGCAATGTGCTTGAAATTTCTGCTGTAATATTTTTTGTATCAATAGTAATTGTTGCAATATCAGCTATGCTTGTTAATAAAAAAAAGGAAGACAGAGAAACTTTCGCGAAACAAATAATAGCACTTGCATTGGCAGCTTTCATTATAATTTCTGCGGCTTCAATCTCAGGAAAACTTAACAGTATAATAGAGAAAATGACCGGGAACACATATGGAAGTTCCGAGCAAGCATCAGATATAATTGAAATAGAAGACCAAGGAGAGAGAGGCTTCTGGCAAAAAGGAATAGATGCGATACTTGGATACTTTGCAGAAGCTGCAGAAATAGCAAAAAAATATCTAGTAGGAACATCCGAAAGTTTAGGAATAAGAGGTGTTCTTCATAAAGCAGTTAAAAATCCTCTTGCTGATTTTAATGTTCCAACAAAAAGTGGAGGAACTGTAAACTTGTATACTCTAATATTGAGCGGTACAAGCTTTCTGACATTTTTGATGGTAATTAATACGGCGTATAAAATAATGAAATATTCCTGGAATCCAAGCAAGAGAGAAGAGGTGATAAACGCTTTTTCAAAGTGGGGTTATATAATAATTATCATTGCTTCATTCCCAGCTGTGTTTGCTGGCACTATAAAAATAATGGATATTTTAATGGGGACATTTAGTGTAATAGAGCTTGACTACTTAATGAATGCTAAAGAAGGCTTACTAAGCGAATATGCATTTGTATGGTCAATATTAAGGCTTGTAATGGCATATGTAGAATTTAAAATATTTGTTTTGATGATATATAGAACATTTGTGATAAATGCGTATTATTTGACAACTCCAATTGCAATATACCTTTGGGGAATAAGTGACAATTTTACTGCAGCAAATGGATGGATAAATGGAATATTGATTAATATATTTTCTCCATTAGCATACGAGATATCATTTATATTATCAATAGTAGTAATAAAGGTATTTTATCCAGGTAATGTAATTGCTTCAGTTATTCTAATGTTTATAAGCTTAACTGTGGGAGATGTTATAAGAGCTGTTGTCACCTATAAAATGACAGGTAATGTATTAGGATCTGCACAAGATGTAAGCAATATGACAAGAGGTCTATTTGGAACGATGATGACTGTAGCGATGGTGTCAAGAGCTGGAAAAGGAATATTAAACAATAAGGTTTTTAAATCTCCTGGAACTAAAATACCACCAACAACAGGAGGAACCTTTTCCGGAAGAGAAAAAACCGAAAACAATAGCAACCAAAACGCATATAACAAAGCAGAAACTAAAGCTGATCAATTAGGGAAAACAACAATGAACAATAGTAATGTGCAAGGACAAAAAACAAAAACGGATGTATCTAACCCAGTTAACAGCTCATCCAGTCAAAACAGTAATCAAAGAGTAAATACAAGTAATAGACCTATAAACAGAAGAGTGAATAGAGGTAATACAACCCAGAATTTAAAAACCAGCACAGGGCAATTAGGTAGAACATACAGACCAGAACCTGCAAAGAGGCATAACGTAATGCGTAGAAGTAATCAAAATGTTATAAATAGCAACACGCAAGGGCAAAGAATTAGAACGAATGTAGCTAACCCATCAAATCAAAATAGCAGCCCAAAATCAAATACAAATAACATGATGACAGACAGACAAGAAATTCGTGATAATATCAAACAAAGCCCGATTAGCAGTACAGAAAAATTGGGAATAGCCAATATAAACAGTAATTCACAAGTAGAAAAGAAAAAAGAACAAAACCCAATATCAATAAAAGATGGAATAGCAAAAGCTGGTAGAGGAATAAAAGCAGCAGCCAAAGGAGCTCCTTTGGCAGTAGGAATAGGAACAACAATTTCTACAGGTAATCCGGTACTTGGGTATGCTGCATCAAAAGGAACTCAATTAGCACTTAATGCTACACAAAACATAGTTACCGGAGGAACCAATGCTGTAAAGCAGACCGCAAAAGCTGCAAAAACAGCGACAGATATAACAAAAAGTACAGTACAAAGGCTTAATAAAGCAATTAAATCAAACTCTGATTTTAAAGCACATAGGAGGAACTAAATGAATGATAATGAAAGTCGGAATAAATCAACCGGCTTTATAGGAAACAGCTTAAAGAGCATATTGATGCGTGTCATACTTAAAAATCTTCCTGTAGCAATAACAATAATATTAGCGCTTACAATAATTTTTTTTATGTTTATCCTTGTCGGAGGAATGTTTGAAAGTATATCCGATATTAGAATCAATATGTCAAAAGAAGAAAGCGAAGTGTTCATGAAAAGCACCCTGGGCTTTTTTAGTCCTCAAAAAATACAAGCATACAAAATATTAGAGGATGCAAGCTACTTGGAAAATACAGTGGTAAAAGAAACTGTAACAATAATAAGTAATGATGGAAGCAAAACGGCATATGAACAAGTTACAGACTTCAATATTGGAGATATGACAAAAGAACACCGAATACATTGGCAGCTGCTTGCATGTATAGATACGTTAAGCGGATATGCAGAAAAACAAAATGATAATACAGTCTGCAAATTAGCAGAAAAAGACCTTATGACGAAATACGAGCTTTCGTATAAAGTAAGGGATAATGAATTATTCAATTTCAAATATTATAAAACTTTTACAGAAATAGTAAGAGAAGAGATAAAAGTTGACAATACCATAGTAATAATAACCACAAAGACAACGATAGTAACACCCCAGCCATACGCGGAAAAAGTAAGTACTGCATATTTTGATATAGAATATGAATATGAGTATGCCACAATTTCAGAAGATGAAGTAGAAAAAGGGAATAAAACTATCACAAGAAAAACAGAAGGCTATGTAATAAAAAATATTAATAAAACAATAAACAATAGGTTGGAGGGTTTTCTTAGAAATAAAGAATTCAAAAAGAGATTAACATATAAAAACATTGAAGAAATATGTGACTTTGGTATGGAGTTTCCAGATTCTCAGGAATTTGGAAGCATAATGTTAGAGTACCTTGCTTTAAATCCTGATGTTATAATTGCAGCAAGAAACTATTCAGGAAAAGAGGGAACCCATACCGTTACTGAAGACAGTAAACAATTCCGCGTTCCCGTTAAATTCAAGAATGAAGATACTGAGAACAAGATAAGTATAACTTCCTTTTTTGGCCCCAGGGAATTCTTAGTCGGAGGTATAATAAGAAAAGACTTCCATAGAGGATTAGATTTCAAACTGCCGCCGGGGACACCTATAGTGGCGGCAGCAGATGGAAAAGTAATAAATTCTAAATACTACGGAACCTATGGATACTATATTGAAATAGAGCATGAAGGAAAATATAAAACAGTATATGCACACAATTCAAAGTTAACAGTCAATGCCGGAGATATAGTTAAAAGAGGAGACTTAATAGCTTTAAGCGGCAATACGGGTCTATCAACCGGGCCACACCTACATTTTGAAATAAAATATAATGATAATATAATAGATCCATATCCAAAGTTAAATTTAAAGGAGTAAAGAAATGGATGAAAAGATAAGGATAGCACTATCTACAGGCTCCGAGGAGTTAAACAATGCCATAATAAAATCTACAGACAACAACAATTATGAGTATTCACAAGTACATTATAGAGAATTCTTTTTCGATAACGAAGTAAAACATGAATATAATATCTGCATAATTTCGAAACTGCTTCCAGGAGAAAAAGATTTTGATACCCTTATATTCCTTCTTAAAAGTAAAGGTGTAAGGGTAATAATGATACTCTTAGATCAGGACAAAGAAGAGCTTGAAACCTGTATTAAGTATCAAATATCGGATGCTTTTACACAGCCTGTAAAGCCTATCGAAATATTAAATACAATAGAAACACCCAAAACATTTAAAGATATAGAATTCATATATAAAAAGCTTGGGTTAAAATTTGAGATAGAGGAGAATAAGCAAGAAAGAACAAAAAAACCACTAATGAGCTTTCTAAGAAAGAAACCAAAAGGAAACTCGGAAATTGAAACAATAAAAAGAGATACCTTTAAGTCTGCTGAAGTTAATGATGAAAATAAAATAAATATAATCGAGCCGGCTCATGAACAAACTGAAATAGAAATACAAAAGGAATACCGCCTTGTAAGAGCGAAGAAAATTTCTTTTGTAAATCTTTCTCAAGGAGCTGGCTCAACTTTTTTGACACTAAATACAGCATATGCAATGTGTGAATTTGGATTAAAGCCATCAGTGGTAGAATTTCCTGACAGTAAGGCAGATTTATTTTATCAAATATCTGACGAGGAAGGCGATTATGTTCCTTTGACTTGGGAAATAGAAAATGATAAAAAGGATTATAAAAATTCCATATATAAAAAAGATGGAATTAATTTTTACATCAACGACGGCAAATATAGTTATTCCAAGTGGGATATGGATAAGAACATTAAATATATAAATGTGATTACAGCAAATTCAGATATAAACATATTTGATGTTGGAAATTCGATAGATAATTATGTTTTAAAAAGTTCAGATAAGATATTTGTAGTTGTAGATCCGGCACCTAACAAGTTAAAAAATGCTATTAACAGGCTTCAAGAAATAAATGCGCTGTCAAGTGAGTATGCAATAAAAGTTACTTATATTTTTAATAAATGGTCAGACAAGCTTGACAGAAAAGACATAGAAAAGTATTTACAAATAAAAAGTAGTATATGCATAAATTTTGTAAGCCCAGAAATATGCTATGAAGCAGCGTATAAAAGTAAGGCTGTATACCAGAGAAAAGAAGGCAAGATTATTCTTAAAGAAGGATTAGACAAAATTATAAATCAAATTCTTCCGATGGAAACAAAGAGACTAAAAAGGTTTATGAAATAAACTATAAAGAAAGGATACGAATATATGACAGCCGATGAAATAAAACAAATGTGGCTTAATCCAGACAAAAGATATGTTGTTGGAGGTATAGAATGCAAAATATATTTACAAACAGATTTTTGTTTTTACTTTATGTATGATGAAAAGAAAGTAATTTGTGTAAGCAAGGTTGATTATTATTTACAACATAGGCTAATAAAGGAGATTTAGGAGGTATAGAATAATATGAACAAGAAAGTAAATATCTATAAAGCAACAGCAGTATTTATGGTTATCCTGGCTGTTGTTTTTTATTATTATGAAGAACTGAAGGTTCCTGAGGCAGATATAGATACTATACAGGTAGTTGTCGCAGCAGCGGACATTCCGGAAAACACAATAATTGAAAAGGAAATGCTTATTATAGAAAAAAGGTATAAAGAGGACATCATGAAAATAAGCAGTGCTGCTGAAAGCTATAATGAGGTTGTAGGTAAAAGAACCATTGTGCCGCTTTACAAGGGCGAAACAATTAATTCCAAAAGAATAATTGCAAATAAAGATTACATGAATGATAAGGATCAGACACAAATACCACTGGCACTTAATGAAGTTGATAAGGCCTTGGAGCTGAAGTCGGAAGATTACATTGATATATGGCTTGAGCCTGTATCGCACGGCCAAGATGAAGTAATTGTTGAGCCAAATAAAATAATTGAGAAAATCAAAGTAATTAAAGTACATGATTCAAATTACAACAATAGCACAAAAACACCTGACAGCATAAATACATCATCCAATGGAATATATGTACCGGCATATATAACAATTGAACTTCGTGACGAAGTTATAAAAGGGATTTACGAAGTTGATAAAAGTAAATATAACATCCGAATAACAAAATATGGGGAAGAAAAATTATTTAATACAATAAAAAGCATTATGCCGGAAGGAAGGGAGTAGATACTATGACATTAGAAGAACAAAAATATCCTCCTTGTGAAATTAAATCATGCCCTTTCTGTGGCTGCATGAGTGACAACACTTGTAAGATTGAAAATGTTGAAGAATCAGCTCCGTGGCTAATTTCTGAACATGCAGATAGGATTGATTATTGTGCTCGGCCAAAGAGTTATAATGAAAGGCTTAAAAGAAAAGAGGTAATTGAATGACAAAACTAATAACAGTAACAGGAAGAAAAGGAGCAGGAAAAACAACAGTGGCTGCAATACTTGCCGAGAAGCTTTCAGAAAAACATACAGTATGTTTGATTGATAATAACCAAAATAATATAAATATATATACAGCAGCAACATCAATTGAAAATATAAATCTGTATTCTTGCCTTACTGATAAAGAGAGCTGCAAGAGGGCAATTAAAGAAAGTGCTACAGAAATAAAAAGGAACTTATGTTTCTTTTCAGGAGGCCATGAGCTGCTGACTGAAGAAAAATTTCAGATGTTAAAGGAGTTGGAAATATTTGATTACATAATAATAGATTCTGGAGCTGCAAAAATGAAGTATCCAGATAACAATATAATTGTTGTGAACCAAAGCTCAGCCGAATACAACACAGTAATTAATGAGTATCTTACAGTCGCTACTAACTTAATGTCATCTACTAATTTAATAGTCGTGAACAGGTACACAGAAGATGCAGAGTTTAAAGTCAAAAAAGATTTTAAGCTTTATTTTTGTCCGGAAATAGTCGACTTTGCTAGCGGATATGAACTCAGGCTTCCGGATATGAACGTGGCCGAAGTAGATAAAATCATTGAAGCTATTACAGGAAAGAAGACGGAAAGGAAGGTCAAGAAAAAACTTAAATTTTTAGGAGGTATATATGGAATACAAGGAAATTGAAAACTACGCTTATGATAAGGTTATAAGCAAGGAATTTCCGTCGAAAGAATTAAATGATATACATACTCATATGTTGATTAAGTGCTCGGCCGGTGATGTTGCTGCAAGAAGATATGTTAAGACGTTAATCAAAAATACATTGCTTGAAATGAATGTTCCAGAAAATGAAGTAGAGAACACTGCAAATAAAATCTGTGCTGAAAAATGGGGATTGAAGATACTTGAAAAATATAACTTGCCTGATGTAGACGAAATAATAGCACTGGGAACACGGATATTGTTAAAAAGGCAGGGAGACATAACAGAGGTTAATGAGCAATTTAAAAACTATGATGAAGTTATAAATGTAATGCGTAGAAGTATTGAGTTCGACAAGACTAAGGATCTAAATGCGTTAAATCCCTCGATCTTAGCAGAAAGGGAAGATGGAGCAAGAATACAGATTACAATTCCGCCTTTGTCACGATATCCGGTCCTGAATATCCGTAAATTTGACAGCTTTATTCCGACGACAGAAAACATGTTGAAAAGCGGTACATTCACAGAAAAAGAAATTGAAATTATATCAACTCTTGTAAAGGGTCGTGCAAATATATTAGTTATAGGTGAACCTGAATCGGGCAAAACCTCAACTGTAAAATGGCTTATAGAATTTATAAATGATAAATTAATTATTGGTTTGTTGGAAACAGATTTTGAAATGAATCCTGAAACACTATACCCGAATAAATATTTTATACCATTAAGGGAAAGAGAAAAATTTCCCTTAAGTGATCTGTTTGCTATTCTACTACAGAAAAGTATAAATCTAATTATTGTTACAGAAGCACGGAATAAAGAGGCTGATGAGCTAATAAAGGCCATGACCAGAGGTCTTGCCGGAAGCATGGGTACTGCTCATATAACAGATGCTGATAGTGTTCCAGATGCTCTGACCTATATGATTATGGAAAGTGTCAACAATATTTCTTTTGCTGCAAAACGAAATCAGGTAGCTGAAGCAATAGACACAGTTATAGTGATGAAAAAGCTACCGGAAAATGAAGAAGGACAGATGAGAAAAATTTGCGGAGGTATTTATGAGCTAAGAGCAAAAGGGGAAAATGAACGTCATGAGACGGTTGCTATTTCAAGGCTTATAATTGATGAAGAAAACCCTCAAGACAGCAACAAGAAGGTATATGAAAATACCATATCTGAAAAGTTAAAGAAGAAACTTAATGAGAATAGTGTAAAAATGAGTGAAATAAGAAGGGTCTTCGGTGATGCAGATGATGTATAAAATACTTGCTGCAGTTTCTTTAATTTGTATTATATTCAGCATAATAGGAAAGCCTAGAAAGCTGAAGCTTAAAAACCTCAATAAGCAATTTAGAAAAAACAGTGTACTAACAAGATTTGATAAGATAATATGCAACAATAATAAACTCAATCAGGAGAAAGAGAAATATATATCAAAACTTCAGCTTATTAACCTTAAGAGCTATGAATATAATAATGAATTGATTC
>DAMAEI010000068.1:966-6815 GCA_031997345.1 Sedimentibacter sp. | reverse complement strand
GCAGTATTTTTTTATATGACACTCCTGCTCGGCAAAAGTTATATTGAATACAAGGTAAATAAGATGCACAGGCAATTCCCTGAGGCGCTTCAATGCTTTTTAGATGAGTATATAATTCATAAAAACATAAAAAATGCAATAAGTAACTCATACAATAAAATGCCGAATGCAATTGGTGGAGCTTTTGAACAATTAGCCCGAAGTCTTTCTGGAGAAAAAGATTATGAGTTAGCTATAAAAAAGTTTGCAAATGAGTTGTCATATGTTTGGGGGTATAGCTTTGCGGAGATTTTAATAATGAGTTACGAAGGTGCTGGGGACGTGACAGAAGATTTGATGACTCTGAATAAGCTTGTGTCAGAAGAAATAACAACAGAGGAAGAAGAAAAATCAAGCCGCTATGGAAATAAGCTAACATTTTTCATTGTTTACACAGTAGCTCTTGTAGGCTTAATAATCAATCTGTTTATAAATGACTTAGCAAGACACCTATACTTTTACACAGGTACTGGCAATTCGCTTATAGCAACATGGCTGATAATACTTATTGTAGGCGTTACCATTATTACATTGACCGAGAAAGGTAGGTGAAAATATGCATATAATTTTTATAATAATTGCATTGTTTATATTTATATTAGGCTTAAGGCCAAGAAAGAAGCTCAATCGAAATAAAAAATTGACAGAAGTTTTAAACGAAAGATTCTCAAAGCTTCATTATAAAACGGATAGCAAAAAGTACAACAACCTTAAGATTAAAATTATTAATTCAGGTATTGATGTGAGCCCTGAGACTTTCCAAACAGTTACATATTTGCTGCCGATATTTACAATGATGTCCTATATTACACTTAAAGTAATAAATTATATGAACCTCAGAGTAAATGAAAAGGCGCTCATGGAGGCTGCAAAGGTATTAAACAATGAGGAGATTTTAAATGTATCCTTAAATGTGAACGCATTAAGCATTGCTTTAGTTGGATTTATAGCACTACTGTTTCCGTATTTACTGCTAAGGTTCATGGGGAAAATTCGAGCCGGAGGGATTAAGAGGGAAGCTCTCATGCTGCAGACATATGCAATAATGCTCTTGAAAACAACAAGACCTGTGAAACAAATACTAATTTCTCTTCAGGAAAGAGCAGATTATTTCAAGACACAATTGGAGACAGTAAACGAAAAATTCTCAACCAATCCTGATGCAGCATTGTCAGAGTTAAAGAGATCTGGACCGCAAGGTGATTTTACAAATATTTGTGTTGCTATGCAACAGGCACTTTCCGGGGATAGAAGCTTAAGCGTAATATACCTTGAGAATCACAGAAAGTTTTCAAGAGAAGTGAACAAGCAAATAAGAATAAGAAAGCAAACAAGAAATCAAGCCATAGGAATTTTTATAATGGCTGTTCCGACACTTGCATGTGCAGTAGTTGTGGGATACCCGTGGCTGATGTATGTAATCAGAGCAATAAAATCAATACCAATATAAAATTCAAAATGGCAGAAGCAAGAACTGCTGTTTTTTTATATAGATATTTTAACATAAAGAGGTGAATTCCAATATAAAAAGGTTGATTAATGAAAAAGGGTTCATATCAATAGAAATTATTTCTTACTTAGCAGTTGCTGCCATACTAGCAAGCATTGCAATACCTAAGTTTAATGCTGCCTTTGCTATTAGAAACACGACTGTAAGTAATAATTTTAATTCAATTGACACAATAATTAGTGAATAAGAAGGGATAAAATATGATGAAAAAGATTAAAAAGGTACTATTTAATGAAAAAGGATTTGTATTAACAATTGAAATGGTCGCATCAATCGCCATAGTTTCCATAATTATAGTTGCGGTAGGCCTGAAATTATATCCAATAATTGCAGGAAACAATGGTCTGCTTGAAAAGTCAGCCAATAGAGTAATAGGTGTTGAAGATGTGATGAAACCATAAGGCCAAAGGGGAGCATAGTCTCCCCTTAAAAGAGGGAGAGAAATGATGAATTATATTAAAAATGAAAGAGGAGCAATAAACACAATAGAGGTATTAGTATATCTGCCAATTATAATATATATAATTGTTTACTTGATTATGGGAGGATTGTTCCTCGTAGAAAGGAACGAGCTGACGACAATAGTAAATAAAAAGCTCGATCGGGCGGTAGTTGAAGGACAATTTACTGTTGAGCTGAAGGAAGAATTAATAAACGAATTGGATGTAAAAGGTTTTAAAAAAGATAAAATCGAAATTTCCATTATTCCGGATTCTGCAGGAGATGATGACAATATGACATACACAAAAAGAGGTAATGAGATAAGTATTAAGGTTATATATAAAAAGACACATACATTTTATTATTTGAATTTTGGTATTGGAGAGGAATCAACATTCTACCCAAAAGCAAAGGTAAGCGGAATGTCTGAAAAGTGGTGAAAGTATGAGACAAATACATAACGAAAAAGGTAGCATAAACATATGGTTTATAGTTATAATTTTTATTTATCTTGGAATGGCCATGTTGATTATTGATTTTGGCAGCCTTTACATGAATAACAAAACAGTTAAAGAAAGCCTTAATAGAGCTGCTAAAGCTGCAGCACTTGCTATCCAAGAAGACGAGCAGCTGGCCGAAGGAATATTTTCAATAGATCCGGCCAGAGCAGAAGTAAATTTTAAGCAAATATTATCAGAGAATATCGGATTAAATGAAATTACCCTAGAGCCTTTGAGTACCGGAAGTCTGGTAACAGAAAAGCCGGAGATAAAAGAATTTATAGTACAAAATGTAACACCGGCAACATATTATTCGCCGGCACTTGCGAACTCCTTCACCTTTGAGCATCCGTCCGTTCTTGCAGTTATTCGGGTCAAGGTAAAAGGAGTTTTTTCAAGTAGGACAATAACTTTGCATAAGCTGTCAAGCAGTCAACTGACAAGTATATACGATTAAACAGCTTATTTCATGAAAGGTGGGACAATGCAAATAATTAATAACATAAGGCTTATTAAGCATAGTATTAAAGTAGCATTTTTTTCGTACTATGCTGCTAAAAGGATGAGACTATCAAGGGTGCAATGCAGGAACATATTTTTTGCAGGCCTGCTGCATGATATTGGAAAAATAAAACTTAATCAGCGCATATTGTATAAGAAAAATAAATTGACTACCGATGAATATGAGTACATAAAACAACATGTAATATTAGGAACTGAGTTGCTCCGAAAGTATAAAACTCCGGAAGTAATAATCGGCATTGTAGAGCAGCATCATGAGAGAGAAGACGGAACAGGTTATCCTAAGGGTTTATTAGGGAATGAAATCTCCATGGAATCTAGAATATTAAAAGTGATGGATGTTTATGATGCTCTGACTTCAAACAGATCATATAGGAAAAAATACAGCCGTAAAAAAGCAATAGAAATAATGTTGAAAGAAGAATTGGCTTAGTGATTGATGACTTATAGGAAAAAGACCAAAGACATAAAGGAATTAATTAAGATTTATTTTTTTACTTGAAAAATCATAGTAAATATGGCAAAATATATATGGATAGGTAGTAGCAGGGTATGGCTGATACTCTCCAATAGGGGAGGTGATGCCGATGTCTACATATGAAGCTATAACGCTGATGATTGCTTTTGCAATGTTAGTAGTAGTTATCGTAAATGGACAAAAAAAGTAATTACCCTGCGGCCACAGAGTAATTACTGATGTTTATTAAATCGTTTTAAGGTCAGCCGTAGCCGACTACCTATTCATTATCTTGTGTATATTGTATCTCATCTATTCACAAAAATCAATAAAAAATTTTATTTTGAATTACAAATTAATTAACGTCATTCTATGCTTAGATTTGAATGAGCAATGACCTATTATAGAACACCTTTTGATGGTGTTTTTTTATTTATTTCTTACATGATTTATTTAAAAATGAAATTTGTGTTTTGAAAAGAAAAGTCAAATAAATATTGAAAATTCAACAAAAATACCTTGCAAAAATTCTAATAATATGGTAAAATATATGTAATAAATAACAAGAAATTACCACCTCATTTATTAAAAACGATATAAGAAATATAACACAATTGGAGGAGAGGAAATGAAAAAGACAATTACGTTAATAACAGCAATACTATTATTAGTTTCTTTTTCAGTATGCTATGCAGCTGAAATGAATTTTACAGATGTTAAATCAGATGACTGGTTTTATAAAAACCTTCAGGAGCTGACAGCAAAGAGCATCGCATCCGGATACCCGGATGGAACTTTTAAGCCTGGCAGTACACTTAAATTTGAAGAGTTTATAAAAATGCTCGTAGCTGCTGTTGAAGAACAACCAATCGAGGTAAAGGAAGGTCAGGAATGGTATCAACCTTACATGGAAGTGGCTGAATCGAATAAATACATTGCCGAGCAACAAAAGGCTCTTTTAGGGCAAAATATAAGCCGTGGAACCATGGCAGAAATATTGTATAATACGCTGACTGAAAAAGAAAATATAAAGGAATTCACGGATGCGGAGCTGCAATACCTAAGTGACAGACTGACAGACGTAAATAAAACTGATATAAAGACACTGACAATAAACGGAATAGGTGTAATCTCCGGATATCCTGATAGTACATTCAAGCCGGATAACACTCTTACAAGAGCCGAGGCCGTAGCGGTTATAAGCAGGGTAATAAACCCAGAGTTGAGAAGTCCGGTAACAATGCCAGACACAAGGACACTTGACGAGCTGCCGTCGGTGGACTTAAGTCATTTATACGATATTCCTACTTTGTTAGGTAAGACTGTTGAGGAAGAAAATAATACCCAGTGGAACTCAGACTTTGGAAATGTTCCTATAACACGTGAGGATGCAGAAGCGGTTATGAGCCTTTTGCACAACATAGATTATAAAATATTCACGGCAGAAAGAAAGCAATGGGAAACAAATATATTACCATATCTGAACGCATATAAGGAATATAAGGGAAAAGAATATGGCGAAGGATTGAAGGCAGAGGCGATAGAGTTTTATACACAAAGAAATAGACAGGACATGATTGATTATATATTGTCATTAAATACTCATATTGAAGACTTCTTTGATATATGGGCAAAAGATATAATAGACAACAAAGTAAAAGTGACCTCCAAGTTTTATACAGACGATAACCTTGTCATAACAGCTGATGGATTTAAAGCAGTAAGAGGTATTTTAAGAATAAAATATGATAATCATTTAGCTCCAGATAATATAAAGAATGAACTTGATTTAGTTAACAGCCTCTCTCAAGAAAAAGGCAAGGATTTTAGCCTGAACCGTTTAGGCACAGACAATAGCGCATATGGAATATATCTTGATTACAATAAAGTGCCTAATTTTACAGCGGGCAAATGGTACGAGATAGAAATGGATGTTGTAGTTGCCAGTGGCGGTATTCGCAAAGGATTAAATGATATGAAGGGAATACATAACCGACAGGTATATGATTTTTATCGATATGTATATCCAATAGCAATCAGAGAAATTAAATAGCAATAAAGTAAATAAGATAGCTTTGTTTTACCAGCAGGTAAATCAAGGCTATTTTTTATATTAAAAAAGAGAAAGGACAAAATCATGCTTAAGAAACAAATATCAAATATTAAGTATTTAGCTATATTTATGTTAATATCAGTATGTTTAATTATATTGGCGTACAGTGCATTTGCAGCAAGTGATATAGTTCCGGCGGATATAGAGATCAATGGTGAGCAATATTTATATTGGGAATTTGACCATAATATAACGCAAGCGCAATTCAAATATTATGGCTATGGCTACACAGTATCTGTAATAGCTCCTGGAGGACATGTAGTAAGG
>DAMAEI010000068.1:0-956 GCA_031997345.1 Sedimentibacter sp. | reverse complement strand
GCATATTTAGAAAACAGTCAATTTAACCCTGTAATGGATGGAAGTAAAGAGAAAGTAGAGATGCCAATGCTCATACTGATGCAAGATAAATTACAAGTACCGGAAGATTACCTCTCCAGGTCAGATTTAAAAATGTACCTAAACGCAAGAATAGGTATTAGGAAAGACGGTATAGTTACACATGCATATGACAGCTACGAAGGTAAGCCAGAGTTGGGAATGCCACATCTTGATACTGGAAATGTGAAGCTTGATGGCAGAATGGTTCCGCTTAATAAAGATAGAATGGGTATAGCAAATGGGATACAGCATGAATATGGTGTGAATTGGACCGGGGCAACTGAGAATAATTTAAGACAACATTTCGGTATAGAAATACCTCTTAAGTCTGCTATAAAATGGGATCGATACAAAGTAAAATATCTTGAAATAGGAACAGACAAGCCAGTGAGCGGGGAAACTCCATATAAAGACTTCGGCCAAAACAAAAAGCATACAGAATTTCCGGAGAGTGTTAACGGATACCAATACAGCAGCTTTTATAAAATAGATAAAATTGATTCACGAGAAAATATCACTCCTGGTAATGTAACAGAAGGAGAGAGCGCAACGGTTGACCTGAAGAAAAATGCTGACAGGTACATTATAACATTCTACTATGAAAAATTAGATCTGTCACAAATAGGCAAGCCTGTAACGGTAGAAGTAGAATATAGGGAAGAAACATCAACAGGAAAAGAACTCCTAAAGAAAAAATCAATATTGAGTGGAGAACGAGCGGTATTTAATACAAACAGTGCAAAAATAGATGAATATGAATGCAAGGGATATTACGTTTCCGGACAGAAAACGGAGTATTTCTACAGCACAAATGCAAGTTTCACAATTGGGAAGGAAGATTACTGTAAGCCGGTTAACGAAAAGCTGAAGGTAATATTTATATATGAGAAAATACC
>DAMAEI010000067.1:10995-16745 GCA_031997345.1 Sedimentibacter sp. | reverse complement strand
GTTTCCCCAAGCTCGTTTCTAAATTTGGAAGGTATTATAACCCTTCCTTTTTCATCGAATGAATGTATAAATTCACCAGTAAACATCTTCTACCACCTACTGGGCATATTATACCACATTGTGGGTAAAACGCGCCACTATTATTTTAAAAATTTAAAAAAATAATTTTATCCACAATTTAAGCTATAATTTCTGTCTTTTATTTGACTTAAAGGTCATAAAAATATATAATTATAAAAGTTATCCCCAATAGGATAGGATGGGAGGTCATATGAATCCAGTGGCATTTAAAGTTTTTGGAGTAGAAATAATGTGGTACGGCGTGTTAATCTCGCTGGGAGTGTTGTTAGGAGTGTTCTTTGCACTGAAGGAGTGCAGGCGGATAGGCTTCAAGGAGGATAATCTTCTCGATTTTCTTCTCATAGCAATTCCCGCCGCAATAGTGGGAGCGAGAATATACTACGTAATATTTTCCTGGGATTATTACAGCCAGAATATATCTGAGATAATCAACATAAGAAACGGTGGCTTAGCCATACATGGAGCCCTCATTGCAGGAATCATAGTCAGCATATTATTCTGCAAAAGAAGAAAGGTCAATCCCCTGCTGCTTTTAGATATTCTGATGCCAAGCGTGGCATTGGGGCAGTCTATCGGAAGATGGGGAAATTTCGTAAACCAGGAAGCTCACGGTGGCCCCACCGACTTACCGTGGGGAATTGTGGTGAACGGCCAGAAGGTTCATCCCACATTTCTGTACGAATCAATTATAACCCTTTGCATATTTATTTTTCTCACATGGTTCAGAAAAAATAAAAAAACAACAGACGGTCAGGTTCTGGCACTTTACCTCATATTGTATTCTGCAGGAAGGTTCTTCATTGAAGGGCTGAGAACAGACAGCCTGATGTTTTTCGGAATGCGAATCGCACAGCTGGTGAGCCTTGGCTCCGCCATAGCCGGAATCGCGATATGGATGTTTTTAAAAAGGAAAAAAGCTTAAAAAACAGATTTTTCTGCAGTTGCAGAAAAATCTGTTTTTTTCTTTTTATCTTAATTTAGCTTCAAATTTAGTTTCAAATTCCTTCAGGATACCTTCGTGGATTTTTTCGACCTCTTTATCCTTGAGAGTTCTTTCCTTATTTCTGTAAGTAACAGAGAAAGCGCAGCTTTTGTAACCTTCTTCAATATGCTCTCCCTTATAAACGTCAAACAACTTAACATCTTCTATCAAGTGTGAGTTTATTGACTCAATGGACGAAATCATATCTCCGACCAATACTTCATCCTTCACTATTACCGCAATATCCCTCACCATGGCAGGATATTTAGGCAGGGCTTCATATTTCCAATCTGTATTCTTGTACTCCAGCAGCTTTTCAACATCTATTTCAGAAATGTAAACCTTGTGGTCCAATCCATAATTTTCAAGAGTTTCCCTGCTTGCCTCACCATATATACCTATGCATTCATCATTTACATATACGGCCGCCGTTCTTCCCGGATGGAATATGGGGTTATCGGTAACAGGCTTGAGATTTGTTTTTATTCCCAACCTTGTAAACATTGATTCCATAATACCCTTCAGGTCATAGAAATCATACTCACCGTAGATTCCCACACACAGCTTTAATTTTTCTATGGGTTCCTGAACCACAGGCTGCTCTTTTGGAGCAAATGTGTTCCCCACCTCATAAATTCCCGCATTGTCCACGCCTCTGTTTGAGTTTCTCTGCACAACCTCCATCATGTTTGAAATGAGAGTTGTTCTCATGGAGCTAAAATCCTCTCCTAATGGGTTCAGAATACGCACATAATTTCTTAGCGGGCTATCCGGAGCAGCATTTATATTGTCATATGTCTTTGGACTTATGAATGAATATGTTGTTATCTCGTAAAGTCCCATACCGCTAAGCATGTTTTTGATGCCGTCCTCAAGCATTCGTATATCGGACTTTCTGCCAACCCTTGTGCTTCCTCTCAATGATTCAGAAGCTATATTTTCAAATCCGTAAATTCTTCCGATCTCTTCTATTAAATCAGCTTCCTGCTCAATATCAGTTCTGAAGTATGGTATTTTGCTTATTATTTTTTCTCCGTCAAATGTTGACTCTATTTCGAGAGTATTCAGGTAGCAAAGCATATCATCCACAGGAATGTCAACTCCCAGAAGCCATTTTACACGGTGCGGTCTTAGTGTCACCACGGGAGGAATATACTCGCTCTTTCCTGCTTCCAGATATCCGCCCACAACCGTTCCAGCACCAATCACTTCAATAAGCTGGCACGCTCTTTTCGCCGCAAGCTCAACCATCACGTAACCCATGGGCTTTTCGTTTCTTGCGGATGCTTCGGAACGAAGCCCTAATTTTCTGGATGTTTCTCTTACAGATTTAGGACTGAAGTTTGCACTTTCAAGAACCATTATTTCTGTATCATCACCGATTTCAGAATGATATCCTCCCATTACCCCCGCTATACATGCAGGCTTTTCTGCATCTGCAATCACCAGCATGTTTTCGTCCAGTTTTCTTTCGTTCTGGTCAAGAGTAACTATCTTTTCATCCTTTTTAGCTCTTCTCGCTATTAACTTTCTTCCTTCCAGTGCACTCAGGCTGTAAGCATGCAGAGGCTGACCAAGTTCAAGCATTACGAAATTCGTAACGTCAACTATGTTGTTTATAGGTCTCATACCTGCATCCATCAGCGTTCTCTGCATCCAGAGAGGTGACGGTCCTATTTTAATATCCTTAATTACCTTTGCATAGAAACGGGAACAAAGACTTTCGTCCTCTATTTCCACAGCGTTAAGATAATCACTGATTGTTCCTTCTTCCTTTTCAATAACTATCTCCGGGAATTTGAATTTTGTGCCGAGAGTGGCTGCCGTTTCTCTTGCCATTCCCACAATGTTGAGGCAGTCAGGCCTATTGAAGGTAACCTCAACCTCAAGCGCGCTTCCGTCAAGACCCAAAACTTCTTTAATATCTTTTCCCAGCTCTGTGTTTGCAGGCAAAATTGCAATTCCGTCTTTTGCCTCCTTTGGAATAACCTTGTCATCAAAGCCCAGCTCCTCATATGAGCACATCATTCCGTATGAAGGCAAGCCTCTGAAGTTTGTTTTTTTAATTTTAAGCCCGTTGGGCAAAACCGCTCCCTCAAGACATACAGGAACTATGTCTCCCTCCTTGACATTCTTGGCACCGGTAATTATCTGAACATTCTCTTCATTGTTTATGTCAACCTGAGTTACCACAAGCTTGTCGGCATTGGGATGACCTGTAAGCTCAACAATTTTCCCCGTTACAACATTGATTACTTCCTTTGTATAGTCGATTACCGCATCTACGTGAGAGCCGGTAAGCGTCAATTTATCGGATAATGTTTTATCATCCGTATTAATTTCAACATATTGTTTCATCCATTTAATAGGTACTAACATTTCAACCTCCTAAAATTGTTTCAAGAATCTGACATCATTTTCAAACAACAGCCTGATATTAGGGATACCGTATTTAACCATTGTAACTCTGTCTATACCCATACCAAAGGCGTAGCCTGAATATACTTCAGGGTCAATGCCGCAGTTTTTCAACACGTTGGGGTGAACCATACCGCATCCTAAAAGCTCCATGCTCCATCCTGTTCCGTGACATGTAGGGCAGCCCTTGCCCATGCATACATGGCAGGAAACATCAACCTCCGCACTTGGTTCCGTAAACGGGAAGTTATGAGGTCTGAACCTTGTTTTCATGCTGCTGCCGAATAGCTCCTTAACAAACTGGTCTATCGAATCCTTAAGGTTTGCCAACGTAACTCCCTTATCCACAACCAAGCACTCCATCTGGTGGAACATAGGAGAGTGTGTGTCGTCAACATCATCAAACCTGAAGGTTCTTCCTGTGGAGACCATTCTTATGGGAAGCTTTCCTTCCTTCATCACCCTGATTTGCATAGGTGATGTCTGTGTCCTGAGCACCAGATCGTCCGAAACATAGAATGTATCGGAACGGTCCCTTGATGGATGATCGTAGGGCGCATTCAGGTCATCAAAGTTGTTGCCCACCGTTTCAATTTCAGGACCGCTGACTACGTCGTATCCCATACGCATAAACACGCTTTCCAACTCTTCCTTCACCTGTATAAGAGGATGTCTTCTTCCCATTTCAGGAATTCTGCCTGGCATGGTTATGTCAATAATTTCAGATTTGGCATTTTTCTGATTTTCTCTTGCTGTAATTTCTTCCTTTATTGCCTTTATCTCTTCCTCAATCACGGCACGAACTTCATTTGCCAATTTTCCCATTTCAGGTCTTTCTTCTTCTGACAGCGAGCCCATTGATCTCAATATCAATGTTAGCTCTCCCTTTTTACCCAAATATTGAACTCTTATCTTTTCAATATCTGCGTTGCCGCTGCATTCCTTCAGCTGATCCAACGCTTCTTCTTTTAATTTTAACAGCTGCTCTTTCATAAATACTCCTTATAAATAATATAAACTCCGCCTCTTATATATAGTAAGAGGCGGAGTCCGCGGTACCACTCTTGTTCACTTCCGTTTCCGGAAGTCTCGTTTATTTTTAATGGTATAAACCATGCAGGACTACTTGTTTTCACCCTGCAAGCTCCAAAGCGAAGATTCGGTATAAATGTTTAAAATCATTTTCAGCCGTGATGATTTTTCTCTGGAAAACACGTTCTCATACCTACTGTACTTTTTCATTGCTTAATATTCATTTAACATGGATAATTCCACTTAATCATTAATGGCTAAATTATATCAAAATGTTCTTTTTATTACAACAACTTTTTTCTCATTTCATAAATACATATTCCGGCGGCAATGGATGCATTCAGCGACTCTGCCCTACCGGGCATTTTTATTGTTATTTTCATATGGGAATTATCCGCTATTTCCCGGGAAACACCCTGCCCCTCATTGCCGATTACCACGCATATTTTTTCAGATTTCTCCATATCCTCAAATGTATAATCTGACTCCACAACGGTTGAAATAATCTTAAAGCCTGTATTTTTCAGTTCTTCCAGCATCTTTTCGTCTGAATCGGAATATATAAAATCAACTCTGAATATGGCTCCCGCGGAAGCTCTGACAACCTTTGGATTATATACATCCGCACAGCCCTTATTCAATATAATTACAGCTGGTCCGAATGCATCAGCAGTCCTTATAATTGTTCCAAGATTGCCGGGGTCCTGAATGCGGTCACACATTATTGCAAATTTATGGCTTTCTGCAGCATGAGAGAAATTCCTCTTTTTTACCACAGCCAGTACTCCCTGTGCATTTACAGTATCAGCCGCACTGTCAAACACATCGTCCTGACATATTACGGCTTCCGTTCCGTTCTCATTTGCACTGTTGTACAAACTCGCGACATCGCTTTTTTGCAGTGAGCTTTCGCTGAAAAGAAGAAGTAACAAATCTGCATTTTCCTTTATTGATTCATCCACAAATTTTATTCCTTCAACAACAAATGCACTTTCTTCATCTCTGCCTTTTTTGGTATTCAATGAACGGATATATTTAATTTTATTGTTTGTCTTGCTTTTGATTATTTCCATAACAACACTCTCATTATCAGGATTATTTTAAATCTGCTATTATTTTAAGGTTTTTATTGCTTCCAAGAATAACAACCACATCATCCTCGTTAATAACCGTATCAAACGGGGGAACGATGTTGATTTTGTCTCCTGTTTTTATTGCTATGACTGTCATTCCGTGC
>DAMAEI010000067.1:8974-10985 GCA_031997345.1 Sedimentibacter sp. | reverse complement strand
TGAAAGGTTGAGGTCACTCAATGTCTTTCCTTTCCACTCTTCAAGAGCCAGAGTCTCAATTATGCTGTAATCAGGCGAAAATTCAATTACATCCAATATATTTGGAGTGACAAGCCCGTATGCCACACGCATACCCATATCTCTTTCGGGATATATTATCTTATCAGCACCTATTTTGCTGAGCACCCTACCGTGTGTCTCATTTGCCGCCTTTGCAATAACAATAGGCACTCCGGCTTCCTTTGCAATCAGTGTGGCCATTATGGAGGCCTGCACGTCAGAGCCTATGGCAATTATTGCCACGTCAAAATTTCTCAGTCCCAGTGTTCTGAAAGATGCTTCATCTATGGCATCCATTTGCACAGCATGAGCTACATATTCAGACATATCTTTTATAATATCAGCATTCTGATCCACAACCATTATATCGTGTCCGAGCTTTGTCAATGTCTTTGCCGCAGAAGAACCAAATCTTCCGCATCCTATTACTATTATCTGCTTCATATTTCCTCCTCTATCCTATGATTATTTTTCCTTCAGGATAGGTATAATTTCCTATATTTTTATTCTGCTTTAAAAATGCGTACGCCACAGTCATGGGACCAACCCTTCCTATGAACATAACAACTGACAGAATTATTTTTCCCGCATTGCTCAAAAATGGAGTTAATCCTCTACTCAGCCCCACCGTAGCAAAAGCGGACACTGTTTCATACAGGATATCAAGATAATCATATCCTGACGCCTCCTCGGTTATAGCAAGTATAATAGATACAGCCAGCACCAGAAGCAGGGAAATCAGTAGAATTGCAGCTGCCTTTATTGTTGTTTCAGGTAATATTCTTCTTCCGAAAACTTCAAAATCTCTCTTACCCTTTACTAAACTGTAAAAAGATACAACAAGCACCGCAAATGTTGTTGTCTTAATTCCACCGGCAGTGGATGCAGGAGATCCTCCTATAAACATGAGCACCACCGTTATAGCCACCGTAGCCATCCTTAGATTCTCGAGGGGCACTGAGTAGTATCCGGCTGTCCTGGGGTTCACCGCCTGGAATATGGATGCGTTGATTTTTGCAGACATATCCAGTCCTCCCATAGTCCCGGGATTATTATGCTCCAAGGAATACATGATTATCGCTCCGCCGATTAATAAAACAGAAGTCATTATTATTACCATCTTTGAATGCAGAGTAAGCATACGGAAATTTTTGCTTGCATATATGTCCCAGAATACAAAATAACCTATTCCCCCTGTTACTATAAGTCCGCAAACAGCTAATGTAATTATAGGATTGTCTACATAGTTTACCATGCTGTCCCCCACCAAGTCAAATCCCGCATTGCAGAAAGATGATACTGCATGGAATAAGGAGAAGCCCATTCCCTTTACGACTCCGTAGTCTTTTATAAATACAGTTGAAAAAAGCAGGGCTCCGACAAATTCTACCCCAAAGGTATAGAGTAGTATATTCTTAGTCAGCCTTACAACTCCCTGAAGCTCATCAACATTTCTTTCTTCCATTAAAAACACCCTTGTTTTAAGGGATATTCTTTTACCTATGAAAAATGAAATCATAGCCGTCATGGTCATTACTCCCAGTCCGCCTATTTGAATCAACATCATTATTACTACTTTTCCGAATAACGTCCAATAAGACGCAGTATTTACCACCACAAGTCCCGTCACACAGGTGGCAGACGCGGCTGTAAAAACAGCGTTGATAAACCCGATGCTCTCACCGTTCTGCGACGCAAACGGAAGATTGAGCAGTATTGCACCTATTAAAATAATGACTGCAAAGCCAAAGAAAAATACAAGGTACGGATTTTTCTTGATTTCATTAATTTTTCTTTCAATATATTTCATATTTTTCCTCTTATCACCGTCTCGTTCACATATTTGCTTATTCGCTGCCGCTCATGCAAATCTGGAACTCATTGCGGTAGGTCATACATTTTAAGAGTGCACAAATCGCACTAATTTATGCACAATAACAGACTGCAATAA
>DAMAEI010000067.1:0-8964 GCA_031997345.1 Sedimentibacter sp. | reverse complement strand
ACAGTCTTATTAGGGCTCTTAATTTACTTTTACTTGCTCTACAAGGCTTGTGAATCCTGCCGGATCATATATTGCCATTTCAGAAAGCATCTTTCTGTTTACTTCTATGTTGTTTTGCTTTAACAGATTTATAAATTTGCTGTATGACAATCCATTTTGTCTTGCTGCAGCGTTAATTCTTGCTATCCAAAGCTGTCTGAATTCTCTTTTTCTTAACTTTCTTCCAACATAAGCATATGAAAGAGACTTCATAACCGCCTGATTTGCTGTTTTATATAATTTACTCTTTGCTCCGTAGTACCCTTTAGCAAGTTTCAATACTTTTCTATGGTTTTTTTTAGCATTTACAGCCCTTTTTACTCTTGCCATTTAATTTTCCTCCTGATTATGTTACATATTAGTATGGTAATAGTTTGCCTATTCTTTCTGCATCAGCACTTGACACCATTGTGCTCTTTCTTAAGTTTCTTATTGATTTAGAAGCCTTTTTTCCTGTAAAGTGATTCTTTCCGGATTTTGCTCTTTTTATTTGACCGCTTCCGGTTTTAGTAAATCTTTTTGCTGCTGATCTGTTAGTTTTTAATTTTGGCATAACAGTTCCTCCTTAAAGTTATTTTTTGGGAGTCAAAAACATAATCATGTTCTTGCCCTCTACTATTGGCTGCTTATCTATAATAGAATGTTCCGATGTCAATTCAGCAAACTGCATCAGCACTTCCCTACCTGCATCCATGTGACCAAGCTCTCTTCCTCTGAAACGAATAGCGACTTTTACTCTGTCTCCGTCCGCAAGGAATTTGCTTGCATTTTTTGCCTTAACTTCTAAGTCATGCTCCTCAATATTTGGAGTCATTCTTATTTCTTTTACTGTAATAACTTTTTGTTTTTTCTTAGATTCCTTTTCCTTCTTAGCCTGGGCATACTTGTACTTGCCATAGTTCATAATTCTGCATACCGGTGGTTCTGCAGTTGGCGACACATTAACTAAGTCCAGTTTTTTGCTCTCGGCAATTTTTAAAGCCTCTTTAGTGTTTATTACTCCTAACTGGCTTCCATCAGAGTCAATGACTCTTACTTCCTTTTCACGAATTTGCTCGTTAATTTGAAGTTCTTTTATAACTTACACCTCCAATTATTACTGATTACTATATGCTTTTTTATCAATTTACAATAAAAAAGACAGCCATGTCACCGCTATCTTTAAATAATACAAAATTATTGCATTTATTTACTAACCTTACTAACAGTACGAGACGTCGTAAGGTGAGAAGCGGTTACTTCTTCTTGAACATATATAGTATATACACGCTAACAATAAATGTCAACAATTATTTTATGCATCTTGAAGATTTTTCTTAGTGATAATTAATTATCACTATTCAACATTAAGATCCTATTCAACAGCTAATACCTTGCAAAATTTTAATAATTAAAAAGGCCGTAGTTTAATCTACAGCACTTTTATATCTATCATATTTTATTACACTTTATATTTTTTTGCAAGAAAATATCTAAAATTTACATCACCTTATTATTTTGTCATTCTGAAAGGTCTCTTAGCTTTTTAGCATTTTCAGAATCTACTTTTAAAGCGCTTTCCCATCCTTTTTCATAAGCCAATTTATAATAAGCATCTGCTACTTCTTGTGGCAATATCAGTTCTTCCATGCCTTCTGCTTTTAAAACACCATTTTCATCAGCAATCGCTTTTACATAGTATTCATTTGAATCAGCCTCGATTTCTTTACCTGCTTCCATTATTGCTTGTTGCTGGCTTTCACTTAATTTATTCCAAGCTTTATCACTCATCATAATGCATACATCAACATTATAGAAAGCGGGTTGTATTATATATTTAGATACCTCTTGCCATCCAAAGTCTTTTACACCAACGCTTGGCCATCCATACCCCTGTATTACATTACGCTCTAAAGCTTGATATGCCTCTCCTGGAGCAGTATTTACAACACCGGCACCCAATCCTTCCACAAAAGCTTGGTAAGCAGGAGTAGCTCTAATAGTCATGCCTTGGAAATCTTCAATTTTATTAATTTCATGCTTTGTGTACAAATTATATGTCAAGCCGTTTGTGGTAGCTGCTATATAATGAGCATTAAGCTTGCTTTTATACAGATCTTTTACAAAATCAAATCCGCCTGTTTCTCTTAGCTTTTCAGCATCAGTTAGCTTCATTGCCTCCATAACCGGAACATGTGAAACATTGTAAGTATGAGATGTCCAAGCTATATCTATTATGCCGTTTCTTAAAGCTTCTACAAGCTGATATGTCGGTATTGCTTCAGGACCTCCGCCCCATACAACTTCAACTGTGCCATTTGTTTTTTCTGAAACCTTTTTTGCAAAATCATCCATATTAAACAGAAGACTATTTCCTTCAGCCCATGCGGATGTAACTGCAAGTGTTACTTTTTTGTCTGTATTTCCGCCGGAAGAGCCCTGTCCACCTGAAGTTTGTACCGGTTGTTCATTTTTTCCACACCCAATCAAATTAAACATTAATATGACAATTAATAAAAATAACAGAACTTTCTTAAACATTTTATTTCCTCCTATTTTTTGATTAACATTGCCTAATACAGCCCGGGCAACCATGTAATAATTTGTGGAATCACTGCCATTACAACCAAAGCAAGTATATCCATAATAACAAACGGTATTGCTCCGTCATATACATCACGCATAGTTACTTCAGGTGGAGATACACCCTTCATAGTAAACAGTGCTAAACCAACGGGTGGTGTAAGCTGTCCTATCTGTAAACATATCAGATAAAGAACTGCAAACCAGATTTGATCGGTACCTAAACTTATTATTACAGGCATCATGATAGGTAAAGTTATCATCATTATAGCTGTTTGCTCCATGAAAAAGCCAAGAGCTATAACAATTATAAGCATTGTAGAAACTACTAAGAAAGGAGATGCTGACATTCCCATTATAGCTACAACCGCTTCTCTACTTGCACCTGTCATCGCCAATATCTGACTGAAGCCTGCAGACCCTGCAATTATAATTAATATCATAGATGTTACTTTTAATGAATCAACCAATGTTTTATATACTAACTTCCATGAGAACTTTTTATAGAAAATCGTTAAAATATAAGAACTTAAAGCTCCGATCGCTGCTGCCTCGGTAGGTGTTCCGATTCCGGTAAAGATAATGCCCATTACCACAAAGAATATGAAGAATAGTGGTACGATATCTTTTAATGCACCAATCAGCATTTCTTTTAAAGATGATTCTTCAACATCGTATGATGGTGCCAAATCTGGATTAACAGTACAAACAACCATAATATATCCAATGTATATAACCATCAAGAATACTCCGGGAAGTATTGCGCCTATAAGTATCTTCCCTACCGAAATACCGGCTATACTACCTAATAAAACCGCTAATGCACTTGGTGGTATAACCATAGCAAGAGCACCTGAAGCCATTATAGAACCGGTTATTATTTTCTTAGAATAACCTCTTTTCAACATCTCAGGAAGCATAAGAGAGCCAAACATCGCCGTGTTAGCAACAACGGAACCTGATAGTGCCGCAAACACACCGCCACCCAGCAAGGTGATAATACTTAATCTCCCTGGTACCTTTTTAACAAATTTAGCTAGTGAATCTAGGGTCCGCGAGACTAATCCGGATTGATAAAACACTTCACCCATTATCATAAAAAATGGTATAGGGGTAAGTGAAAACTGTGCAACCTGATCATACATTCCCAGTACAAGTTGTCGAATTCCAAATGCTCCTTGCATATTAAACATAATAACCGAGGATACAAGGATAAAACTAAATGCAATAGGTAATCCTGTCAACATTATAAATAATAGAACTGAGAAAATAGACAATAATACAAAATACCACTCCACTTATATCACCTCTCCTTAGACTGTTTTTTTATATTTCTTAAAATCTTCATAATCGATAAAGAAGTTTCTTATAAATTGTATAGTAAGAAATAACATACCTACAGGTATGACAATGGTTAGTAACCACATAGGTGTTGCCATAGAATCCATTACCTTAATCTTAAAGTTGTAATTATCAGTTACCACCAATAACCCAAAATAGAATATACATGCGGATATAACAGCTCCAACAATATTAATAATTAAAGCTAAGATATTATTAATCTTTTTCGGCAAAGCGTTTGTTACTATATCCAAGTTTATATGACCTTTGTTCTTCAGTATTTGTGGTGCACCCAAGAATGTAACGTACAACAAACTGTATGTTGAATACTCAACTAAATTTGAAAGAGGTTTGTTAAATACAACTCTTGAAAAAGTCGAATAACATATACCTATCAGCAGGAAAGCCAACGATATTGCTGCAATTCCGGATAGAGCCGCTATACAAATATCAATTATTCTATTAATTGTTTTCATATTTTCACCCTTTCATTCTTCTTATTCAATACAAAGCTTCTTAAGGTTATCCCATTTCTCATAAATCGGCATAAATCTTGATTGAACGCCTTTTCTTACAATTTCAATACTCTTTTCAGATTCATATCCCCAGCCTGTTGAGCAGCTATTATATATATGAATATACGCTAATCCATTTTTTACATTTTTAGCTTTCTCAATCTTTTTTATTAAATCAGGCATATAAGCAGGTGATGCTGTTGCCATATAAGGTATACCATGAGCCGCCATTATCAAAGGCATATCCTTTTTATGTGACGACTTTCCTTTACCTTTTGACCCTACCGGAGTAGTTGATGTCCACGAACCTAAGGATGTTGAACTGCTTCTTTGAAACCCTGTATTCATATAGCCTTCATTGTCATAACAAATATATATTATATTATCTCCTCTTTCCGCTGCTCCGGATAAAGCCTGAAAACCAGCATCCAAAGTTGCCCCGTCTCCTGCAAATGCAACTGCATTCACATCTCTGCCAATACGCTCATAATATTTTTTTATACCTGTAAGCATTGATGCTGTGTTGTCAAGCAATGGAAAGAATACGGGAATTTTCATACCGGTCTTATCCGCCCATCCTACACTTTGTACTCCTCCCATACATCCCGGTGGAATTGCAACTATCGTATTAGGTCCTAAAATTTGTAATGCCGTTCTCATTGAAAGTTCCACATTACATCCTAAACAAGCGGTTATGCCAGGACCCACCATATCTTCATATGACGCCAATTTTTCTGCTATAGACATATTTATCTCCCCTTCCTGTTAATCAGCCAATGTGCTTCATTATCTATATGTTTGTTTTCGCCTGCTTTGATAACAAGATCTAATGCTTCAACCATTAAATCCGTAGTTAAATCCTCTCCGCCCAAACCACCTATGAAAGGTATCGTAGGAACAGTATCTAAACTGCTTATGGCAGATTTTACTTCTTGATAGACAATGCCGGTGTGCCAACCGAAGCTTACATTACGGTCAATTACTCCTATTGCTTTAGCATCTTTTAATAATTCTCTAACTTCATTGTTTGGGAAAGGTCTCAGTGATCTTATTTTTACTAAACCGCATTTAATGCCTTTTTCTCTCGCCATATCAATAGCTATTCTTGCAGCACCTGTTAACGATCCTAATGTTACAAGAACATATTCGGCATCTTCCATCCAGTATGGCTCAACAAGTCCAAAGTAATCTCTTCCAAACATTTCAGCAAATTCATCGTTTACTTCCTTGATAACCCTTTTTGCATTATCCATTGCCTGCATATGAAGTTCTCTGTAATACTGTAGATAGTTTCCGGGTGTCAGAGGATCCACAGCCATTGGAGTTTCAGGATCAAGTTTTACGTGAGTTGGATTATAAGGTGGTAAAAATTTATTAACATCATTTTGTAATGGAACTTCTACTCCTTCAGTCATATGTGACAGGTAGAAACCATCATAGCATATATTAATAGGCAATAAAACGTCTTTGTGTTCTGCTATTTTGAACGCTTGGATAGTCATATCTAAAATCTCTTGATTATCTTCAACATAAATCTGTATCCATCCTGCATCCCTAATTGTCAAAGAATCCTGTGGTCCTCCCCAAACTGATTGAGGGGATATCATTTCCCTATTTACAATATTCATCACTATGGGTAATCTCATGGTAGATGCCCTGAAATATGGTTCATACATTAACGCCAGACCTTGTGAGGATGTAGCTGTAAACGTCCTTGCTCCTGCGAGAGATGCTCCTGTTAAAACACTCATAGCAGAATGCTCTGATTCAGGTTCTACGATTGTAGAATCCATTACGCCATCTGCAACATATTGACTAAAATGCTGAACTAATGGAGTTTGAGGCGTTATTGGATAAGCTGCTACCACATCAGGTTTTGAAAGAATTGCACCTATAGCTGCCGCATGGTTTCCATCTAAAACTTTAATATTTTTCATTATTACTCATCCTCCTTGATAAACTCAATTGCTTTTACAGGACATTCATTGATACATACACCACATCCTTTACAAAATTCTAATAGTATCTTGTAACTCCCATCAGTTAACTTAACAGAATTAGTCGGACAATACAATAAACACATTCCGCATTTCTTACATTTATCTTGCTGTATAACCGGAGGATAAACCTTCCAGCTACCTGTATTGATAATGTTCAATTCTTTTCCAACAGCGCATATAAAATCAGTCTTAGTCATGAACTATCCCTCCGTTAACTTCTTTTATAACAACATTGTTATAACCATACTCTAATGCCTCAAGATTCTTAGGCCCCCATATTTCCTGGGTTTTATCACTAACCTTATCAAAACTTACCCAATTTGTAGCTTTGATAAATGCACCTAATATAATAGTGTTTGGTAGCAGTCTTCCAAATATGTCCATTGAAGCTGCATTTGCATCTACGTATGCCACTTTAGTAATATTCTTCGGAATTTCCATTCCTTCAATTGTCTTAGTGTTAATAACAAGTATGGCATTTTCCTTGGCACCAACAAATACATCCACACTATTAAGTAAGGTAGGATCAATAACCATAATACAATCTGGATTGTATACCTGGCTTTTTTCTCTAATTTTCTTTTCATCAATTCTTACAAAGGCACTTACTGGACCACCTTTTTTCTCAAATCCAAAATAAGGAAAACAAGCTCCGTATTTACCATCTTGAACTGCAGCATATACAATTATCTCTGATGTAGTTACGGCTCCTTGTCCTCCTCTTCCATGAATTCGAATTTCCTTCATTAAAAATCACTCTCCTTTTCTTTCTCAGTATTATGAATACAAATTTTTTGAATTATATTTATTTATAATAGTTTGTATCTCACATCTTGGGTTAAATCTTACAAATCATTTTTAAAATAGCTTTTGAATATGTAATATTTAATTGTTTGACTATACAACTTTATACCTTATAATGTATGTAAGCTCATATATAAATTGGAGGTTTGTCAATGTTTAATAAGTCGCTTTGGATTATTGAGGATAAAAGTATTCAAGGTATAGTTATGGATTATTCCAAAAATATTCGCCATTACCGCAAAGGTAACTTAATTTATCAGCAGGAAGACAAAAGAGATTTCTTATACTTTCTGACTGAAGGTAGAGTACGCGTCAGCATTTCAAATTCTAATGGTTCTGAAAAAACGCTTGCAATCAATGAACCTGCTTCCTTCTTTGGTGAAACAGCATTCTTTGATGAATTCCCAAGTTTTTCTCGAGCTGAAGCTCTTATAGATTCTACCGTTATTATATTAAACAGAGAACAAATTACTAATATGATAAAGGACTATCCCGAACTTGCATTCCATATATTTAATTCCATGAGCCGGAAAATTCGTTTACTATCATTCCAGATAGAATATCTTTCCTTTATGAAAATCGAAGAAAGATTAGTATACTTATTAACAACTCTGTTCTTTACCTTTGGTGTAAAATGTTCAAACGATAGTGTAAGTAAAGAACGGCCATGTAAATATAAAGACGCATGCCCCGAAGGTCATTTCTTAAACTTAACAATTACCGATCAGGAAATTGGGGACATGATTAGTGCCCGAAGAGAAGCTATAACAAAGGCCCTCAATAATTTAAAAAATCAAAATTTAATTTGTAAAAATAAACGAACTATCTGTTGTCCCAATCTCTCACTTTTAGAAAATATACTTTCTGATATGGACTGATCTGTATTATATTTATATAATGACATAATCTTTTTCATAAAACTGTGCTAATTAACACAGTTTTGTTTTTTGTACTGTAATAAATTATTTTTAGACGAATTAATTAATTTTTGAAGGGAGATATCATGTCTATGAATCATTTATTACTAATTATGAATCTTGGTAGCACATCTACAAAAGTTGCAATTTATAAAAATAAAGAATGCCTTCATCAAGATACTATCCGTCATGATAAGGATACTGCGTTTCGTGCATTAAACGATATTTGGGATCAATACGATTTTAGAAAAAAAGTTATTACAGATTTTGTATGTCAATGTAATTACAAGCTGTCAGATTTTAACTACATAGTATCCAGAGGTGCTCCGGTTAAAGCTATGAACAGCGGCACATATAGGATCAACGAAGCAATGGTAAATGATGCAAAAAGCAGAAAATACGGAAATCATCCCTGTGGCGTGGGAAGTGCAATTGCTTTAGATTTAGCGGATGAATTAAATATAATTGCATTAACGGTAGATGCGCCTTGCATTGATGAATTTATACCTCAATCACGATATACCGGTTGGAAAGATGTTTATCGCAAAAGCTTCTATCAAGCATTAAATCAAAAATCCGTAGGCAGAAGATTGGCAAATAAGCTTAATAAAGAGTACTGTGATTTAAATGCAATAATTGTTCATATGGGAGGTGGTATGTCCATAGCCGCCCATAATAAAGGTAGGGTTGAAGATGTTAATAATGGTTTAGATGGTGATGGTCCAATGGCTCCCGAAAGAGCAGGAACATTGCCTGTAGGTTAAGTTATTAAATATGCGTCCTCCG
>DAMAEI010000066.1:3726-16979 GCA_031997345.1 Sedimentibacter sp. | reverse complement strand
ATTTTGATTTTACATGACCTTAAAATATCTGTCCAGTTTATTATAGCCGATCCACCATTGCAAAATATCCATCTGGCTTTAAATATTTTAAAATGGTTTTTAGGTATTCATTTCTTCTATGTGGCTTTATATGATGAAGACATCCACTATCATAAATAAAATCAAAACTCTCAAGTTTATCTTGAAAATCAAATATAGATTGGAATAAAAATTTAACGTTTAAAGATTGCTTTTTTGCTATTTCCATTCCACATTCGATAGAAGTTTTTGAAAAGTCTACTCCATAAACTTCAAACCCTCTCTGTGCAAGATAAAAAGAGTTTCTCCCTTTTCCACAACCAATATCAAGTGCCTTTCCAATACTCAGAAACCCTTTATTAAAGTATGAGATAATGTTTTCATCAGGGATATTCTTAAAAAATGGAATAGGCTTGGCCTTATCCGTATAGAAATTATTCCACCATTCTTTATCTCGGTTTTCTAAAAGATTATCTAACATATTAAGTATGTCAATTTCTGTTTTGATAATTTCGGAATCAATATTATTTGACATTATTAATCACTCCTCTTTATATAATAAAAGCAGTTCTTTTAGTTTATGCTTTAAATCGCAATTTTTACAATTCTGAATTACCATATGATTATTTATTGGAGGTTACTCAAAAGTTCATCTATAAACCCATCAATACTCTTGCGCGGATTTTTTGAAGCAACTGACTCTGTGAGCGTGCGCACAACATATTCTTCAAATGCATTTAATCTGCCAGTTTTATCATGGCCAAGGTAGTATGAGCAGTCAATGCCCAGATAATCTGAACAGTTATGCAGAACAGCTTCACTATGAAAAATTACGGTATTATGCACAACATGATGAAGGAACTCGTGAATAACGGACTCTTTTTTGAATGTGCCCGAACTAAAAATAAGACACTCTCCATTAATGTGATAGTCGGCTGAATATGCGCATTTTATAGGGTTAAGGACTATTGATACTTTTTTGATTGGTGAAGAATACAGTTTGGCACACATATACAAGTACGCTTGAATAATACGTAAATTCTCAGCATAAATAATATTTTGCTGCTTTACCCAATCTTTTTCCCATTCAAAATAAGATTGAAAATTACTGTCACATATAACCTGATTTAAGGATGCAGGAAAATCTTTGATCCATTCCCAAAGCGTTGAACCTCTTTCAATATCAGAAATATTATGAGCCGACATGATCCTTGTTTTAAATGCGTTGAAATCAACAAAAACAGAATTATCTGAATTTAGGAAGAAAGCAGCGGTTTCCAATATTTCAGCCCTTGGCCAATATGGATAAATAGCGCAAGTGGTTTGTTTAACAGCGCCAAAGAAAGGAAACCTGCCTTTTAAATTGAAACTTTTTATTTTATCTGTTAATTCGTTAGGCTTTTCAATTTCAAAAAAATCATAACCGCATTGCAGCAGAGCAAAATAAATTGCTGAAATTGCAGGAATGCTTTCCATGAAAGTACAGTTAACTTTATTATCATTAGCCAAATAAATCGACCTCCCTTCTTAGAATAGATTATATAAATAATCTGTACTCTAAATTCCAATTTGTATAGTTGAGTAAATGAGCATAGTATAAAGTTAAGATGATTCGCATTCTTCAAAAATGCGAAGTAAATATTATTTTAACAATACAAAGACAAATTTCTATTTATCAGCTTATCATAATGTTTTTGTCATATACAGCATCCCTGGAACGTACCCAAGTTTTTGATTTAATGCAATCATACTGCTATTTTTATAATGAACTGTTGTTTCTATAGTCCTGATGCCTTCAAGTTTACACCATTCTTCTAACAAGCTTTTTAGATTTGTTGCTACTCCTTGCCCTCTATGATCTTCCTCTGTATACAATGACAAAATCATAACACTATCTTGAACCCTTTCAGATTTATATGCCCATATAAATCCCCGTACATTATTTTGATCATCCTCCGCAACTGCAAGAAATAAATCTTCATTTCGAGTGCTCTTAATTATGTTTACAGTTTCATCAATATCCTTATCTGAAGCTTTATAATTACTTATCCATAAATTAGGTGTGAGATTATGCCATCTTGCAATTTTTATTAAAAGCAAATCTAATTTATCATTGTCATTAGTTTTATCAATTTCAATTTTTCTATAGTCCATTCTCAATTTCTTCCTATTCGCATTATTAATAATTTTATTGCATCATTTTTTCCAGTTGCCCCCCATAATGTAAATGCCCTGTAGTTAATTTTATAGCCGATTGCAATGTACCACTTTAAGAATGTGCAAACAATTCAACTTCAAATTGGAATTTGTTTGCTTCATATAATGATCATTTGGTGAGCTTCAATTTTTTCATATAATCTTCCATTGCTTTAATTCTTTCAGGTCTATTCCGCTTTAATTCCAGCTGGTATCTATTATTAAAAGGTTCAACAAATACATTAAATCCATTCCAAGAAACACTATCATATGGATGATTTTCTAAATTCATTTTTTCATCTGCTACTACATCAATATACGCACTGCCAGTACATAAACGGCCAAAATACCTAACAAGCCAAGTTCCTTTATTGTCCACAAATGGTTCAACAACATAGTCTAAAAACATATCTTTTACCTTGTAAAAATCCTTTGTATGAACAATTATATCCATATCGTGGGGAACAATGTCTACACCGATAACGGCATCACTCACACTGCCAAATATATACCATTCTATATTGTTTTCCAAAAACTTCTTGGCAAGAAAAGGCAAAATCTTTTTCCAATCCAAATTTTGGACAAACATTGATTGCCCCAATCTAGCAAAATTGCTTTTCACAATTTCTCTATCTTTTGCACTAACTCCGTTGTCTTTATCTGTCATATGATAAATTTTTGTAAAGCCTGTGTCGGTTTTTTCAAACCAAGCCGCCACAAGATTTTTTTCAAATTCCGGAGCAACATCTTCTACACATAAGATTAACTGGGTTTCAGTTTCATAACCATAACATTTCATTGAATTAACCTCCAACATTATTGGTAAGAGTTATATAAATAATCTGCAATTCAAATTCCTAATTTATCGAATAAATAAACAATTCACATGTAAACTTTTTAAGTAACAAAATTCACAAGTCCTTTCCGCCTCTTCTGATACAAAAACACCTCTCAGCATTATATAACCAAGAGGTGTCAACTCAATTTATCTTAATAATAAATCAAACATTCTTTTAATCTACAATTAATTATTATCACTTCTTGCTTTGTAGTCTGCGATTACTTTTTCTGCCATGTTGAAAGGCATTTCGTCGTATCTGAGGAATTCCATTTCGAAGCTGCCTTTTGCCTGGGTCATTGATTTCAAATCAATTGCGTATGTGTACATTTCAGCCTGAGGAGCTTCTGCGAGCACCTTCTGAGTGCCGTCTTCCTGCTGCTCCATACCGAGGATTTTCCCTCTTCTCTTGTTCATGTCACCCATTATGTCTCCCATGTATTCATCGGGAACATATATTTCAACCTTTGCAACAGGCTCCAATATAACAGGTTTAGCTTCCTGCAGACCTTTTTTGAAGGCTATGGATGCTGCCATTTTGAAGGATGTTTCATTGGAGTCAACATCGTGGTATGAACCGTCATACAGAGTTGCTTTTATGTTAACAACCTTGCAGCCTGCCAGAACTCCCTTGTCCAGGCATTCTCTAAGTCCCTTTTCAACGGCAGGTATAAAGTTTCTAGGAACTGCTCCTCCAACAACCTCATCTACGAACTCAAAGTCAACATTGGAAGGTTCAAATCTGATATGAACATCTCCATATTGTCCTGCTCCACCGGATTGTTTTTTGTGCTTGCCCTGTACGTCAGACTTGCCTCTGATAGTTTCTCTGTAGGCAACTTTAGGATTAGTCAGGTCAACCTCAACCTTGAAGTGGTTTTTCAATTTATTTGCAAGAACTGCAAGCTGAATATTTCCATGACCGCCTATTACCAGTTCCTTGGTTTCAGCATTTCTTTCTATTGTAAATGTAGGGTCCTCTTCGTTCAATCTGTGGAGTCCAACTCCTACTTTTTCATCACTGTCCTTTGTCTTGCCGCTTATAGCCATGAAATAAGACGGTTTCGGGAAGTCTATTCCCTTGTATATAATCGGGCTTGCCTTTATAGAAATAGTGTCACCTGTTTTAAAGTTCATTAATTTTGCGGTAGCACCTATATCCCCTGCCACAATCTCCGCAGTCTCTATCTGATCCTTTCCTCTAAGGAAGAAGATATTTCCTATTCTTTCGGTTTCTCTGGTAAAGTCATTATAGACTTCAGAATCCTTTTTCATAACTCCGGACATTACCTTGAACAAAGTAATCTTGCCTACAAATGGGTCCACGATTGTTTTGAAAACAAATGCAGATAACGGCTGAGTGGAAGTTACCTTTCTCGGTGTTGTTTTTCCGTCTACCAATCCCGTTACTTCACCTGTATCTGCTGAATTAGGCAAATATTCTTTTATCATGTGCATCATGCACTTAAGACCCATTGCCTTAGTGGCGCAGGATACTATAACAGGAACAACCTCTCCTGATAACACGGCATTTTTCAGTCCTGTGCTTACTTCCTCATATGTAAATTCTTCGCCGTTGAAAAATTTGTCCAACAGTAATTCATCTGTTTCCGCAACAGATTCCATCAGAACGCCTCTCAATTCTTCAACCTTGTCAGCCAATTCTTCCGGTACTTCTATCTTAACATTATCTATATCTTCTATTAAACGTCCCTGACGGTCAACTATATCTACATATCCCTTGAAGTTTTCTCCTTCTCCGATAGGCAGCGCGAAAGGAACTACTTTTTTACCGAATTTTTCTCTAAGTTCTTCAAGCAGAACATCGAACTTAACATTCTCTTTGTCCATCTTGTTAAGCACAATAACTCTTGGCAGGTTTCTCTGTTCCAGGTATTTCCAGACTTTTTCAGTTCCAACTTCAATTCCTGAGCTTGCGTCAATAACTACAACTGCTCCGCTGGCAACTCGCAGTCCACCGTAGACTTCACCTACGAAGTCAAAATAACCAGGAGTGTCAAGAAAATTTATTTTAGTATCTTCAAACTCTATAGGTATAACTGATGTACCAATTGAAACTTGTCTATCTTTTTCTTCTTTATCGAAGTCTGATACTGTATTTCCATCTTCAACTTTTCCCATACGGTTTGTAACTTTTGTAACATACAAAAGTGCTTCTGTTAATGTGGTCTTACCGCAATTGCTATGGCCTACTAATGCAACGTTTCTAATTTTGTCAATGTTATACGTTTTCATTTACTATGTTCCTCCTAATGATTTCTGCTTATTTATTCTATTTTACATTAAATTCCTCAATTAAGCAATACAATTTTATTAGGCGGAACAGCGCTTAAATTTTATTTTATAATCTTTTTTGTACTTTTGGGAGCAATAATATGCTATAATTCTATATATTGATAAATTGTCTCACATCATTGCAACGGAGGTGTTACTGTGTTTATTTCAGCCTCACACGACAGATGCAGCAATTACAAAATAAAGGCTACACAGAAATATTCAAAAAGAATACTGAATGAAAAGGAGTTTTTTTCTAAGACTGAAGAAAACAGAGAGCTTATACTTGCTGCTGTTCCAATAATGAACAAAATATATGACTTTGTCAAGGGGTCGAACTTTTTTTTGATTCTCACCGACAAAGACGGCTGTATTTTAAATGTAATAGGTGATGAAGATATTTTGTCTGAGGCCTTTTCATTTAAGATGATACCTGGTGCATACATGAACGAGCAGAGCATAGGAACAAATGCCATGGGTACATGCCTGACAGAAAAAAAGCCCCTTCAAGTCTCCGGTGACCAGCATTTCGTCAACGTGTACCATCGCTGGACATGTTCAGCTTCACCTATATCCGATTCATCAGGGAATATCATCGGCGCTCTTGATTTAACCGGTTACAGCGCATCTGTACACCAGCATACTTTAGGCATTGTTGTTGCCGGCGCAAAGGCAATTGAAAACGAGCTTGCTTCCAACCACTACAGAATGCTTTTGATGCATGAAAAGTCCTATATCGATACTGTGCATAACTCACTTCATGCAGGAATTATAACATCCGATCCGGAAGGAAACATTATCGAAGCCAACCCGTATTCGGCTGAGTTGTTGGGTTATTCCGAAGGAAAAATCAGAACGATGAACATGGAGGACATTCTTAAAAGCTGGAAGAATATTTCAGAATCTGTCATAAAGAATAAGACGCCATTCAAAGGAGATGTTGACATTATATCTCCCAAAAACCGCCTTCAATTAAATTTGATTGCTTCTCATGTGAGAAACAGCATCAACAAAGACGACAGCATTGTTTTTATATTCAACGAAGTGAAAAAACAAAGAAAAATGATTGATAAGATAATGTCCGGGCGTGCCATATACACCTTTGACAAAATAGTTGGAAAAGATGAAAATTTTTTAAATGTAGTTAATTTTGCCAAAAAAATTGCAGACAGCCGTTCAAATATCCTTATTTTAGGCGAAAGCGGAACAGGCAAGGAGCTTTTTGCCCAATCAATACACAACTATTCCGACAGAGCTGATGAACCATTCATAGCCCTGAACTGCGGAGCCATCCCGCGCAGTTTAATTGAGTCTGAGCTTTTCGGATATGAAGAAGGCTCATTCACAGGGGCTAAGTCAAAAGGCAATACCGGCAAATTCGAGGCTGCCGACGGAGGGACGATTTTCCTTGATGAAATCGGTGAAATGCCTTTTGATTTGCAGACAAGACTTTTGAGAGTCATAGAAGAGGGAAGCTTTAACAGAATAGGCAGCAACAAGGAAATAGTTGTGGATGTGCGCATAATTGCGGCAACAAACAAAAACCTCAGCAAGGAGGTTGAAAGTGGAACATTCAGAAAAGACCTTTATTACAGACTTAACGTACTACCACTAAGACTTCCTGCTCTCTCAGAGCGCAAGGGTGACATAAAGCTCCTCCTGGAATACTTCATGGACAAAATAAGCAGAAAGCTCAACAAGAAAAAGGTATTTTTTTCGGAAGACAACATGAAGGTGCTCATGCAGTACGACTGGCCGGGAAATATTAGAGAGCTTGAAAATTATGTGGAGCTTGCAGTCAATACAGAGACTGTGCCTGATATTTACGAGCTGAATATGGGAAATACAGCAAAATACGATAGCTATAAGGCACACACACATGATGACACTCTATTCAATCTGAAGGATTTGGAAAAGGAGCACATTATCAAGGTTTTAAAAGCTACTAATAACAATGTAACACAGTCCGCCCATATTTTAGGAATAGGCAGAAATACTCTGTACAGAAAATTAAAAGAGTATGGTATTGACTGTTATATAACGGAACACAGTTCCAAAATGGGACGCATTTGAAAATGCATACATGTATTATAATGGAACGCACATCTTTAGGCTGTGCGTTTTTTATTTGTGTTTGAACGTTTTTTATTACTCCTGAAACTTGGAATAATTCTTGCAATTTATTTTGATATCAAATGCAGGAGGTGCGTATGAACAGTTATTTTGGTTATACAGGTGTTATATTAAGAGTTAATTTGACAGAAAAGACCATAGCAAAGGAAGCATTGAATCTGGAGGATGCTCATAAGTATATAGGCGGAAGAGGCTTGGGAACAAAGATATTCATGGATGAGGTACATCCCACCGTTGATCCTTTCAGCGAGGATAACAAGGTAATATTCATAACAGGTCCTCTGAGCGGAACAGCCACTCCAACCGGAGGCAGATACATGGTTGTTACAAAATCGCCTCTCACGAACACTATTGCAAGCTCCAACTCAGGCGGATACTGGGGTGCCGAACTGAAATTTGCAGGCTATGACGCAATCATACTGGAAGGAAAATCTGATGCTCCGGTATATCTCAACATTGCTGATGACATGGTTGAGCTAAAGGATGCATCCGAAATATGGGGAAAGCTGCTTGATGAAACCACAACTATTTTGGAAAATATTCACGGACCAAAGGTAAGAGTTGCAGCCATAGGCCCTGCAGGGGAAAATTTATCAAAAATATCCGGAGTAATGAACGAAAGAGCTCGTGCTGCCGGAAGGTCAGGCGTAGGAGCCGTAATGGGTTCTAAAAACATAAAGGCAATAGTTGTGCGAGGAACAAACAAGGTTGCGGTGAAAAATGAGGAAATGCTAAAGGAAGTATTCTCGAAAAGCCTTAATAAAATCAAAGAAAACGGAGTTACGGGCCAGGGGCTTCCTGCCTATGGTACAGCAGTTCTGGTAAATATTATAAATGAAAATGGTGCACTTCCCACAAATAACTTCCAGAAGTCATATTTTGACAAGGCCGAGGAAATAAGCGGTGAAACATTGGCCGAGAAATACCTGAAGAGAAAATCTCCATGCTTCAGATGTCCAATCGGCTGCGGAAGATACTGCGAGGTTGACGACATAAAGGGAGAGGGTCCGGAATATGAAACTATATGGGGATTTGGTGCAAACTGCGGTATATCGGATCTCGGTGCTATTATAAAAGCTAACTTCTGGTGCAACGAATACGGACTGGATACAATTTCAACAGCCGCTACAATTGCGGCAGCAATGGAGCTTTATCAAAAGGGATACATTAAAAAAGAAGATTTGGATGACGGTCCTGAATTAGCATGGGGAAATGCAGATGCAATAATAGAATGGACTAAGCGCATGGGTCAGGGTAAGGGGCTTGGAGCCAAAATGGCGGAGGGCTCATACAGGCTGTGCGAAAGCTATGGTGTTCCCGAGCTGTCTATGACGGTTAAGAAGCAGGAAATGCCTGCATACGACCCGAGAGGAATTCAGGGCATAGGTCTTAATTACGCCCCGTCAAACAGAGGCGGCTGCCATGTTAGAGGATATATGATTTCTCCCGAAATCCTTGCTCTTCCACAGCCACTTGACAGATTTGCCACCGAAGGAAAGGCGGCATGGACAAAAATATTCCAGGACTTCACCGCTGCAATAGATTCAGTTGGCCTGTGCCTGTTTACTTCATTTGCTCTGGGTGCCGATGATTATGCCGATTTATATAACTCTGTGTGCGGAACAGAAATAACCGGAAATGACTTTATTGAAGCCGGAGAGAGAATATGGAATATAGAAAGGCTGTTCAACCTTGAATCGGGCGTTGATCCTTCACAGGATACACTTCCGAAGCGACTTCTTGAGGATCCTATATCAGAAGGTCCTTCAAAGGGATGGGTAAACAAATTAAGTGAAACTCTTCCTCTGTACTATACGTTGAGAGGCTGGAGCGAAAACGGGCTTCCTACAGAAGAAAGGCTGGCAGCCCTCGGAATCAATCAAACAGCAGCACCGAATTTGTCATGAGAATTACAATCAAGCTTTTTGCAACACTTCGCAACAACAGAGGAAAAATTTTAGAAAATAACTATTCAGAGGATACACAAATAAGGGATATTATTAAAGGCCTTGGAATAGATGAAAAAGATGTCGCCATTTTATTAAAAAACGGAATAACCGCCAAAATGGACGACATACCCTGCGATGGTGATTATTTATCTATTTTTCCTCCCGTAGGAGGAGGCTAATACTGCCGCCGACAAAAGTCGGCGGTTTTTTATTTTTGCAAATTTGTCCTATCGGTGGTATAATTTTGAAAGCAATATGGAAAGGTATTATTATGAATGAAATAATTTTAAATTACATAGTACAGGCAATCCTCGGAGGTGCCTCAGGTTATATAACCAACGATTACGCGATAAATATGCTCTTCAAAGAATACACACCGTTGAAAATAGGCGGTGTAATAAAGAAAACAAGGACAGAATTCATTGAAAATTTAAGCTCGATGGTTGAAAACGACATAATCGGCAAAGATAAGCTTCAGAGCATACTGCATGATGAAAACTTCAAAAGGGAATTTGATGACCTTACAGCAGATTTTTACAGCCACTGCCTTTATGAAGCGGCCGGCACTGCTGCGTTTGTAGATATGGATAATTTCCATGAAAGCATGTCTGGTTCAAGTGCATATATTAAAGCGATCATTGAAGAACATATGCCATATATATATGAAATTATGGCTAAAAATCTCCACATAGATGCATTCTTAAGCGAGGGGCAGCTGAATAAGGTCAGCGGTTCGCTGTTTGATTGCCTATTTGAAGCGGTTGAGCATTCTCATATAATTGAAAGCTTTCTCATTTCAGCCTATAGGGACAATTCAGATGTAACTCCGGCTGACATCCTAGATAAAAATGTTTACGATACTCTTGTTTCCAACCTTCTGAAAATAATTAAAAACATATTTGAAGAAACAGCAATTGAAAAGGTCAGCGAAATTCTTAAGCTTACGGGATTAGGCAATTCTTTGAACACATCAAGAGAAGTATTTATTTCTAAAAAAATAGGTGAGGTCATAAATTTCGAAAACGGAGTATCAGAGCTTCTCAATGAAGGCATATTGTCATATATAAATTCCGAGAGAGGTGCTTCTGCTGTTGACAGCCTCATGAACTCATTGTTTGATTTCGGAAGAAAGTGCAATAAGTCCGTATTTCAGCTTTTGGATGAATCCTTTGAGGAAAATCTCAGGAGTCAGCTTGTGAGCAATATTCCTTCTGTGACAGAAACCATCGTAAGATGGCTGAATGAAAACAGCAGGCTCATTGACACACTCATAGAGGAGTCAATCGATGAGGTTATAAAAGAATCTGACGGATTGAAGGCAAAGCTCCTTGCAACAATTAAGAATTCATACTTCAAGGACATGAGCAAGAAATACAGCATAGCCGGCAAAATATCGGCATATCTGGAGAAGGCAGCAGACCCCGAAAAGCTGAGCGCCCTTATTTCCGACCGCATAATTGATATATTGAATAATTTAACTATAGGCGAAATAATCAAGGAGGCTGAAAGAAATAACATCACTCCCGCTAATGCAGGTAAATTTATAGTTAATCATATAAATAAAAACTCTGAAGCCGTAATTTCAAAGGCATCTGAATATATTTCCGGTGTTGAAATCAGGCAGATATTTCCTAAAGAGTGGCTGAACGGTGACATAAATGCAGTAAATATGTTGAACAACGTGGTTTCATCAGATTTTCTGACCAACGTCACAGGCAGAGAATCAGTAAAATATGCCCAAAGGTTCCTGAACATGAGCATAGGGCAGCTAATCAGCGAAGAAAATGCGAAACTCATGATTAATACGGCGGAATGCCTGTTAAAACAGCTGATTGCTTCAAACGAAAATTCGATAAGGCCGATGTTTGAGAGCATGCTGAAGTCGACAGCCGAGAAATACTCCGCTTCAACGGCATACCAAGATATATCGCCATTTGTTAACAATGAAATATATAATGCGTATCTTAAGGCTGCGGAAAATGTTGAGCATATGAATCTGTCAACGGCAATAGATAAATTGAACTCCGTCGATAAGCTGTCTAAAAACAGCTCTGAGGCTTTGCGCTCATATGCAATAAAAAATACTGACGTAATGCTCAGCGGCTCGATAAAGGCTGTTGCATCTGACAACCTGAATAAGTTAAATGATGACGAACTAGTTGATCTAGCAAATGACTTCATAGGAAGGCAGCTGAAGCCCATCATGTATTTCGGAGGAATTCTGGGAGCTTCCGCAGGCTTACTATTAGCGGCTTTTCAGAACAAGTCTCTTGCTCCGGCTGAAATAAATATAGCAAACATGGTTGTGTATGCACTTGTCGGATACATAACAAATGTAGCTGCCATAAACATGATATTCAGACCTTATAAGGAAAACAGGCTTCTTGCCAAAATACCCTTTTTCCGCAACTTTGCCTTGGGCTACATTGTCAAAAACCAAAAAACCTTCGCGGACAGCACGGCTCATTTCATTGAGAGCAGCCTGCTGAGCAGAAAGAGCATAAATGAGCTTTTTGAAAAGCACGCAGGAAATATTAAATCATCATTTATGGCAAGGATAGCGGAAAACGACTTCGGCATCCTGACCTCTCTGCTGGAAAAAAATAAGGGCAGTGTTGTAAATGGTATATATTCATATTTAAAAAACAAAATCACAGTTGGCGCAAGGAGTATCGGAGGCTATATCTTCAACTTCCTTGACAGGGTTAATTTATCATCTGTGATAAATGAAAATATGCTGAAAAATATCAGTTCATTTTTTTCAGAAAAACTTCACAGTAAAAGTGCCGATGATGCAATATTTGCCGCAATAAACTCCGAAAAGTCGCTCAGCAGTATCTTTGACGGAAGTGGTGTAAAAAATGCAACAACAAACAGAGCAACAAGCCTTTTAATAAAAGCAGAAACTCTTCTATCCACAGAAAACGGATTGAATGAACTTATGCTGAAGCATGAGGATAAATACAGACAAATAACGGATAAAACCGTTGATGCATTTATGAACGGGAAAAGCGACAGTTTCTCTCTGTATACCGCAAGCAAAATAAACAGCCTTATTTCACGGGAAGAACTGCGCCATAAGGCAATCGCAAAGGCCTCCGGCCTTTCCGACAAATTCATAGACAGAAACAAAACCTTCGGAGAATTGTTTGACGGCAGATTCAAACTTTACGCTGATTCAAAAATGCCTGAAGTTTTTGATAAATTGTCTTCGTCTTTGGTAAGAGGAATATCTGAAAGCAAGGGAAGGATAACTCTTATGGTTCAATCGGAAATCAAAAAAAATCTCGGATTTATAGAAAAAGGCATGTATGCCATGATGGGCGGAGATGAAATTATTGACGAGCTGCTCAAAAAGATTATTTTTGTGAAGCTCCCTGCATTTGTTGAGGATAAAAAATATGAGTTGCAGAAAGAAGCTGAGAGGCTCATAGAGGAAAAACTATACGCTGCCAAGGTTGAAGCATTGTACACGGGAATTAGCAAGCTTCAGATAAACGAGCTGTTAGACAACTATATAACACCTGAAAATTCCTCAAAAATCGAGAACAAAATAACCCTACTTTCCAAGGAGTTGTTCGCGAAATTAGGCTCTCAAAAACTAAGAGACACTCTAAGCCTTATAAATCTCCATGAGCCGGAAATAATTTTAAGCACATACGGCAATGAGCTCCATGCTTTTTCGAAAGAGCTTTTTTCAGGGCTTTCAGATAACAGGCAGCAGATAATTGCGAAAATCAACGAGCTGTCCGACTGCTTTATTGATGAGTTCATGAGATCAGAATTTAAAGACATATTCATGGGAACTACCTATGAGGATGTGA
>DAMAEI010000066.1:0-3716 GCA_031997345.1 Sedimentibacter sp. | reverse complement strand
GAGCCTTGCTAAGAATAAGACCTTATCTGTACTTGAGAAAAACGGGGTGGATAAGCAAATTTATTCAGCCTTGGACGCAATCAGAGCGGAACTTAATTTAACCGTGGGCAGCTTGATTGGTAAGGAGGAGTTCATCCGGGCATCCGAAAATTATCTGATTTCTCTTTTGGAGGACACGGAATTTGAGGCTGCTGTAAAATCACGACTCGAAGCAACAATAAGTGAAGCTTCATCGAAAAACTTCAATTTCATAAGCACAGGTACAAAGTCATATATAATCAATATATTTGCAGACGCCTGTATAGACAGCTTAAAAAGAAATCTGGATAAAATTCTTAAGGCTGTAGAATTTGATGAAATAGCACGGGAAGAAATAGAAAAAATGGAGCCTGAAAAAATACATGAAATGTTCAATTCCTTCGGAGAAAAATATTTCCGCCGCCTCATGCTCTACGGCTTCGGCGGATTCGTATTCGGAATTAACATGTACACAGGCTTCGCACTGACCGCCGCTAAAATTGTATCCGAATTGACCGGTGATAAAAAATAACCTTATATAAATAAAATAGATAAGTATAAAGGCTACTTGCAAAATTCGATTGCAGGCAGCCCTTATTTTTTACATACAAGTTTTTATGTGTTGATATCATTAGGTAAATCTATGGCAGCTAATACCTTCATGCTTTTATGCTGTCTTTCATATCTCTATAGCCGATTACCACTGTCCAGACATAAGCACATGTTTTTGGAATCATGAGCATTCCAATCAGTGGAGAAACATCTGCCCAAAGCACAACCGGGATATAAAAACCGAAACTTAATACGATTGTCAGCCACATAAAACGATAGGCTTTATCCTGATTCTTTTTTGCACTATTGAAAAACAATACTATGATAATGAGACCGAGCAATGCAAACGGTATGTTGCGATAAATCGCCCATGAAAGCGGCGGATTAACATCTATCCACATATTTTGCGGAAAAAAACATAGGACTATTCTTGTCAGCGAGAGAATGTAAATTGTTGCAGTCAAGGATGCTTTGCCTTTTACATTGTATCTTTTGCGCCAAACATAGTAAAGTAGAATGTAAAATACAGTCATAGTAATTGATGTAATAAATTTACCGATACCGAGTGGTATAACATAATTTTCTAGTCCTGTTGTACAGAGTGCTATTGCTCTTGGAACAAGATGAAATGAATCACCCGCACCAAGAGTAATCGCCATAATTCCGAAAAGAGAATATTGATTATTTCCCTTTGCATTTTTTAGCATTAGTATGCCAAGTGTAATGACTGTTGTGAGATACACAATGTCAAATGCTGTTTCCATGATTGCTTGCATAGTAAATCCTCCTTGTATAATGTGAACGATGTTCAGTTTGATGCCTTAAATTACCCACCTCTCGGTGGGTATTCATTCTAATAAATGGTACGACAGATAACCTCAAGTAGAGCATTGCAGTTCGCATTGTTGTTTTGAAGTAACATAAGTACGTTTGACAAAACAAAATCAACAAATACATGTCTGTCAAATGTATCGTCAAAAGCATTGTTTGAAACGCGATTGTCATTTTCGAGTATACCAATCAAATTTTGGTTGAGTTCACTAAAAAATCTCGTCATAATCTCTCGTCCACGACTTTTATTTTCTGAGCCAAAGCCGGTTGTGTGAACAGAAAAGAAATTTGGATAATTGTCCGTACCCTTTTTTGCAAACTCGAAAAGGTATTTGACGCTAGATAAAAAATCTGAATCTTCATTACTAATATCCGAGCCCATTACAATTTCTCTCCAAATACTTTCGACGGTGGCGGCAACAAGATCACTTTTTGAGGGGAAATAGTTGTAAACAGAGCCAACTGCAACTCCGCATTTAGCCGCAATTTCACGCATGTTAAGATCAGAAATCCCGGACTGTGATGCAATTTCCTTGCTTGCAGCAATAATCTCTTCTTTTGATGTCAGAGTTTTATTCATGGTAATCCTCCAAACTGAACTATGTTCATTATGCCATAGCAACGCAAAAATGTCAATAACCTTTCTGATTTTTTTCAAGTCCAAAATATTTAGAATGCATTATAACACCAGATTATATAATGCCATTAACAATATAAGTAATTAATAGAGGCTGCCTCCTAGCTATTGAGGGCAGCCCTTTTAATTACATGTATGTATTCTTTGGATTTAATATTTTTATTATTAGCTTTTCAGCACCTCATGCTCACATTTGATGTACACAATATTGCTTCTTCTGTATATCCCCATGGCTATACCAAGCATCAGCAAATTTACAAGGTAACTTGTTTTTCCATGTGATACAAATGGCATATTTGCTCCTTGTATATAAGGAAATACGTCAAGTCCTACTAAAATATTCAAAGCAATTTCAAAGCTGAATACAACCGCTGTTACTGTAACAAAAAACCTCCCCGATAAATCTATTATTGCATTCGCTGAAAGGAACAAATTAACCGTCATAAATACCGAGACTCCTATAATCAGTATCACCGGTACTTTCCCATAATTTAACGCAATATACCGCAGTACATATTCTCCTTGAGATATATTTTCCGGCATGATTGATATTTCATCTAATAATCTGTTATAAAATCCGATCTTATACAAAATAACTGCCATAACCATAAGGCTTGTTGCACATACTGAAAAATAATATATATATTTTTTACTCTTATTAATTTCGTATTTTTCAAAAATTACAGACAAAGTCAATACTACTGATATCATAATTATTAATAACGAATTAAATATGCCAGCTCCCGGCAGCAGAAGGATAAATAACGCAGAAATCACCATAAACATGATTATACTTTTGACTTCACTAATTTTAACTGTAACAGTCCTTATATACAACACCGTATATAAAGGTATTGCCAGAGTAACTATCTGATAGCTTAAAAAATCAGTATTGATATAATTTCCTCTGCGCATAAATACATAAAAGGCATAATATAACACAAGGCATAACAATCCACATGCAACAAATCTGTAGCTATACATTTCCACCTTTTTATAATCACAAAAATATCCTGCTGCAAAAACAATTATAGAAGTCATTGATATTATCAGGATTGTATGCAAATAATATGTCTCTGCAATTCCAATACGCCTGCTTATTAAAAATCCGGCAGTCAGCAAAATAATCAGTGTGCTCAGAACCGGGATGTTCTTTTTCGGTCTGTTGATCCTATCTAAATTTTTCCCTATTTCCGTAGGGTCACCCATACGTCGAATTGCCTCCGATATGGATTCCTGCTCAGGTGTATCATTTTTTCTCAGGCAATCTGCCGATTCCATTATATGTACTTCAATTTCTTCACGTATATATGGCCTTGCGTCCTTATACCTTACTTCTTTGCATATTTTATTCAGGAAATCATTAATATTATCGTTCATTAACCGCACCCCCGAAAACATTTTTCACTGCATTGGAATACTTAAGCCACTCATTCATTTTTTCATTTAAAAATTTAACACCATTTTCGGTTATCCTGTAATATTTTCTCTTCCTGAGAGATTGAGTGTCTTCCCAGTATGCCTCTATCACTCCCTGCCTTTCAAGCATGTGAAGTATAGGATAAATAGTACCTTCCTTTAACACAAACACATTTTCCGACTTTTCCTCCAACTCCTTAATAATCTGATATCCATACATATCAGAATATTCAAGCAACCGCAAAATTAAAATCGGAGT
>DAMAEI010000065.1:14825-17492 GCA_031997345.1 Sedimentibacter sp. | reverse complement strand
TATGCCCTGGGTTCATGTGTGGGAATCTGCATAATAGACAAGGCAACACAGATTTCAGGGATGGCTCATATAATGCTGCCTTATAATACAAATAACGATAAATCTAATACATTCAAGTATGCGGATACAGGAATTGCTGAAATGATACGCCAAATGGAAGGATTAGGCTGCCTCAGATCAAGGATGGTAGCAAAGATAGCGGGTGGAGCGAAGATGTTCGATATCAAGGGAAGTACTTCAATCGGCAGCATAGGTGAAAGAAATGTTGCGGCCACAAAGGAAACTTTGCAGAAATTAAAAATAAAACTATTTGCGGAAGACACGGGAGAAAATTATGGAAGAACAATAATTTTTGACAGTTCCACAGGAAATCTGACAATAAAGTCATTCGGGAAAAGCCTGAAAATAATATAATAGATTATATAAAGAGAGAGGGACAACTGATGTTGTCCCTTGCTGTGTTAATGACTTGGATGCTTTGATATAAATTCGATTGATTTGATAACTTCAGCGATAACCTCTGCCTGCTGCTGAGTTACCAGAGAAGAGTACTCGGCAAAGACCTCACCTTTTTTTGTAGTGATGTAGTATGGGGTTAGGTTATTCAGGGCTTTGGCCATAATGTCCTCCATACAATGTTCACATCTGCATATATTGGCATACGCAGGATCATTCCTCAAAATGCTGTTGAGGCAGTTTTTTACGATTTCTTCCATGTAATTTACTATCATATATCCCCCTTGGGTCAATTTATTTTCTCTCTGTACATTCCTATTACTGATATAATTATGTCATTGTAATATTTATGTCCTGATATATCCCTGAAGCTGTAGTATTTATTGTACAACGAGCTTATATGTGCCAGCTCCAAGTACGATGGATTATAGCCGTAAAGCATATTAATCGCGTGTACAACTTCACCTCTTGTTATGGGAGCATCAGGGTTGAAGTGATCCCCGCTACCTAGCAGGAGATTTCTGCTTGAAATCGTAAGTATTTCTTTCTTTGCCCAATGGCTGCCTATATCTGTGTAGCCGTAATTTTCCGAAGCGGGAAGAGCATTCAGAAGCGACTTGTAGGCGCTTATTTTTGTAAGCATCTGACAAAATTCTGCTCTTGTAATGCTGTTGTCCGGCTTAAATGTTTTGTCCTTGTATCCGGAAACATATTTTTTACTGCTTCCCATTGCTATATAGTCTCTTGCCCAGTGGTTCTCGATATCTATAAATACTGATTTAAGCTGCGCTCCCGTATCATATGCAAGGTTGTTGAGCCTGCAGAATATTGTAACCATTTCGGCTCTTGAAACAGGAGCATCAGGATTGAAATTCTCGGGGCTTTTTCCGCTCATATATGCCGGAAGAATATTATTAAAATGCTTTTTTTCGTCCTTTTCCTCTTTGTATTCAATGCCTATATTTTCAAAAAGTGTGTCTGTGTGCTTAAAGTCATGAACAGCCGTTTCTATAGCCGGAAGCCTGCGAGGAAGCTTGGACATGGACTTAATGGTTATTTTTTTCGCAGTTCTGTTTCCTTTTTTATCAACAACGGTGAAGATATAGTCACCGTTATACTTTATATTGGTCTTGTGGTTATATTCTGCTGAAGTTCCGTTTAGCTTGTAGTATTTGCCGTCAAAGGATATGAGGTAGTCAAGCCCGAAATCCTCATCTATTTCCAATGTAAGTGTGTCGTCACTGCTCAAGTATGAACCCACAGAAGGCCTTCGGTAGTCAATTCCGTCGATATCAAAGCTGAACACGTGCTGGGAATTTTCTGATTTGACAAGAACCACATAGTTGCCGTTATCATCGTATAAATCCTTGGGGGGATTTACGGTGTATGTAAGATTGTTTGTAAAATTATATCCGAAATATTCCACAATTGTGCTGTAATCGTTGTAATTCACCTGAGATATCGAAATGAGCAGATAATATTCACCTGATTTGATAACTCTGTAATCATATACCTTCTTATCAATATCCACTGAAAAGCTGAAGGGAACATTGTCCTTAACAGAGCTTATGTAATAATTGATTTCGTTGGAAACTGTCTTGCCTGCCGGTGTGGTCACAGTCCTCATTTTGTCAAGTTGTATACTGAAAAAAATTTGCTTTTTCTCATAATCATACTTCAGCCCATACTCAAAATATCGCTTTTTTTATCATCTTCACTCACTGAGCCTATATTTTTCACCTTGTAAGTGAATGTTTTTTTTGTTCCGTTATCATATATGGTGAAGGGATACTCTCCGTTTCTGTCTGCCACATAGGAAGCTGTTTCTGCTTCAACCATGAAACCTGAGGGAAGATATATGTAAAAGGTATATTTTTCGTTGCTTTCGTCAGAGCGGTTTGTATAGTATGGGGCTATGGTAATTTCCTTAAATCCGGTGCCTGATACTTCCTTTTCAGTAAACTTCACCTTGAGCTCATCTTTAACAGCACCGTATCCTGTGGTAAATATGCTCAGAAGTATAATCAATAGATTAGTAAAAAATAATATTCTTTTCATGAGTACTCCTATCTGTTTTTATATAGTTGAAGCTGTCTTTCATATAAATATTTTGCAATTACGGCCTCACCATAGGAAGACATTTTTCCGAATATGCATCCGTAGTTTGAGCTCAGCAGTTCTTTGGAATCATCATATGTTTTGTCAAGCCTG
>DAMAEI010000065.1:13439-14782 GCA_031997345.1 Sedimentibacter sp. | reverse complement strand
TAAGTACAAGCTGATTTTTCTCGTATTTAAAATAAAACGCTAAAACATCATGGAGCATCAGTTCGTAGTTGGAGGATATGAGCATCCCGCCTGTGCTTAAATTTAAAATATTAATTTTCATGTTGGGTACATCATTTGTTATATCAACATCGTTTCTTTTGAGGCTGTCGATATGAAAGGATATATCTGTACGCACCTTAAGAGAACCTCTTCTTTCAATAATATCCTCTACCCTTGTGACTAATGCGTTTAGCTGATTTCTTGTCGCCACAATGACCTTGCATAAATATGGAGATATGCCGGCAAGCTCATTGTAAATTTCAACTATAATTTCAGTCCGTGTATTTAATATGGGCAAATTGCTTCCTTTGATTTTTATGGAGTTTCCTGACATGCTCAATAGCTGTCCGCTTCCAATCAGCTGTCTGTCTGTTGTATATATTTTGGCTGTTTTTTCAATATTGTTCATAGTCTCCTCCTGCTTGCTAAGGTTGATCAAAACCCCATTTTATCGTTATTATGTCACCTTCAGATATAAGGTTCAGATAAGATGCCTCTCTGCCGTTATGAAGCAGCACGATATCCCCTTCTGGCCTTGAAGGATCGATATCCGTATAGTTCAACATGTCCGCAAATATGTAATTATCCCCCTTTTTAGGAAGCATGACTGAATTTCCGTTTATTGTTACCACTATGCATTCAATTTTAGACTCAGCAGTCTCTTTTGTGCTTTCCGTTTCTGTCTCAGCAGCGTTCATCATATCTATGATAAAGCCGTCATACAACTCGGAGCTCATATGTGCCTCGATGCCGTTTATAAATGACCTGTGGAGTTTTTCATCTATTTTATAAAGCTTGTATAAATCAGAAACTTTTTTCATATGAATTATCTCAATTGAGTCTGAGCCGCATATTATATAATCCTCGTTCACCTGATTTTTGTTGGCAAAGTATCTCGGTTTCAGCGATGTTTTCATACCGTTGAAATGAACAAATCCTTTGCTGTCCGTATCAGCTATGTCGGAAATTCTCACTGTGGGGCTGTTTCCGTTCTTCGCGGGAATTATTTCAATAATATCTCCGGGGCGTATGATATCCTCTATGGATGCAGGTTTAGAGTTCACATTTATTTTCGAAGGTGTGGAAAACTCTCCGGCATAGTAGTGCTGTATGCCGTTTACAGTAAACCTGAGGCTCTTGCCTGAAAGGCCGATTAATTTCTTTGTGTCGAAGCCTGACATCAAAATGGCATCAAGAACCTTCATTTCTCTTATTCCATACAGCCTTATTTTCTTATCGTTAACCGTAACGCTGAAGAAGTCATAATTTTTATTCAAGACAAC
>DAMAEI010000065.1:0-13401 GCA_031997345.1 Sedimentibacter sp. | reverse complement strand
AAAGGGTGTTATAAGCTCAGGACCGTAATATTCTGTTGAGGATAAATCCACATTTTTGAGGCTCCTTTTGTCTGTGATAGCGATGCGTGATTGGGGAATATTCAAGAGCTCAGATAAAAAATCCTTTAGATATGGCGTCTTGCTTCCACCACCTGCAAGAAACACTGCTGCAGGTGCCTCATTATTCATCTTTAAAATTTTAGAGGATATATCTGCACATAAATCATATACGGTTGGCCGTATTGCTTCAAAAATATTCTGAAGAGGCACATCCTGAGGAATTCCGAGGATATTGGTCATTTGTACGGGGTCATTGCCGTTGCTTACAGCCATCTTAACATCTTCCGCAGCATTAAAGTCAATAAGGAAGCTTTTCATGAGGCATTCTGTAATTTCATCTCCTGCGACTGTTGCCATATCATATCCCACAATACTGCCGTTCTTAGAGATAGCTATATCTGAAGTCCCTGCCCCTATGTCCACAAGGGCTAAATTTAAAAGTCTCAAATCCTTGGGAATTATCAAATCCATGGCAGCAATAGGCTCAAGCGTAAGGTTGCAAACCTCCAGATCGTTGTTGTCCATACAGGAATAAAGTCCTTCGATAACAGTGTGGGGAAGAAATGCAGCAATGATTTCAACGGAAAGTTCACTTCCTCGGTGCCCCTCTATTTTTGACATGCTCCTGCCATCAAGGGTATAGGTTAAGACGCTGTAGCCCACACAGTAAAACAAATCATTTTTACCTGTATTTGAGAAAATATCCTGAGCAAGCTGGAGGGCATCTATTTCCATAGCCTTAATAAACTCACGGGTAACCGGAACTCTTAAATCGGAATCCCTTTTCAGCAGTACCCGCTCGGTTTTAAGTGCCCTTCCGGCCGCAGCTATGCATACTTTGCTGAGCTTTATGCCAAGATTTGCTTCAATATTACTTTTCACAAGCCCCACAACCCTGCTGACCTCTTCAATATCTTCTATCTGTCCGTCAATCATGGAGCGCTGCCTGTGAAAGCAACTTTCGATGGCATTTATTTTAAGTATGTCTCCGCTATTTTCACAAACGACTCCTACAACAGAACGTGTACCTATATCTAATGCAAAAATTAAATCATTCATATTAAGCTTCATCCTTTGGAATCTTAAAGTTAAGGAAATAAATATAAATGTCCACTATTGAGCCGAACAGCTCTCCCGGTATCTCACTGCCCATCTCCAGCTGTGACAGAAGAACCGACAGGGAATCGTCCCTATAAACGGGAACTCCGCTTTCCTCGGCAATACTCACAACCTTGTCGGCAATATATCCTGAGCCTGATGCAATTACCACAGGAGCGTTATTTTTGTTCGGGTCATATTTAAGAGCTACAGCCCGTCTGTTATTGTTATATTGTGACATCTACACCGCTTTTCCTTTCAGTTAAATTTGAGAAGACTTCGTTGAATTTTCTTTTACGCACGCATTCGCGAACGTCCATCTTTTTTACGTTTAAATTATTTCCGTTTAATAATGTATTTAAATCACTTTTGATTCTTTCAATATGGGGTGAGAGGGCGCCGGGAACATAAATATCAAGCGTCAGCCCGGATTCCCTCAATACAAGGGTAGTTTCAAAATATCCCAGCTTCTGTATGTCGAATGTAACAAAAACCTTGTATATCTGCTGATACTCAGATCTTTTCTTTTTGCCGGGCATCTCTTCATATTCTTTTCCTATCCAGAGCTCAGAAAACATGAGCATTTCATTGTAGTTTAAGGGAAGAAACATATGGGTTAGAGGAATATGCACATTCTGATTGAACAAAAGTGACTCCGTCACATCCTCCATTACCCCTTTTCCAACCAGATTGTCGCTTTCATTTGCTCCTGCTTTAATAAGCTTTATAAATGAATCCACAGCATTGCTTTTGACATTTGTAGCTGCCTCGTATGTATTTACGAGAGTCATCTTGAGAGTCTCCATATATTTTTCATCAACATCGAAATTGAATCTCACATATTCAAGCAGATTGTCCAGATCATCGGCAAAATAATCCTTCCCTGAGGCCTCCAGCCTAACCATGTTGTGTATGAGCACTGATATGTAGTCTCTGACAGGTCCGAAATCATTCATTTTTGAAATATATCTTCCCAAAAACGGAACAATCTCATTTCTTAGTATATCAAGGTTCATATCTGCACTCTTAGAACCGCCAAAAATTAACTTGCCCGTCATTTCATTAAAAGGCTTCTTAAGCATGTCCGGAAGATTCCGCTCAATGTTTTTGAGGGAAGAACTTATGGAGTCATTAGTTTTTTCTGCCGAAACGAAGCAGTCATAGCTCCTGAGGAAGTTTTTTAGCACAGATTTAAAATCATTGTTTTTAGGGTCGTTTTTCAGAAGGGCTCTGAGGTTGTCAAAGAATTCCCCATGAAATTTAGTGGAATTTTCTTGCTGAAATTTAAGAAAGTTTAAAATTTCAGCATCATTCATCTCTATGCTGCTGAGGAATGACTCAAACAATCCCTTAAGAACCGGATCATTCATAATGTTCTGATTGATAAACGGCCTGTTTAAAAGAAGCTTCCTGGCTCCTTCAGCCAAAACAGGAGCATTTTGCAATGATTTAATAAACTTTTCAAATACAGAGTCAGGGTTGTAGTTGAATAAATTCTGTCCTGTCTGATTGCTGGGATCTTGCTTTGACGGCTTTGTAACCCTTGTGGGGTCCACAACATCAAAGGGCAGCGTCTGCTCAGTTTTTATTTTTGGTTTATTCAGAATTCCGTCATTTAACGGATTGTTTGTTTTAATATTAATATTATTTTCAATCATAGAAACTCCTGTAGAATTTGTATTAATTATACTATATAATTAAAAAAAACTAAACATTATCTGTAAATATATCGGCAAAATTATCATTTTTATTAATGTTTATCAGAAAAATAAAAAAATTAATGACATTGCTTAACAAATTGTAAAAACAGCCGATATAAAAGTAAGATAAAGGCTCTAACTTGAACAAGGAGATTATAATATGGATAACAATTTAGATTCTGTACTGGACATGTATCTTTTTGAGGCAAACTCATTATTGGAACAATTGGATGATATTTTACTGAGAGCGGAAAGCGAACAGGCATTTGACAAGGAATGTATTGATGAAATTTTCAGGATTATGCACACCATAAAAGGTTCCTCTGCAATGATGCAATTTAACAGCATCATGACGATTTCGCATAAGGTTGAAGATTTGTTTTACTATATCAGAGAAAACGGGGTAAACCACAGATATAATGAACAGCTTGTAAATTTAGTGTTCAAGTTTACAGACTTCATTAAGGGAGAAATAACAAAAATTGAGGAAGGCCAGGAGCTTGAGGAAAATTTGGAAGCTTTCGAGTCGGAAATAACAGGATTTTTAAATAAAATTTCTGGCGCGGCACCTAATAGTGATTCATCAGATGTGTTTGAAGAAACAGCAATAACTCAGTCTGTAGCTGTTGCTACAGTTTATGACGAGCAGGAACCTGTTGCTGCATCAGGCGACAGCTATGCAATAAAAATAATATTTGATGATAACATAGGCATGGAAAATTTAAGGGCATATCTCTTAGTAAACCAGCTTAAGGAAACAGGCATTGATTTTACACACAAGCCTGAAAATGTTGAAAGCATTGCGGATACGGCACAGGAAATAATAAAAAACGGATTTTTTGTATATATAAATGACAAGGAATCATTGAATGCAGCAGTTGGCGTGATAAGAGAAGCTCTTAATGTGAAGAGCTATACTGTAATAGAATATGATGATTCTGAAGCTCATTACATCGATGCAAACGAGAATGTGAAGGAAAAAATTGATAAGGCGGCCCAAGTTACAAAGGAGCAGACAAAGACGGTAAAGACGGACAACGGTTCAAAGCACAGCAAGCAGAGCCTTATTACGGTGAATCTTTCAAAGCTTGACAAGCTCGTAAATATAGTGGGTGAGCTGGTTATAGCAGAATCAATGGTTTCATCGGACAACGAAGTTAAGAGGCTGAATTCCGAGGGCTTTACAAAATCAACGAGACAGATGAGAAAACTGACTGATGAGCTGCAGGACATAGTCATGTCTCTGAGAATGGTACCTGTGTCAGGTATATTCCAGAAAATGAAAAGGATAGTAAGAGACATGGGCAAGGAACTGAATAAGGATGTGGAGCTCATACTTGAGGGGGAGGATACTGAAATTGATAAGACAATAGTTGATGGAATTTCAGATCCAATCATGCATCTTGTGAGAAATGCCATGGACCATGGTATTGAATCAGAGGAAGAAAGAATAGATGCAGGAAAGGACAGCCAGGGAACAATAAGACTGTCCGCTTCAAACACAGGAGGAGAAATTCACATAACCGTCGAGGATGACGGGAAGGGCTTCAATCCTCAAAAAATACTGGCAAAGGCAAAGGCTAAGGAGATGCTTACCAAGCCTGAAAGCGAATATACGCCAAAAGAAATTTATCAGTTCATCATGCTTCCAGGATTTTCAACAAATGAGGCGGTAACTGAATATTCCGGCAGGGGTGTCGGAATGGATGTTGTGAAATCAAACGTTGAAAAGGTAGGAGGAACAGTTGTCTTAGACAGCAGGGAAGGAGCAGGAACCGTTATTACCTTCAAAATTCCTCTCACGCTGACAATAGTTGCGGGAATGCAGGTGGTTGTAGGTGAATCAGAGTTCATCATACCCATTAAGAATATCCAGCAATCCTTTAAGACCTCTGAAAAGGAAATCATACACAACACTGATGGCAGCGAAATGATTCTCATAAGGGAGAAATGCTATCCTGTAGTAAGAATTAATGAATATTTCAATATAAGCACAGAGATAAACAGCATAGACGACGGAATATTGATATTGGTTGAAGCAGGAGACAACAGTCTGTGCCTGTTTGTGGACAAGATTATAGGAGAGCAGCAGGTAGTTGTAAAGCCGCTTCCATCAATACTTACAAAGTATAACCTTAAGGAATCCGGAATCTCGGGATGCTCCATACTCGGAGACGGAAGTATCAATTTAATCCTTGATATAGGAAATATAATAGAAAGTATATAGATATGGTAAAATTAACAGACAGTGAATTTTTAGAATTCGTTCAATATATGCATAAAAATTACGGTATAGACCTTTCTAAGAAGAAAGTGTTAATAGAGGGAAGGCTGTCCAACTTAATAGAGCGAAAAGGGATGAGCAGCTTCGGGCAGTATCTTGACAGCGTGAAAAAGAACAACAAGGATGAGATAACCATGCTCATCAACAAGCTTACAACAAACTATACGTATTTTTACAGGGAAGAGAATCATTTTAAGTTCCTGACGGATGTTATTCTTCCGTACCAGGAGAAAAACAATAAAATGAAAACCTTGGATATATGGAGCGCAGGATGCTCCTCCGGTGAGGAGCCTTACACCTTGGCAATGGTGTTGGATGACTATTTCAAGTTCTCCGCAAACCAGTGGAAAATACAGATTCATGCCACAGATATTTCTGAAAACGTGCTTTCTAAGGCGAGAGAAGGGATATATTCGGAGGAAAGCATAAAAAATCTATCCGAAGTGTACAAGAAGAAGTATTTTGACAAATCAAATGATGGCAAGTACCAGGTTAAGCCGGAAATCAAGAAACACATAACATTTAAAGTGTTTAACCTTATGGATCCTATTATTGCAAAAAACAAATACGATGTGATATTTTGCCGCAATGTTATGATATATTTCAATGCGGAAACTAAAATAAATTTGGTGAATAAGTTTTATGAAGCATCCAAGCAGGGAGGATATCTGATGATCGGCCATGCGGAAACAATACAAAGGGATAAATCTAAATACGTATATATTAATCCCGCAATATACAAAAAGGACTAACTATGATTGCAAACAATATTAGAGTATTAATAACCGATGATTCTCTGTTATTTAGAAATGTGTTGAAAAACGAGCTAAACAATGATACGAGGATAGAAGTTGTAGGTATGGCTGTGGATCCTTTGGATGCGATGGACAAAATTATAGCCTTCAAGCCCGATATATTAACGCTTGATGTAGAAATGCCTAAAATGGATGGGCTTACATTCATTAAAAAATTGATGGTGGAGCATCCCATGAAGGTTGTTCTTGTAAGCTCCATGAACATAAGCGTATTTGATGCGCTTCAGTCAGGTGCCGTAGATTTCGTTAAAAAACCGGATATGTCTTCAAGCAATGATTTTCAATCATTTATAAGAGAACTAAAAACGAAAATAAAAATTGCTTCTATTGCAAAGCTCATGACGGTCAAGAGAGAGGAGCCTGCTAAAATAGAAGATGCTGCTGCTCCCGCACGGGCAAAAGCTACCATATCGCTTTCAAGCCTTATTAAGACATCAACAAAGAAAATAATAGCAATAGGAGCTTCAACAGGCGGAACAGAAGCAACTCTTAAAATAATCAGGGATTTGCCCAAGGATATGCCGGGAGTCTTAGTTACACAGCATATGCCTCCGGGATTTACAAAAATGTATGCGGACAGGCTGAATAAACTATGCGATATGAGCGTGCGTGAAGCGACTGACGGAGACAGAGTGGAAAGCGGACTGGTGCTTATAGCACCGGGTGATAAGCAGATGAAGCTCATGAAGGATGAAAAGGGATACTACGTATCCTGCAAGCCCGGAGAAAAGGTCAGCGGCCACTGCCCATCTGTAGATGTTCTTTTCAACTCAGTTGCTGAAACAGCAGGAAAAAATGCTGTGGGAATCATTCTCACGGGTATGGGCAAGGATGGTGCAAGCGGCCTCATGAATATGAGAAAGGCCGGAGCATATACCATAGGCCAGGATGAAAAATCTTCGGTGGTGTATGGAATGCCAATGGTTGCATACAACATAGGGGCCGTTGAGACACAGGCATCTATAGAAAATATAGCTGATTTGCTATTAAAGCATTTGAATAAATAGATTTAACAGATACGAAAGGAGAAAATTATGTCAATACTTTCAACCAGCATATACGGGTCATCAACCGGTAAGGGAGTGGGAGGCCTGCTATCGGGACTGGACACAGATGATCTTGTAAAACAGATGACAGCCGGTACAAGAAGAAAAATAGACAGGCAGTATCAGTCAAAGCAGAAGCTTTTATACAGGCAGGAAGCATACAGGGAAGTGAGCACAAAGCTGTTGGCTTTCAGCAACAAGTATTTTTCACGTTCGTCAGGCTCGCAGACAAATATCTTAGATCCAAGTTTTTTTGAAGCCTATACGTTTAAATCATCATCAAATTATGTGAATGTAACGGGAAATCCGGAAAATATCAAGAACCTTCAAATTACAGAAATATCAAACGTTGCAACAACAGCAAAATTTGTTTCCAAAAATAATGCGTCGGCAGGAAATTTCAGCACTGTAGATACAATACCGTCAAATATTTCAAGGCTGGCAGGGGAAACCTTCAGTATATCTGTCCCTAACGACAAGGTATATAACTTTACAATAGACAAGGATTTCACTGCTTCCACCGAGACTGAGGTTAAAGACAAGCTGAACGATCTTATTGCCAAACAGCTCACCAGCGATATTGCTGCTAATATTAAATTTAATGTAAAAACTGAGGGAAGTGAATTCAGGTTTGAAATAGATGGCGGAGGCACATTGGTAGCTGCAAGCAATGAGTTTCTGGATGTCATTAAAATGAAGGTTGCGGGAAATAACAGCGGAGGTATGGTTGGTGAGTTAATGTCAAGCATAGAGCTAACTAGGTCTCAAGAAGATATTTTGAAAAATGGCAGTGAATATATAACCTTTGAGTATAACGGAATTCTCAGGCAGATTAACTTAAAAAAGACTCCGGAAATAACCAGCATTCAGGATTTATCAAATCATTTGCAGAGTGAACTGGACAAAGCTTTCGGTGGAGGAAAGATAAAAGTAGACAACATCACAGATCCGAATAAAATCACATTTTCGACAACAGGGACAAAAGACATATTTGGAATAAACTCCATAAGCAAGGAGCTTAGAAAGCTTACCGGCTTGGAATCCGGTGATTATAATAGAATCAGCATAAACAGGGACATAGATGATGATAAGTCAGGAATAAAAGCTCCGTTGACAACAGGCACTGCTAAAAATGATGATGGTGAAGATGTTTATAAAATAAACGTTAATGATAAAGTAATTGAAATAGCCAAGGGGTCAACCTTAAATGACATTATCAAAAAAATCAATAATGAAACAGATGTGAAGGTTTTCTATTCTTCTGTGACAGACACCTTTTCAGCAGTATCCAAAGAAACAGGTGCACACACAAAGGTTTCCATTAAGGATGTAGACGGCGGTAATTTAGCTGAGGCATTATTCGGCACAGCAGCAGATCAAACTATAACAAACGGAACTGATACAACATTAAAATATAAATTAAACGGAATAGAAACTGAAATTACACGAAGCACAGCTAATATTTCCATAGATGGAGTTAACATTGAGCTGAATGAAAAAGCAAAAGAGCTTAAAACAACGGACTACCCAATAACCTTCGATGCTATTAACAACAGTGATGAGGATGTGGAAAGAGTTAAGAAATTCATTGAGGAATACAATGGAATCGTAGAACTCATAGGAACAAAGACTAAAGAAAAGCCAAAGGGAGACTATCCCCCTCTCACTCCTGAGCAGCAAGATGATATGAAGGAAGATGAAATAAAGAACTGGAATGAGGAAGCAAAAAAAGGAATTCTTTACGGCGACAGGAAAATAAACAGTGCTCTTCAGGGACTTAAGAGTGCGGCGTCATCAATCACCGATGTCAGCGCGCTCACATTGGCCTCCATAGGTATTTCCTCCGCAAGGATGGATACCAGCGGTAAATTAGTACTTGATGAAAAAAAATTCAAGGAAATGTTTTTGGAAAACCCCGATGAAATTAAAAATCTGTTCACCGGTGTATCAAGCAAGGGAGACGACGGCATTTCGGGAATAGCTGTGGAACTGAAGAAGGTACTTGTAAAGAATGTGGGAGAATACGGAAATGCGGGAACACTCATAGACGAAGCAGGACTTCCGGGAATGACCGCAGATAAAAACTTCATTTCTGAAAAGATCAAGGGCCATGACGACAAGATGAAGACGCTTAAAAAGACACTTGAGGCCGAAAGAAAAAGATACTGGAATCAGTTTGCGGCTCTTGAAAACAGCTTGAACAAGCTTAACGCTCAAAGCTCGTGGTTAACAGACATGATGGGAAATTAGGCTAAAGGAGAGGATATGTTGAATCCATTTGAACAGTATAAAAAAACTTCAGTAAATACCATGACAAAGGGTGAGCTTCTGATTTTATTGTTTGATGAAGCTATTAAGAAACTCAATCAGGGGAAGTTATTAATAGAACATGATGATTATGAGAACGCCAATGTAATCCTTGAAAAAACAAGGAAAATATTCAATCATCTTATTGTGACTCTGGATGACAAATACCCGCTGTCACAAGAGCTTTCGGACATGTATATGTTTTTTAACGGTGAAATTGTTAAGGCATCCTCAATGAAATCCTCACAGTACATAGACGGAATACTTCCTATGGTAAAGGACATGAGAGATACATGGGCTGAAGCAGATGTAATAGCCAGAACATCTAAGAGCTGACGGTGAAATATGGAAGAATTACTAAGAAAAAAATTAGAAGCTGTCGTGGAGCTGCAAAGCTTCACGATAGAAATATCAAAGCTGTCTCCAAAGACAGATTATGAAAAAATCAGCGCCATGATTGATGCGAGAAAAAAGCATATTGAAAAAATTAATGAAATTAGTGAAGAAATAAGCAAAAATGAAGAACTTTATTTAAGGTTTGGAGAAACTGATAAATTCAAGGTATTGAAAAAAGAAATAATGGAGTTGTTCAAAGAAATTGCTGAAACAGAAAACTTGATTCGAAAGAAACTGAATGACGAATTGAAAAATGTAAAAAATATATTAAATCAGCCGGAAGAACCAGCCAGGCTGATAAATATAAAAGCCTGAGCGGACCAATAGGTCCGCTTTAGTAAAATCACTATAAAAATTAATAAGGAAGTGTGCGCTTATGAAGAAAATTAAAATGAAAAAAACAAATGAACAAGAGGCAGAAAGCAGGAAGACCAAAAGCATAACCATGAAAATCACGTTGGTGTTATTTGTCATGTTTTTTACAGCATTGCTTTTTATGGGGATTTTAATCGGTACAACGGTAAATAGCAAATTTACGGAAAATGAAAAGGAAATACTTGAAGCATCATCTGAAGGTGTCAGCAATAAAGCTAATGCATTTTTTGAAAAGTATATAGGTATAGTGCTTCAGATTGGCCAGGACAAAAATCTACAGCAATTTCTGATTGATGTGAAGGGAAGAGATACTCTTCTGGAAACGGAAGGATTTATGACTGCGGCACTGACATTGAAGGAGACGGTAAATTCTGACCCGGATGTAATACTAGGGGCTTTTATCGCCGAAAAAGACTACTACTTGTCTTCACCCACGGCATTTTCGGATTTTGGTTTTGATACAACAACAAGATCCTACTATAAATCCATATCCGAAGGTATAATTTGCATAACAGATCCCTATACTGATGCAATTACAGGAAAGACAGTTATTACGATTTCGGCACCGGTTAAGGTCAACGGGAAAATAGAAGGCCTGGCAGCGGTTGACATATCTACAGACAACCTTTCAAAAATTGTAAGTGGATATAAAATGGGAGAAACCGGATATTTCACATTAATCACGGAAAACGATATAGTAGCGGCACACAGAGATTCAGACAACATATTAAAACCCATAGACGAAATTGAACTGAGCGACAATATGATTCGGCTGATAAAGAATAGCTCAGGAAATGTGTCAGAATATACATATAAAAATGAAAAGTTCATTGGAAACAGTATAGCAATCGGAAACACGGGATGGAGTATACTGTCCTCTATGACAATGGATGAATTTGAGTCTAATACAAAACAGATTATTTTGAATATAGTAATTACATTTGTAATTGCATTGGTACTGCTTTTAATTGTAATGGCGTTATTGATAAGCAAAATGACAAAGCCTATAAAGAAAATTACGGAAATAACGAACAGATTAGCTGATGGTCAGCTGGATGTAGGCATAGACATAAAAAGCAGTGATGAAATCGGAGCCTTGGCAAAAGCAATCGAGAGCCTTACCTTAAGGCTGAAATCCTACATAGCCTACATAGATGAAAGTGTAGATGTCCTCGATGAAATAGCTGATGGAAATCTAACCGTTGAACTGAAAAATGATTATGCGGGAGAATTTGCTAAGCTTAAAGGCTCTTTGCTGCATGTATCGGAGACATTGAAATCAACCATAGGGAAGATAAAAGAATCAGCAGATTCCATTAATATAAACGCAGAGCATATATCCTCAGGAGCACAGATACTGGCTCAGGGCACAACAGAGCAGGCAAGTGCCATAGAAGAGCTTTCGGCTGAAATAAACGAAATATATCAGACAATAGTCAGCAATGCTGAATATGCTGAAAATGCGGGAAACAAAGCCATGGAGGCATCAAGAGAAGTGGAATCCGGCAATGTGCAGATGAGGGATATGCTTTCAGCAATGGACGAAATAAGCAACTCATCCAATGAAATAGGAAAAATCATAAAGGTAATAGACGATATAGCGTTCCAGACAAACATACTTGCGTTAAATGCGGCAGTGGAGGCGGCAAGAGCCGGATCGGCAGGCAAGGGATTTGCGGTGGTTGCAGATGAGGTGAGGAACCTTGCAGGCAAGTCAGCCGAGGCAGCAAAGCAAACAACATCCCTCATAGAAAACTCAATCAACGCAATCCGTAAGGGAACATTGCTGGCAGACGAAGCAGGCAGGTCATTGGCAGGAATAGTGAGCAAAACAAACGAAACAAATGAGATAATAAATGAAATAGTAAAAGCATCCTCACATCAAACTGTTTCGGTAAACCAGATAAGAAGCGGGATAGAGCAGATATCATCTGTGGTGCAGGAAAATGCGGCTACAGCTGAGGCCAGCGCTGCAAACAGCGAAGAGCTTTCAGGACAGGCACACATACTGAACGATTTGGTAGGAGGATTCAATACCGATTCATTAGCAGTAAATAAATAATTGATGCCCGGTAGCCCGATAAGCTGCCGGGTTTGTTATGAACAGGCTGTGAATTATTTAATTTACCGATACAGTTAAAGTTTTCGATAATATTTCCGATAATATTATAGTACCAAAATTTTATGGAGGGTAAAGAGGATAAATGGGCGGGAAAAACAATCGAAAGGATATCGTTAAAAAGCATAAGGTAAGAAGCATAAAAGGAAGATTAATGTTTATTTTGTTTGTGGGATGCACGCTGCTGCTTTTAATGAACGGAGCGATAATAGGGGCGACGGTGAACAACAGGTTTACAAAAAATGAAAAAAGTATATTGAGTGAAACATCTCAGAGTGTAAGCAAGGAAGCCGAACTTTTCTTCGAAAAGTATGTTACAATTGTCCAACAGATGGCACAGGATAAAAACATTCAGGACTTTTTAGTAAGTGTAAAAAGCCGTGGGGATGTTTTGGCAAATGAAAAATCTGTTATTGTAAGAAATACACTTATAGATACTCAGAAAGCGAACAAGGATATAATACTTTCAGCATATATTGCGGAGGGTAATCCTTCCTATTATTTTGATGATATGGATGGATTGTCGGATGAATCTTTTGATTTGACCATAAGGGAATATTATGCAAGCATTATGGACGATAAAATATGCATTACAGACCCATACGTTGATGCCGCAACAGGAGGCATGGTAATTACAATTACGGCGCCTGTCCATGTAAACGGCAGAATAGAAGGATTGACAGCCGTTGACATTACTATCGACACTCTGGCGAATATGGTCAGTGGATATAAGCTTGGAAACGAGGGATATTTCACGCTTTTAACCGGGAGCAACATAGTGGTAGCTCATAAGGACGCAGATAATTTGTTGAAGACCATAAATGAAATAGGCATCAGCCAAAATATGATTAACTCAATCGGTGACGGTGAGGTAAGAGAATACGCGTATAAAGATAATAAAATCATGGGCAACAGTGCTGAAATAGGAAGTACAGGCTGGAAAATAATATCCGCAATGCCTAAGAATGAATTTACATCAAATACACGCATGCTCATAAGGATTATAATTTTTATATATGTTGCAACCATAGCAGCATTATCGGTTGTGATGTTTATAATACTTGGAATTTTTACAGGGCCTATAAAGAGGGTAACTGCAATAACAAACAGGCTGGCTGAGGGTGAATTGGATGTTGACATAGACATAAAAAGCAGCGATGAAATCGGAGCGCTTTCCAAATCAATTGAGAGCCTTACTTTA
>DAMAEI010000064.1:17548-17795 GCA_031997345.1 Sedimentibacter sp. | reverse complement strand
AGAAAAAGCATAATTCAAATAATCATTTATCCGTAAAAGCTATTCAACCTGCGGGGTTGGTAGATACTATGAATGACACTATTATTTGCATTGTTGGCGCAATAGTTGCATGTAGTGTATGGTGGTTCGTGTTGTAAAAGATAATGCAAATAATAGCATATTGCGATAAATCTTGCACAGTATAGTGTCCAAATAAATCTACATGAATATATATATTATAACATTTAATGCAAAAGGAGTTGATAGA
>DAMAEI010000064.1:14272-17374 GCA_031997345.1 Sedimentibacter sp. | reverse complement strand
AGATGTTGTTCACGCTGTAGAAGTTGGTTTTGTACTGGTTGCAATACAAATTGTCCTAGATGTTAACAAACAGGTGGTAATCCCACCTGTTACATAATTAGATGGAGAGGTACATAATGGATCTAAGAAAAAGAATCGGAAAATGGCTAGTAAAAATTAAATACAAGATATTAAATAGATTAGGTTAGGAATAAGTATTTATATGAGTCTTGTGCAAAAGAAATGTGTAGATTTTAGAATTTATACATTAAATTATATTGAAAAAACTATCAGATAAAAATAAGAATAGATTTACAAATCGGTGGGAAAATAAGCTCATAATAAATTTTTATGAGAGGTATAAAATTGGATAATAAAGTAGAATTAACAAAGTCACTTAATGAACTATTGCAAGGTGAATATATGACAATAGAAAATTTTAATAATTTTATAAGCAGAGTAGAAGACGAGAGTGTTAAAACAACTTTTCAAGACATTCAAAAACAACACAGGAAGAATACTGAGACGCTAGCCAACTATATTCAAGATATAGGCGGTAGGCCTGACGAAAATCTCGGTATTAAAGGTAAGATGGGAGATATTATGCTTAATATGGAATTAGGCTCAAGTTTGGATTATGAAGTCATTAAAAAGGCCATTGATGGAGAAACTAAAGGCGTAAATATGGCGGAAAAAGTTTTAAGAGGTAATTTAGATAATGAGTCAAGATATGTCGCAGGTGAAATATTGGAATATGATAGAGAGTCAATAAAGAAATTAAAGGGACTAAGATAGATAAAATCCTACTTGATTTTGTGCTGTGAAATATATTATTATTAATATACTTATAACGGCGGTGATTTTGTGATTTTAGGACTAAGTCATATAACTTTGGTTGTAAAGGATTTAGAGAGGGCCTCGGTATTTTTCAAGGAGATTTTTGAAGCGGAAGAGGTGTACTCAAGCGGGGATGAATTTTTTTCTTTTTCAAAGGAAAAGTTCTTTCTTATAAATGACTTGTGGATTTGCATTATGGAAGGAGAACCTTTGACGGAGCGTTCCTATAATCATCTTGCGTTTCAAATACGGGATGAAGAGTTTGATAGATATATCGATAAAATAAAATCAGCCGGTGCGGAAATAAAACCGGGTAGACCGCGGATTAAAGAAGAGGGGCGTTCAATATATTTCTACGATTTTGACGAGCACTTGTTTGAGCTGCATACGGGTAATCTTTCTGAAAGGTTGATACGGTATGAAAGAGATGCAATAAAGAGTACTGAGATGAAGCATCCTTAATGATGTTTATATATTATCAAAAGCCGCCTTGCAGTCTTGCAAAGCGGCTATTTGAATTTACTCCTGTTTCTTGACTGCAATTCATTGTGCAAGCAGTCTAAATGACACATATTACTGATCTGCTTTATTGTATGTTAAACTCTACTTTGACTCAATATTTCTTTTATGTTTTTTGATCATTGTTCTAAATTGACTGACAGTAACGCCTAATTTCTTGCTTGCTGATTCAAGGGTATAGATGCGTTGATGCCATTTTTCATAGACTGGATAAAACTCTTTAGGAATAGGGGTAGGAAAGCGACCTAAATGTTTCCCTTGTGCTTTTGCGATGGCAATTCCTTCTGCTTGGCGCTGCTTAATATTTTCACGCTCTGCTTGTGCAACATAAGAAAGCAATTGGAGCACAATATCTGATATCAAGGTTCCAATTAAGTCTTTATTAGTTCTTGTATCAAGGATAGGCATGTCTAAAATCACAATATCCGCCTTTCTTTTTTTTACAATTTCCCGCCACTCTTCTTGTATATCATAGTAGTTTCTACCCAAACGATCTATACTTTTTACAACAAGGACATCGCCCTCTTTAAGTTTTCTCTTTAACTTCTGATATTGGGGCCTGTTAAAATCTTTGCCGGATAATTTGTCGCAAAAAATATTGTTTTCAATAATACCCCAGCGGGTAAGCTCAATTTTTTGACGCTCTATATTCTGATCTAGCGAAGACACCCTCATATAGCCATAAAAATTTTCCATTAAAATAACCTCCTGTCTCTAATTATAACAAGAGGTCAAAATAATATTCGACTTATTTATATATTTTTTTCTTACTAAGTTAGTTTTTGAAGGTAAATGCCCAAAACAGAACATTTTCAGTAGTTATAAGATTGATAAAAAGGTACACCTTAATAGCATTATAAATAAATATAATTATGCAAAATGTATTATAAACCAAATTATGACAAAAGTCAACAAATTTCGACTATTTTATATTTTAAAATTGTGTATTTATGCTGAGTTATTAAGGTGTACCTTTACATCATAATTTACTTTAAAAAAAGGAAAATAATTAACTTTAATCAGCACTATTTATTTAATTTGTTGTATTTAAAAAGGATAATGATATTTAACCAAATATTCAAGCTTTTTTATAAAAAAAAACTAACAAAGAAAGGAGGTAATTCAATGACTAAGGCAACAAATTCAGAAGTAATCGATGATTTTGAAGATTCGCAAAAAGGAAAGTTTCTAATCTTTTCTGTGGGAAATGAGATGTATGGAATTGAAATTCAGTATGTTACTGAGATTGTTGGCATTCAGCCTGTTACTGAAGTTCCGGAGTTTCCTGAAAATATTATAGGAGTTATTAATTTGCGTGGCAAGATCATTCCTGTTATGGATGTACGGCTTCGTTTTAAAAAACCGCTTCGTAAATACGATAGCAGGACTTGTATTATTGTAATAGATTCCAAAGCTACTTCTGTTGGATTAATTGTAGACAGTGTATCAGAGGTTTTGGAAATACAGGAAGAGGATATTGTATCCCCTCCCGACATGAAAAGTTGTGGGTCAAGCTATTTAAAAGCGATAGGAAGGATCGGAAATGATATCAAATTACTTTTAGATTGCGAAAGGTTTTTGGGAGACGAAGAAAAAGAGCTTTTGAACAGCGTTAATTGATTTGGTAATAATAATACTAAGGAGGCCGTTTATATGAAATGGTTCTATAATTTAAAAATCTCTGCAAAATTAATACTAGCTTTTATTATTGTAGCCCTTATCGCCGGTATGATAGGGCTTGTTGGCATTATTAACATAAATAATATC
>DAMAEI010000064.1:0-14262 GCA_031997345.1 Sedimentibacter sp. | reverse complement strand
ATATCAATCGTTTAGACACTGAAATGTATGAAAGGCATGTTGTCCAGCTTTCAGAATTAATTCCCGTTGTTCAGGGGTACCAGTCCTTGCGGGTTGGGTTAAGGGAGATCATTGCTTTGGATGATATTGCATCAAAAAATCAGAGTGCTGCGACAATCAATGAAAATTATAAAGCTGTAATAGAAGGTTTACAGCAATTCGGTAAATCAATCCAAGATCCAAGGATCAAAAATGCATATGACACCTTTACTGATGTAATGACAAATCAGTTTCCTGTCTATATGGAAAATGTGATTCAGCTTACTATGACAAATCAAAAGGATCAGGCTCTTAACATCGTATCTGTGGAAGGAGCGGCTTTGAATGAAGAAGTTTCGCGTGCAATTGATGAATTGATCAGCTTAAAAATAGAATTGGCAAGCGCGGCATCGGATGTAAATTCGGCTGCGGCAAAAACATCTATTTTGACAATGGCGGTCTTAATTATTGCAGGTGTAGTAATATCGATGGCACTTGGTATGTTTATATCAAGGATTATTTCTAATCCTGTTAAAAAGTTAGAGGAAGCAGCCGACAAACTAGCCTTGGGTGATGTAAATATTAATATCGAGGCAACTACTGCCAAGGATGAAATCGGTAAGCTGATGCAGTCATTTAGCAATATGATAGAAAACATCCGCGGTCAGGCTTTCACTGCAGAGAGAATTGCGGGAGGAGATTTGACGGTTGATGTCGAGATTAAATCAGAAGATGACCTGCTTGGCAAAAAACTTCACGAATTGGTAGAAAAGAACAATGAAGTTCTGACGAGCATTGCTCTTGCATCAGAACAGGTATCAGCAGGCTCTGAGCAGATGTCTGAGTCCAGCATCGCACTTTCTCAAGGTGCTACTGAACAAGCCGGTTCAATCGAAGAGCTCTCAGCTTCCATAGAGGAAATATCATCTCAAACTAAACAAAATGCTGATAACGCAAGTCAAGCCAGTAGACTGGCAGAATCTGCAAAAGCCAATGCGGAAGCTGGAAATCAGCAAATGAGAGAGATGCTCAAGGCAATGCAAGAAATCAACTATTCATCAACCAACATCTCAAAGATTATTAAGGTAATTGATGATATTGCATTCCAGACTAACATATTGGCTCTCAATGCTGCTGTCGAAGCAGCACGTGCAGGTCAACACGGCAAGGGTTTTGCGGTTGTTGCAGAGGAGGTAAGAAATCTGGCGGCTCGCTCAGCAGAGGCAGCTAAAGAAACTACAGATATGATTGAAAATTCTATCAAAAAGGTTGAAAGCGGAAGTGATATTGCGAATGAGACTGCTGGTGCACTCGCCAAGATTGTAGGAGATATTGGACAGGTGGCTGATTTAGTAAGCAACATCGCTGCAGCTTCTAACGAACAGGCGACAGGCATTGTACAGATAAATCAAGGTATAATGCAGGTATCAGAGGTGGTTCAAACAAACTCTGCAACTTCAGAGGAAAGTGCGGCTGCAAGTGAAGAACTGGCAAGTCAGGCATCTCTCCTAAAAATGCAGGTTGACAAATTCAAATTAAAGAGGGAAATGTAGTAATTGCACTATCCGTAAATTGGGATTCTTGCACTATAAGAAGAAATAAAAAGTAATAAAGCTGTAAGTACATAAAGAGTGGTATATATCAGTAGATAGTTCAGGAAGTAGAAAAATCTATATAATAAATCCATGGATTATTAAGTTTAGGAGCATGGCAACAGCTCCTATTCTCATATAAGGGGAGAGCCTAAATGAAATACCATCATCCAAAAGATATAGCAGCCAGGCGCATTCAGCAGGCACAGTTACTGGAAGCAATTTTGCTTGCGTTTATTAAAAGCTACCGTCGGCGAAATGATGTATTGGGGCATGTGAGCGAAGATGAATTCATGCTACTTATGCCTTGCACCGGCAATAAGGAGGCTAATAACCTGATAGTAGAAATCCAAAGAACTATAGAGAGATACAACAGAACAGAGAAGCAGTCTCGATACGAAATAAGCCTATCTATTGGTGACAGTACAAAGGAATCGAATGGACAAAGTATGGAGGAAATTGAAAAGATTACAGAGGGGCACCTGAAACATCATAAGCTGTTAAATCAAAAAAGCTCACACCATGCTATTGTATCTTCAGCTATGGCAACATTATATGCCAAAAGCCAGGAGACAGAGGAACATGGTCAAAGGTTAACATGCCTGACCAATATGATTGGAGAGCATCTTGACTTAGATCAAAAAAGATTGGATGATCTTCGATTGCTATCATTGTTGCATGATATAGGTAAAGTTGGAATAGATGATCGTATTCTAAATAAGCCTAGCAAACTTACAAATGAGGAATGGAAGCAAATGAAACATCATACCGAAATTGGATATCGAATAGCCATGTCAACGCCTCAGCTAAAGCACATTGCTGAATATATTTTACACCATCATGAACGTTGGGACGGAACAGGTTATCCGAAAGGCTTAAAAGGCGCGGAAATTCCGCTGTTGTCTAGAGTTCTTGCGGTAGCAGACGCGTACGATGCGATGACAGAGGACAGGATATATCGGAGGGCTTTATCTTGGGAATCTTCCATTGAAGAAATTGAGAAATGCACAGGTACTCAGTTTGATCCGGATATTGCGCGGTTATTTGTAGAACTTGTACGTAAGCAAAAAGTAAAGGTTTAATTAAATATAGAATTTCATTAAAGCTTTAATGTAATAATGTGTAATTAGAGCTTCAAGCTAAAATAAAAAAGCCGCTGTGCAGTCTTGCAAAGCGGCTTTCTGAATTTAATCCTGTTTCTGCAGATTGTGCATACAATCCGGGCAACGGTGAATCGTACAGGGCACCGCAATTGGTACGCATTGGATTAAGGATGAAGAGGAAAATAATACGGCATCGGTGTAATTTTTTTGCATATAAAGCCGATAATATATTAAAAGATGCGCATTTTTATATAAAAGACAGAAAATTTTATTACCTTTCATTCTGATGACGTGGTATAATTATTTTGTATGATTATGTTGATTGATAATAACGGTAAACTTAAAGTATTGGTGATGAGGTCATATGGTTAGTATTGAGTTAATACTTTTTATTTTGTTAATTGTATATGTTGCTATTTCTATATATGAATACAGGTTGATTCGCAAAAATAAGAAATTACTGAGCGCATATGAAGATATGAGAAAAAAATTGTTTGATACCAGTGAGAAAATATCGAAGGCTACTGATGAGGAAGAAATTTACTCAATAGCTCTGGATACGATTACTGAGCTCATACCAAATGCTACAAAGGGGAGCATTCTGCTGTTTGATGAAGAAAGTGAAGTGTTTTACTACAAGGTGGTAAAAGGTTACCGGGAAGAACTGACGGATTTCATATTCAGGAAAGAGGAAGTGTATTTATATAAAATAAACGGATTCAGCAAATCCGCAATAATTAAAAATCCAAAGGAATTTGATATCCGCAATGCAAACAAAGAGATTGTGGAAGGTCTTGAAAGTGTAAATGCTCTTGATATAAGCTGTACCATGGCCGCACCCATATATGCCGATGACAGGCTCATAGGTCTTATCAATGTTGATTCTGTCATTCCTGGTCATGTATTTACAGAGAGGGATTTAGCGCTTATGGATCAAATCAAATTTGAAATGGAGCTGGCAATAAGAAATGCACTTGCTCAGAACAGGCTGAAATATCTGGCTGACTACGACGAGCTTACAGGTCTTATTAACAGAAGGCTCATAAAAAAAGAATTTGACCTGGAATTGGAGCGGCTTAAAATTGATAAAAATCCGTTTTGCCTTGCTATGATAGACATAGATGATTTTAAAGCAATAAATGATACCTACGGCCATTATTACGGTGATATGGTTTTGAAGCATTTCGCTGCTGTTCTCAGTAGAGAGACAGGAATAGCGGATGTGGCGGCAAGGTTTGCTGGGGATGAGTTTATTGTGCTTTTCGGGGATCAGAATATTACTCTGGCTGAAGTGAAGATGGAGGGAATAGCAGCAGCTGTTCTGGAATCGGGAACTGACATACAAGTCAGATTCAGCTATGGTATATGTGAAATCAACGAAAATAACATGATAGGCTTTGACAAGGCTCTTGCCGTAGCAGACATGAGGATGTATGCAAGCAAGAGGGTAAAGGCATAATAAATAATAAAAATGGGACATGAAAATGAATATAGTTATTCCGAGAGAAATTGGAACAGCATTGAATATTTTAAATAACAACGGGTTTGAGGCATATATTGTGGGAGGCTGTGTAAGAGACAGTCTGCTGGAGAATGCTCCAAAGGACTGGGATATTACGACGTCAGCCAGGACTGATGAAATAAGCACCTGCTTCAAGGAATACAGAACCATAAATACGGGGCTTAAGCACGGCACGGTAACGGTTATAATCCAAGGGATGCAGATTGAAATAACAACATACAGAATTGACGGCAGCTATACGGACAACAGGCATCCTGATACCGTATTTTTTACGGATAAAATAGCCGATGACCTGCGAAGAAGAGATTTCACCATCAACGCAATGGCATACGGCAGAAAAGGAATTGTTGATTTATTCGGAGGAATTTCCGATATTGAAAGCAGGACCATACGATGTGTTGGCGACCCGGACGAAAGATTTGGCGAGGATGGGCTAAGGATTCTCAGAGCCCTGAGGTTCAGCTCAGTGCTTGGCTTTAAAATCGAAAAATTAACATCAGAAAGCATCCGAAAAAACAAGGAGCTTTTGTGCAATATTTCTAAAGAGAGAATAGTGTCTGAATTCAACAAGCTTCTTATGGGCTCGAATTTCCACAATGTTATGACGGAATACGGGGAGCTTGTGGAGGTGTTTATTCCTGAAATAAAAACCTTCAATGATAACGAGTGGGAAGTTATTTTGAGTTCTATGAAGCATGCAGACAGTCTCACGCTCAGGCTTTTGCTTCTGCTTCATAAAACAGGCAATGCGGAAAAAATACTGAAGACCCTAAAGTATGACGGCAAAACAATCAGCTCCGTAGGGCTGTTGTCTTCATGTCGGGATGAGGAAATTATTTCTGATAAGATAGTTATAAAGAAGCTGCTTAAAAAAATAGGATATGACAATTACACTGCTCTGATTAAGTTTAAAGCCGCTGTATTTAAAGCTCAGGGCGATTTATTTGCAAATGAGCTTTTCGGATTGTATGAGGCTGAAAAGGCCGCAGATGAAATAATTGCGAACAATGAATGCTACAGCCTTAAAATGCTGGATGTTGACGGCGAGGATCTCATTGGAGTGGGACTTTCAAAAGGCATGGCTCTTGGGGCTGCATTGAATGAGCTTCTAGACCTTGTGATTGAGGGAAAGCTGGAAAACAAAAAGGAAGTATTGCTGGATTATATAAAAAATTTTAAATTAGCTGTTGACAAATAGAAGTTACGGTGATATTATTCATAATAATACAAAAACAAACTGTTGAAGCGAAGATTAAACCGATATGTGCACTTACAGAGAGCGGGGGTAGATGAGAGCCCGGCAGAACGCAGTACGGACAAATGGATCGCTGAGGGTGAGGTGAACGGGTTAACACTCAAGTATCTGAAACGTAGGCCTACGTTACAAGGCAGAAAATGTGATGGCATTTTCATCAAAGTGGATTGAATTTTCAGTCAATTAAGGTGGTACCGCAGGAATTATACCTGTCCTTTTCATAAGGACGGGTTTTTTGTTTTTGTAAATACAATTCGGGAGAATAGAATGAAAAGAATTATTGCAGTTTTAACATTATTATCAGTATTTTTAATGACGGTATCAGGATGTGCCGTAAAAACAAATGACAGCGGAGCTTCAGGAAGTGACAAGAAATTCAGGATAGGAATAGTGCAGGGGCAAAATCATCCGTCTCTGGACGAAATAAGAGAATATGTAGTTATAGGGCTGGAAGAAGCAGGAATGAAGGACAGTGTGGAAATACTGTATAAAGATGCACAAAATGACCCTACAAATGTAACTACAATTGTAAACCAGTTTGTGGGAGAAAATGTTGATATGATTATTCCTATTGCCACAGGAGCGGCGCAGGCAGCACAGGCGGCAACCAGGGATATACCCATAGTGTTTGCGGCGGTGAGCTATCCGGTGCAGGCAGGTCTGGTTGAGGATATGAACAAAACAGATGGGAATATAACAGGTGTGTCCAATGCAATAGCAATTGAAGATATATTCAAGCTTTCGGCAGAGCTTACACCCGATGTTGAAACATACGGATTTATATATAATCCGGGAGAGGTGAACTCCGCTTCAGGTATCAAAAGAGCAAAGGACTACTGTGATGCAAATGGTCTGAAGTATATTGAAACGAATATTACGAATTCCGGTGAGCTTCAACAGACGGCACAGTCTCTGGCTGGTAAGGTTGATGCAATATTTGTGCCCAATGACAACACCGTGGCTGTTGCAATGCCCGTACTGGCACAGGAAGCAATAAATGCAGGCATACCCGTATATACGGGAGCAGATTCCATGGTAAAGGACGGAGGCTTTGCAACGGTGGGTATTGACTACAAGGTTCTGGGAAGACAGACCGCAGCCATGGCGGAAAGGATTTTAAAGGGAGAGAAAATATCCGAAAATCCTGTTGAAATTATAAATAAATACTCAAGAATGGTGAACACAACCACGGCAAAATCACTGGGTATTGAAATAGCGGGGGATAAGCTGAAGGAGCTTCAAATAATAGAATAGCAGAATAATGAAATAATAAAGTAAAAAAATAATATAATGATTACTTAATCTGGAGGGTGAAATGAAAAAGATATTATCAATAATTATTATTGCGGCAATAATGCTTGCAGCAGTGACCGGATGTGCCGGAACAAAATCGAATGAAGAACAGAAACCTGTGGAAAATGGCCAACAGGAGCAAAAGACTGATGAAAATAAGAAAATAAAGATAGGAATAATCCAGCCGATTGAGCATCCTTCTCTGAACCAGATAAGAGAGTGCATAATTGCAGGGCTTGAAGAGCAGGGACTCAAGGATGTGGTTGAAATAACCTACAAGGATGCACAAGGTGACCCATCCAACATAAATACGATTATCTCACAGTTCCTAGGAGACAAGATGGATATTATAGTGCCGATAGGAACGGGAACGGCACAGAGCGCTGCAGCTGCTACAAAGGATATACCTGTAATATTCGCGGCAGCAAGCTATCCGCTGGAAGCAGGACTGGTGAAGGATCTGAACAGACCTGAGGCAAATGTGACAGGTGTGTCCGATGCTATAGACGTAAAGCAGATATTTGACCTGGCATTTGAGCTGACGCCTGAGGCAAAGACTTACGGATTTCTGTACAACAGCGGTGAGGTAAATTCGGTTGCCGCTATTGACAAGGCAAAGGAATATCTTAAGGAAAAAGGTGTTGCATACACAGAAACAACAATAACAAATTCAGGCGAGCTTCTGCAGGCTGCTCAGTCACTGACAGGCAAGGCTGATGCCATATTCACGCCTACCGACAACACCGTTGCGTCTGCAATGCCGGTGCTTGCATCTGAGGCCATGAAAGCAGGAATTCCCGTGTATACCGGAGCGGATTCAATGGTGAACGACGGCGGTTTCGCAACAATGGGTGTTGATTACACAGTGCTTGGGAGACAGGTGGCGGACATAGTGCGCAGAGTAATTGACGGAGTGCAAATTTCCGAAATACCTGTGGAAACACTGAAAGAATACGAAAAGATAGTGAATATATCTGTTGCCGAAAAAATCGGCGTTGAAATACCTGAAGATTTATTAAAGGGATTTAAAGTGGTCGAATAACATAGGGGAGGCATAAAATTGAGCTTGACATCATTTATAGGAGCAATTGAGCTGGGGCTTGTTTACTCGCTCCTGGCGTTTGGAACATATATATCATTCAAAATATTGAATGTTGCCGATTTGACGGTGGACGGAAGCTTTGTTCTGGGAGCGGCTGTTTCGGCTGTGTTCACATTCTCCGGCAATCCGGTGCTGGGACTTATAACGGCAATTGTGGCAGGAGCGCTGGCGGGGACTATAACCGCCGTGCTCCAGACCAAGATGGGCATACAACCCATACTGTCGGGAATTCTTACAATGACGGGACTGTATTCTGTGAATCTGGCAGTAATGGGAGGCAAGGCTAACATACCATTGCTGAACAAGTCCAGCATTTTCACATATGCAGAGCAGTTATTTGCGGGCAAGGCGTATAAAATAGCCGCCATGATTATAATTATTTCAGCGATCTTTGTGCTGCTGAACTGGTTTTTCAGGACACAGCTGGGCCTATCCATAAGAGCAACAGGAGATAATGAGGCAATGTGCAGGGCATCCTCAATAGACACAGATTTTATCAAAATCATAGCATTTGCCATTTCAAATGCAATAGTGGCATTATCCGGTGCACTGGTTGCACAGATGCAGCAGTCTGCGGACGTGAACATGGGAGCTGGAATGGTGGTAATAAGCTTTGCTTCCATTATAATAGGAAGCGCCATAATAAAAAATAAAAATATAACCCTGGGACTTGTTTCTGTAATAATAGGCTCATTAATTTACAGATTTATAATTGCACTTATACTGACAACCAATTTTCCGCCGTCCTATCTGAAGCTGATATCTTCCCTGGTGGTTATTGTGGCACTGTCCGTTCCCAATATTAAAAGTAAGATGGAAGTTGCCGGATTGCGAAGGGGGAGAATATGATGCTGAAATTAGAAGCTGTAAACAAGATTTTCAATAAAAACACGCCTGATGAACACAAGGCCCTGAACAATTTATGCTTGAATGTTTCCCAGGGAGAATTTGTGATGATAATAGGCGGAAACGGTGCGGGAAAATCCACCATGTTCAATGCAATATCCGGTTCGGCGCTGTGTGATAACGGTATTATTGAGCTGGACGGAATGGACATAACATATATGCCCGAATATAGAAGAGCATCATTTATAGGACGTATTTTCCAGGACCCAATGCGGGGTACTGCGCCGAATCTCACGGTGGGAGAGAATCTCATCATTGCATATATGAGAAGTACCGGGAAAAATATTATGCGCATGCCTTCAAAAAAAGAAAAAACCCTTATTAGAGAGCGTCTGTCTGCTCTGAATCTCGGCCTTGAGGACAGAATTAACACAAAAATAGGGCTGCTGTCAGGCGGGCAGAGGCAGGCGATCACCCTTATAATGGCAACGCTCGTAAAGCCGAAGCTGCTGCTCCTTGATGAGCACACAGCGGCACTGGATCCCCTGAGCGCCAAGTCTGTAATGGACCTCACCAACAGAATTGTTTCGGAAAACAATATTACAACGTTGATGATAACTCACAATATAACCTCCGCACTGGAATATGGTTCAAGAACAATAATGATGGATTCGGGAAACATCGCGGTGGATATTGACGGCAATGAGAGAGAAGGCCTCTCTGTACAGGATATACTGAAGAAATTCAGTGCCGTAAAAAATAAAGTGTTTGATGACGATAACGCATTATTGTAACAACATATTTTAGTGCCTATCCTTTAAGACATTCCTTATACTAATTCGCATTAAATCAGTTCCCCTGAAGCGAATTGCTATATGCTGTTTTCCTATGTTGCGGACAAATATTTGTCCGCACTTTTAAATTAAAACAGTATCATATTTGCTGTGAAAAGAAGCCTGGCAAGAGAAGCTCAAAAAATCAAAAATAGCGGAGGAGACAGTGCGCAGGCGAAGCGTGCCCTTCAGAAAATTAAATATGTAATGAGAAAAGCTGACGAGAAAATATCCCATTTGGGAAATGAAGAAAGAAAAAAGGCCGGTATTCCGGGATACGGACCTGAAGCAGGTGCACCTGCCGTTGCAGAAATTCCGGCAGGCGCTGAAACATCCGCCGCAGGAGCAACGGGAGCTTCGATCGACATTTTGGCTTAAATTGTCTCAGTCTGTATATACGAAGGTTTCCTCTGCACCGCATTCGGGACAGTCTACGGTAACCTTGTAGCTGTACATAGAAAGAACCTTTACGTCGGTACATTGACTTGCGTTTTCATCCTTGCCCTTGTACCTTACTTTTTTTTCGGCTTCAGAGCCCTTTGAATAATAGTAATTATATCTTTTCCCGCAGCTTTCGCATTTGCGTCTGCCTTTGATTGATATCATTGTTTCACATCCTAATAATATTTTATCGACTTATTATATACTGAGCTCGCATTCATTTCAACAATAAAATGCACTTCCCATCCTGCATATATTTATACCGGAATAGAAGTGCATTTATTATTTCCCATAATCACATATTAATTTCAAGCATGCATGAGGATAATATTATTTTACCGCTGTAATTTTCCTGTGCTTGCAGCTTCAAATCCTCTAAGTTTCCGAAATGAGGAAGGTGGGTTAAAATAAGCATTTTTGCCTTTGCTTCCTCTGCCAGCATTCCTGCCTGAGTGCTGTTCAGATGTCCTGCAGCCGTGCCGTCCATATGGGCATAAAAGCTGCATTCTGTCATGAGCGCATCTGAGTTTCCGAAAAATTCCGGCAGCTCACTGAAATAAGAAGTATCTGATGTAAATGAAAATATTTTGCCGTCGCATTTTATTTTTACGCTGTAAGCATCTACAGGGTGTACATTTTTTATAAAGCTTATCTCAAAGGGACCTAAATTAAGCACGCTTTTTTCATCATAGCTTTTGCCGCATGTGTATTCTCCCCAATTCATAAGCTTAAAAAATTCACCTTCAGGGGCATAAATATCCAATGTGCCGCTTATTTCCCCCAGCTGTGTCTTTATCTGCCGTCCGTACTGCAGCGGGCCTATGTCGCAGCAATGGTCGTAATGGTAGTGGGTTATAAGAACAGCATCCAGCTTTCCTAAGTCAACTTTTTTCTGAATAGTGCTCACAACTCCGCTTCCGCATTCCAGCAGCAGCTTGTATTCATCATGCTCTATGAGGTACCCGGAGGTAGCCTCTCCGACACGGGGAAAGCCTCCCCAGTGCCCGATAATCGTAATTTTCATATATCACCTACGCAATGCTGAACTGAGAGTTATAAAGCTCGGCATAAATTCCGTTTAGATTTATAAGCTCCTCGTGTTTTCCTCTTTCCTGTATGCCCTTATCCGTGATAACTATAATTTCATCGGAGTTTTTAATTGTGGAGAGCCTGTGTGCAACAACCACGGTAGTCCTGCCCTTTGAAAGCTCTTCCAGAGAATGCTGAATCATTTGCTCCGTTGCGTTGTCCAGAGCAGACGTCGCTTCATCCAGTATTAATATAGGCGGATTTTTCAAAAATACTCTTGCTATTGAAATTCTCTGCTTCTGTCCGCCTGACAGCTTAACTCCTCTTTCTCCCACATATGTGTCGTAGCCTTCAGGGAGAGACATTATGAAATCGTGGATATTTGCCATTTTGGCGGCTTCGATAACTTCTTCCATGGTGGCGTCAAATTTACCGCAGTGGATGTTGTCGGCAATAGTTCCCGTAAACAGAAATACATCCTGCTGAACTATTCCTATATTTTTTCTCAGGGATCTGCGTGTGAAGTCCTTGATATCGGTGTTGTCAATATAAATATTTCCTTCCTCTGTTTCATAGAAGCGTGGTATCAGGTGGCACAGCGTTGTCTTTCCTCCTCCTGAAGGTCCTACGAAGGACACGGTTTTTCCTGCTTCTATGCTGAATGAAATATCCTTTAAAACTTCCTTGTGGTCGTCATAGGAGAAAGAAACATTGTCAAATTTAATCTCTCCATCCACTGAATCTATATCTCTAGCACCGGGCTCGTCTTGTTCTGTTTCTTTGTCCATAACTTCAATAAAGCGTCTGAAGCCCGAAATGCCCGACTGATACTGCTCTACAAAGTTGATTAGCTTTCGTATTGGATTTAAAAAGTTTCCTATATATAATATGAAGGCAGCAAAATCTCCGAAGTTTATCCATCCCTTGAAGAAGAAAATACCGCCTGTGCTGAGCACCAGCAAATTTAAAAAGTCTATTATAAAGGATGAGCCCACGTGGAATTCGGCCATTACCTTGTATGCTTTTTTCCTTGCATGCTGGAATTTCTTGTTGTTGTTTTCAAACTTTTCAATTTCATTTTCCTTATTGCTGAATGCCTTTGAAACCCTGATGCCTGAAATGCTGTTTTCAATGGTTGCATTGACTTCACCTATGGTTTCTCTTGTTTCCATAAAGGAATCCGACATTCTTACCCTGAGCTTCATTGCAAAAATCACAAGGAAAGGAATTACGGAAAACACTATAAGTGCAAGCGGAAGGTTGATGGTGCTCAATGCTATGAAGGAGCCTATGAGCATTACAACTGAAACAAACAAATCCTCCGGGCCGTGGTGTGCAAGCTCCGATACGTCCATCAGGTCGTTTATGATTCTGGAAGAAAGTGTTCCGGTCTTGCTGTCATCAAAGAAAACAAAGGGCAGGTCCTGAAGATGCTCGAATATATCCCTTCTCATTCGCGCCTGCATCATTACTCCCATTATGTGGCCGTAATATGTTATGTAGTAATTCAGTCCAACCTTCAGCAGGTATATTAATCCTAAAATAACCAGCCATGTAATCATAACCTGAAGCTGTTGGTTTGGAACATATATGTTGATTATGTTTCGTGTTATGAGAGGATAAAATAAATCGCATATGGCTAATGTAAAGGCACAAATCATATCTATGATGAATATTTTTTTAATTGGTTTTGGTTTGTAATACGAAATAAATCTTTTTATCATGTTGTCATTTTTCTCCTGTTTTGAATTTTGAACAAATATGCGCAGTCACGAAGTACAGCGCAATGGCAGCAAGGTCAAGCAACAAAATAATGATGATATTGATTTTGACAAAGTTGCAGGTTATTGCTGTGGCAGAAAGTACAAGCAGCATGATCGCCGGAGCGGCAGCGGAAGCTTTTATTTTAAGAAGCTTTTCGGCTAATATGCCTGCACCTCTTGCGTGCAGTATAAAGCTTAAAAGTATTGCCGGCAGGGCATATCCCATATTTTCCTTAATTACTGAAGAGCTTTGAGAAAAAATGAACATTGCAACTGCAAGCAAAGCATAGCTGAACCATTTTTTCTGCTGCAATTCTTTTATTTTTTGTTGGCGCATTTCATACATGGCACACCTCATATATAATTTATATAATGATATCACTTATTTAATTCTTTTTCAACGTACAAAAGGACAATTTTGTTCTGCGTTGCAATATATTATTGACTTTTTCATGAAATTATGGTACTACTATAGGGGCTTACGGTGATATTGCTTTTCAAAATTTATTACAGATACAGTGATGGTTTGATTATAAAGGCTGAAAAAAGGTAAAATATCAGGTAAGTGTTCAGTAAAAGATATTTTTATAAATTTTATTAACTGAAAGGACATATGATGAAAAAATCGATAGCAACACTACTTATTGCGGCTGTATTGACTATGCTTTCAATAACAGCATGCACAAATCAAGAAAACACTCCAAAGGATGCAGGCGAAGTCAAGACAGGTCTTACCATGGGCTACACCACGGAACCGGAAGGCCTTGACCCTCACAGAACTGCTGCAGCTTCCACATTTACGGTTACAAACAACATATATGATACACTGGTGGGCGTAACATCAGACTGGCAGATAGTGCCCAGATTGGCTACAGACTGGAAAATGTCAGATAACGGAATGGAAATTACGTTCAATTTAAGAGACGATGTCAAATTTCACAACGGCAGGCAGATGACTGCAAATGACGTTGTATTTTCATTTAACAGGCTTAAGGATGCTGAAAGTCCCAGAGCAAGAGATTACGAAAATATCAAGGCAGAGGCTGTGGGCGATTATTCCGTGAAATTCACAACGGAAAAGCTGGATGTTGAGCTCTTGAAAAACTTTGCATATCCATGGGCAGCCGTTGTACCACAAGAGGCAGTTGAAAATCTCAAGACGCAGCCTGTAGGCACAGGTGCATTTACTCTGAAGGAATGGATTCCTCAGCAGCATCTGACACTCCAAAGAAACAACAATTACTATGGAAACAAAGCAAAGCTGGAAACAATAGAGCTGGTTATCCTTCCGGACGCAACGTCCATGATGGCAAGCTTCCAGACAGGAAATTTAGATATAATACCTCTGAACGGGGATCAGGTTACAATAGTTGAAGGCAATCCGGACTATAAAGTTATTTCCGAACCTATGAATGCCGTACAGATTATGTCCCTGAATACAAACAACAAAATATTGTCCGACGAA
>DAMAEI010000063.1:0-18048 GCA_031997345.1 Sedimentibacter sp. | reverse complement strand
GCGCATGCCATAAACCTATAGGTATAGATTTCGAGCAACAACCCCAACGAGAGGAGAGGTATAAATGAACGTAATAAAAAGAGACGGAAGACTTATAAACTTTGATAAAAGCAAAATATCGGACGCAATACTGAAAGCCATGAACCATACGGTCAAGGGACAGGATATAGAGATTGCAAGACAGATAGCACAAGAAATAACTGATGGTGTAAAAGAAACAATTTCGGTTGAGGAGATACAGGATTTAGTTGAAAAGAAGCTCATGACCAGCAAGAGAAAAGATGTTGCCAAAGAGTACATAATCTACAGAAATAAAAGAAATATTGCAAGAGGCAGAAAGCAGTATGACATATACATGGATATAGTAAATGCCATACCAAATGATGTAACAAGAGAAAATGCCAACATGAATGCGGACACCCCTGCAGGTATGATGATGAAGTTTGCCAGCGAATCTGCAAAGCCCTTTGTGGATGACTGCCTTTTATCTGAGCAGTCCAAGAACTATGTTGAGAATAACTACATCCATGTGCATGACAAGGACTACTATCCCACAAAATCTCTTACATGCCTTCAACACCCCTTAGATTACATATTGCAGAACGGCTTCAGAGCAGGCCACGGCTCCAGCAGACCTGCAAAGAGAATAGAGACGGCTTCTATAATCGGCTGCATATCCATGGAGCAGATACAGAATGAAATGCACGGAGGTCAGTCAATTCCGGCATTTGACTTTTATCTTGCGCCATATGTGAGATTTACATACATAGAAGAGATTAAAAAGATAGAGCAGCTTTTAGACATTGAGCTAAAGGAGCTGTATGATGCCGAAATAGACGACTACATTGAAAAACCATTGGACGGACTGATGGGCAGTGACAGATACGTTCAGCAGGCAATAAACAGCACCGTGAAAAGGGTGCACCAATCCATGGAAGCATTTATTCATAACATGAATACAATACATTCCCGGGGCGGAAATCAGGTGGTGTTCAGCTCAATCAACTACGGAACAGACACAAGCCCTGAGGGAAGATGCATTATGAGAGAGGTGCTCATGTCCACATACAAGGGCGTTGGCAACGGAGAAACCCCTATTTTTCCCATACAGATATGGAAGAAAAAAAGAGGTGTTAACTACCTTCCGGAGGACAGGAACTATGATTTGTACAAGCTTTCCTGTAAGGTTACCGCAAGAAGGTTTTTCCCTAATTACTTAAATCTCGATGCTTCCTACAACATACATGATGAATGGGATGAAAATGACAGCCGCAGATATGAAAAGGAAGTTGCAACCATGGGCTGCAGAACAAGGGTGTTTGAAAACAGGCATGGCAGCAAGACGTCCATAGGAAGAGGTAATCTCTCCTTTACAACCATTAATATAGTGAAGCTTGCACTGGAATGCAGAGAGTTTGAAAATCCACAGGACAGGAAGAGAGAATTCATTAAAAAGCTCCAGAAATGCATTGACGCTGCGGCGGAACAGCTTTATGACAGGTACGTATTTCAGTGCACGGCCATAAAGAAGCAATTTCCAATGCTCATGTCGGGAATGTGGCTGGAAAGTGAGCTGCTTAAGCCTGAGGACAGTGTGGAAAACGTACTGAAGCACGGAACGCTGGGCATAGGCTTCATAGGACTGGCGGAAGCTCTTATAGCACTGACGGGCAAGCATCACGGTGAGGATGAAAAATCTCAGGAGCTTGGACTTGAAATAATAAAATTCATGTTTGAGAAAATAAAAGAAAAATCGGATTACTACAACCTTAACTATAGCCTGCTTGCCACTCCCGCAGAAGGTCTGAGCGGAAGGTTCATAAAAAGAGACAGAAAGCAGTTCGGTAGTATTCCACGCATAACAGACAAGGAATATTACACAAACAGCTCACATGTTCCCGTGTGGTACAAATGCTCCATCGAGCACAAAGCAGAGGTTGAAGCTCCATACCATGAATATGAGAGAGGCGGCCACATATTTTATGTGGAGCTTGACGGAGATGCAGCACACAACCCTGCGGCAGTTATGCAGACCGTTGACCTTATGGACAGGCACAATATGGGTTATGGCTCAGTAAATCATACAAGAAACAGGTGCAAGGCGTGCGGATACGAGGATGCTTCCGAAGAGCTGAAAATTTGTCCCGAGTGCGGCAGCGAGGAAATTGACACCATTCAAAGAATAACAGGATATCTGGTAGGTGCGGTGGACAGCTGGAATGCAGCGAAGAAAGCTGAGCTCAGAGACAGGGTGAAGCACAGCCTATGAAAAATATGCTTTACGTTGCAGAAATAGTGGATAATACCATAGTTGACGGCGAAGGCTTCAGAACATCGCTGTACCTGAGCGGCTGCGACATCTTCTGTGAAGGCTGCCACAACAGGGAGCTCTGGGACATCAATTACGGGCAGCCCATGGAAATTGATGATGTTTTTAACAGGATAACAAAGCATTTCACAAATATAACATTCATAGGCGGGGAGCCTATGATGCAGGCGATACCCCTTGCAGCATTAGCCCAAAAAATCAAAAAGCATACCTCCAAGAGCATCTGGATATACAGCGGCCATACCTTCGAGGAAATACTTGCAGACAGGGAGTACCGCAGGCTGATTGAATTTTGTGATGTACTTGTGGACGGAAGATATGACCGCAATTATTCACGAAGCAATTTAAAATTTAAAGGCTCGGAAAACCAAAGGATTATAGACATTAAAAAATCTCTGGCAGCTAACGAAACAATCCTTTGGACTGATGAATTTGAGATAATACCTTAACTCCTCCATAGTGTGACGGTCTCCATTACTCAACTGTCACACTTTTGTTTGCCATTTATGAGCAAATAAATCAGTAAATTTTCCTGCGAACCCGTTTTTCGACCGACAGGGACAAAAAAACGGCAGTAGCTCAACCAGTGACAAGCTCCCAAAGTATGCGACCAGAGAGCTTTGGTGAGTGAAACTGTTATTATATGTCATTTCATATTGTTTTTGAAGTTGTTTTCCTTATCATATTCGTTCTGAATATTGGACTTCATATTTTTTAAAGAATGCTCTCTTCTGAAATTCTTAAGCTGTAAATCCGCTTTTACTTCCTCATCATCAATCTGATTGATTGTCTTTTCGTCTTCTCTGTAATTTCGTTCTGTGTTTTCAATGTCGTTCTTCATTTTATTAATAGTGTCTCTCTTGTTTTCTAAATTGTGTTTTCCCATAACCTTCTCCTATAATTCAAATATATATTTATTATGTCATTATTTATTTGTAAAATTCATTTATTAATGTAAAAAAACACAACCTAAGGTTATGCGCTTATATGCATTATTTGGAAATAGCTTAGTCTTCAAGTATTCCCACCATACCCTATTTTCATCTTACAGTACAATAAATTTGGTTTACAAAATTTTGTGTATTAAATAAATATATCATTGTAATAATGGAATTTAATTGATAACATATCTATATAATTATTTTAGTAGGAGACTAACATGTCAAATTTGAAGACTGTTATTATTACCGGAGCTTCTAAGGGTATCGGACAATCAATAACAGAATTGTTTGCTAATAAGGGCTATAATGTATTAATTAACTATATGCATTCTAAAGAAAGTGCCTTGCATTTACATGAAAAGCTCAAAGGTCAAGGATTGTCGGTGAAAATGTATGAAGCAGATGTTTCCAGGAGAAACGAAGTTGAATGTATGATGAAATTCTGCATTGAAGAATTTGGAAGCATCGATGTGCTTATAAATAATTTAGATTATATGCTTGATGTCAATTTAAAAAGCGTATTCTATTGCTCTCAAAATGCGTTAAAATATATGCTTCCTATTAAGCAAGGTAAAATTATCAATATATCTTCAATATGGGGGATTGTAGGGGCCTCTTGTGAGGTGCATTATTCCGCTTCGAAGGCTGCAATAATAGGGTTTACCAAGGCACTGGCAAAGGAGCTTGGGCCATCGAATATACAGGTAAATTGCATTGCTCCCGGAGTTATTCAGACAGAAATGATTTCTATATATACCGAAGATGAATTAAATGTTCTTAAAGAAAGCACACCACTTATGCGGCTGGGAAATCCTATTGATATAGCCGGATGTGCTCTTTATTTGGCATCCTCGTATTCGGATTTCGTAACAGGTCAGATAATTAGCCCGAACGGAGGTTTTGTAGTTTGAATTATTGCTGCTTTTGCTGAGAATACTTAAATTTAGGAATAGATATTGACAATTATATACGTCAGTAGTAGAATAAACTTATAAAAATATTTGCATAAGAAATAACTGTTTAATTCACGGAATCGGGTGAGAATCCCGGACAATCGGGTTACTGTATTGTGGAGCGAACTCCATTAGGCCACTGCGTATGCGGGAAGGCGGAGCAAGCGTTGAAGCTAAGTCAGGATATGTGATTAAGCAGGAGCGTACTATTATTTTCCAGCGAAAAATAATATACAGGTTAAGAGGTATAAAACTTTTAGTTAATGTACACCTGTATTTTTCGTCATGAAAATGCAGGTGTTTTTATATGAAAAACAGCAGCGAGTTCCTAATTTATGCAACCGTAGGGAGCAGATAAATTTGTGAATGACACTGCGTATGACCTTTATGCCCTAACCCAATTTCTTCAATTGCAATGAGGAATAAATTGGTAGCAGATCAAAGGTATGAGGCTTAATTTATGAAGAGGGTGTGATTAATCAGATTGAATGAGACTGCAAATTATTGCTGCCGGCGTATTCCGACACGCCCGGTATCAACCTCCCAGTGCACAGGAACTGCAGCCAGCCACCATTCTCTTAAGAACCACGGTCTTCGTATTGCGAAGCTTCACAGGTTAAACAGCTGTAAATAAAACATGAACAAACAGCAGAAAATAACTTTCCGCAATGCAGATGTAATCTGCAAATACCTCCAAGTATTCGGACGTTTAACAAGGGACGGGCGGTCCCTTATTCTGCTGAATGCTCTCTCCATGGGCATTGTAAACAATTTTATCTGCAGCTGTAAAAACTTGAAATTAATGAACTAAAATGCCGGTGCTTTTGTATGCTCTGTTTTGTAGGGGAGGAAAAACGGAGAGGCACTATGGTTATAAATTAATAATTTATTTTCACTTTACATGTATGTAAGAATATGTTATAGTTTACTTATAGTGGATGTGGTGTCTGCTGAATATAAAAGTATTTATCATTCGATCTATTTATTGAGATATGGAATAGGGTGCAAATCCCTGCGAGTCGGTCACTGTGAAGCCTTAAAGGATAAGTCAGATACATTTCGGATGATAATTGCTCCTACCGGACTAGGAGGCATAACGTGGATAAAAGCGTATCACGATTATGTGGTGCGTTATTTTTATTTTCAGTACATAGATTAGGTGGTGGATTATGGACAGCAATAAGTTTTTACCCACCGAGAAGGAAATAAAGCTGCTGGAGATTATCAGGAATACTGAATACGGTGAAATTCGTATCATTGTTCAAGAGGGGAAGCCAATACGGGTTGAGGAAATTAAAAAAAGCATAAAACTATAATAACTGACCGGAAAGCCGGAGGTTTTTATTGAATCGGAAATAACCGATTTAATTTAAGCCTCCTTTTTTATTTTACAACAATCCGCTGAATCCAAGCATATTTCTTTACAGGTAGGAAGGAACAATCCGATAAAACGGTGCATTAGGGGCAATAAGTAATAAGGTCTATGGAAGGCAGAGTTAATTATTATTAATTCACATTCTTACAGGGTTATTACTCATTGGGGGAAAGGAATTTGTAAATAATGGACAGCCCAAAGGGGTGCTGCGCATATACTAAGCAAATTCCGCATATTGAGAAAGGGGGATATTTTTTTCCTAATAATGAGAATAATATAGAACCACAAAAATTATTTTACAAATAGGAGGAAAAATTATGAAGCACTTCATGAAAAAAAGTATTAGCATGATCATGATTATGATTATGATTTTAGCTATGACGATGGCTCCGGCGTTTGCAGGTACCTTGGCAATGCTTACGCTGCCAAGCAGTGATTTCACAAAAATCGTTAGTGTCGGCGACCCAAGTTTCACATTGACTGTAACGGGACTTGATTCGAGCTACCAGCCGGCTGCGGTAGATGGTACTAAAGTTTCATGGTCTACATCAGATGCTACAGTGGCTACAGTTTCACCGGCATCAGGATCTGACACAACTACGGTTACTATAGTCGGTGGAGAAGGAATTGCTGTTATTACAGCTTCCTATTCAGTTGGAGGAGTAGCGTCGGTAACTTCAAACGTGGTGGTTGAAGGTACAACTACGGTTTCTTCCGTAAATAATATTACGGTTGAGGCAAAAGATGCTACAACAAATACAACTCTTTTTAAATCAACTAATATTACTGTAAACCTTTCTGATTTCACATCAGCTGATGTGGTTGGAGGTAGTATGGTAAATGTATTGAAAAAAACTCCAGCGGTTATGACTGCCATAGTTGCTGCTGCTAAGGCAAATAGTAAAACCTTTACCATCGAAAGTGGAGGAAGCTATTTAAGCGAGCTTGCCGGTGTAGCTGCATATTATGATTATCCGACTGGAACAGGAGCAGGCTGGACATATGAGGTAACCAGAGGCAGTGTGACTACTTCACCGCCTTTTGCACCTTCCATATATGAGCTGCTGCCAGGCGATACGGTAACGTTTATTTACGCTACTTATTAATTTGGAAAGCTGCACAGTTGGGGGATATCCGTAAGGATATTCCCCTGTTGTGATTATATATATTATTATAATGTCAGGGTTTGCCTGATGAAATAAAGAAAAGAGGAGAATTAAAATGAAAAAAATCGTTTTATTGTTATTAGTTTCCATAGCAGCTTTATCTGTTTTTACGGTAAATGCTTTTGGAGAGGCATCTGATTTTAGAATCAGTGTTTTTGAATCAAAGGATGGAGCCTATGTGGAAAAAGAGAAATTTTCTGACGGCGAAAATCTGATTTTACTTGAAAAGAACTCTGACGGAAGTTACAAACAGAAAGATCAATTATATCTTATGGGATTTTGGACTGATGACAGCTCAGGAGAGCCGGAAACAAAGTACATGAGTATTATCCCAACTGCAATGACTATAGCAAACAGCAACCGAAATATCGTTTACGGTAATCAAGCTAAAATAACATTTTACAAAACAGGAACTGAGACGGTTACATACACTACGAAAGCTACGTCTGCAATAAAAGGTGTTTATACTTATACAATTAAATTTAAGGTTGTTGATAAAGAAGAATATGAGGCACAACAGGCATTTAGCGTTAAAATCAACTCCCCATCCTCCCTTACAGCGGGACAGGATGCAAATATAACGGCAACAGCCACAAACAATACAACCTCAGGCTCTGCAATAAAAACAGCATTGCTCATAGTAACACTTTATGATGAATCAGGAAAAATGGTAAACTACAGCTATGCCGAAAAGGATGTGCCTTCAGGAGAAACTATAAAACTTGGAGCAGGTTTCAAGCTGCCGGCAGGAAGCAAGGGATACAAGGTACAGGCAGTAGTATGGGATGGATGGCCTGATGACAGCGACTTAGGCAAGGGTAAACCTCTATCTGATGCAGTAAATATAACGGTACAATAAATATACTACAGGAACAGGAGGTGGAGCAATGAAGAAAACAGCTATTATACTGCTGTTTGTAATGATTTTTAACATGCTTCCCGTGTTTGGTGCCACTATGCCCTATACCATACAGGTAAGCGGCAACAAGGTGTCTATAGAGTCACGCCAGGGTGCCGATGAAAATATTTCATTGGTTGTAACAGATGAGGATAACAACCGTGTCTACATAGGACAGAAAAAATCAAAAAATGGAAAGGCTTTATTTGAAACAGAGCTTAAACGCGGAAGCTACACAGCATATATGGTATCGGAAACTTCCGGTGTAAAATCTGATTTTAAGGTGAATAATGATGTTGTGGTGGATGGCAGCTCGGTTAAAATAACGGGAGCTGTAAAGGAAGGCACCAATGTTTCACTGGTGGTAAAGGACGAGCAGGGAAACAGGGTATATATCAATCAGCAGAAATCTAATTCATCAGGGGAATATGTATTTGATTTTCAGTTAAGCACTGGTCATTACAATGCCTATATCAGTACTGATGAAGAAAATGAACTCACTCAGACCGCAGCATTTGATGTAAAGGATGAAGGAACTGCCTATGTTGATTTTCTAAAGCCTGCAAAGGGTGGCACAGGGAACTATTACAATGTTGATATCAGCATGCATATGAACAGTCCCGTAGAGCTGGCAGCTCCGAGCAAGGACAGAATGCAGGTAACTGTAGAAGGAATATCCATGAGAAGTGACAGACCGGAGAGAAAGAATTATACCAAGAAATTTTATGATGTATTGGTTCTTGACAGCACCAAGGCTGTTATAAAGCTGGACCTTGCAAGAGAAGGAGAGCATCTGGATGCTGATTACAGCTATACTATAAAGATAAATAGCGGTGCAGTGCTGCAAAATGGCAGCCCCATAGATTTATCCAATGAATATTGGACCTTTGACACAAAATGGACAGGACAGGATTATTCTGCTGAGCAGGGTGCAGCAGCAGTATCTACGGATTCCTTGCATGAATCCGGTAATTTTTTAGGATTGTATGTTGGAAGCAAGGTGCAGCTTGAGAGACAAAATAAAACTGCATTTGTGAACTTACCATATAATTGGGAGGGGTATCCGGAAAATGTTGCTCATGTGGACAGAAATGGGTTACTGACGGCAAAGGAGCCGGGAATATACCACTTGGCAGCATATCCGGGTTTATTGTTTACAAAAGACTATTTTAATGATTTATTTCTCCATGTTCGCGAGCCATTGGAGGGAAAGATGCTGCTGCAATCATCAAAATCAGGATTTGGTTCAGATAGCAGCAAGAGAGTATTTTCTGAAAAAGGATATATTTATTACCGTGAGGGTTCATCTATAAAGAGGATGGATTTAAATCTTAAGGTTGACGACACATATTCTTTGAATATAGATACTCAAAAAGCAAATTCGCTTATGGATAGTTTCACCATAGAAGACAGAGAGTATTTATATATGGGGGGATTAAGTTCAGGAAATTATTTGTTGAATATTGAAACGGGAGAAATCTATGCAGATAATCTTCCGGTTATAGTAAAACAATTTGAAAAGGGAAGCTCATTGTTTGTATTGTATGATTCATCAAAGAGCAGTACTGAGCTTGTAGATTTATCCGGCGGACAAAGAAAAAGCATAGTGTTCCACGGAGGCATTATATCTTGTGAAGATAAGGCAAGAATAGCATTTTATGGAGATAAGGTATATATGCTGGATATAGACGGGCTTACCTGCTACGATACTTTGGGTAAAAAAATATTCACAAAATCTATTAAGGATATGAAGAGTGATTATCAGTCCGGCATATTTATGGACAGCCAAGGAGCAATATATATATCCTATCCAACTAACTTAGGATATACTTTGTCCAAGCGTTCGGGAACTGATGGAAGTGAAATATGGTCCAAGAATTATAAAAGTATATCTGAAGGCTTGTACGAGGACAAGGATGGAGGTATCTATTTCAACATAGCAGATACTATCGGAGGCTCCTCACGCTTTGTAAAATCAAGGCTTGTTAAGCTGAATCCTGATAATGGAGATACAATAAGGGAATATACCACTGGGGATACGGACCTTCTCATAAGATGGAGAAGTAAAAAATTCAGATTTTTGGGTGAAGACAGCCGTGGATATCTGTACACCAGCACAGTAATTTTGGATGAAAACAGAGATCCGCTGGCATATACTGACATAACAACCACTTCAACAGACAGACAGGTTGAAGCCATAGCTCTTGTAAATGACAGCTTGTACAGGGAAGCAAATTCTGGTCAGAGAGAAGTAAAAATGGAGAGATTTATATATACGGAGTACTATGAACAGGTACCTACATACATAAGGGCTGAGGAAAAGGCATCGGTGTATGAAGGAAAGGACCTGAACCTTACAGCAGCGGTACTGGATCAGTACAATATTATTATACCGTCTGCCAAGCTGGTGTATGAGTTGACAGAAGGCGGCAATATACTTGCACTTTCTACTGAAGGCAAGGTTACGGCTGTCAATAATATACAAGATGTTTCAGGAGCAATATCAGGGAAGGCGTTAATCAAGGTTTATGCAGAAGGAAAACCGGAGATATTTTCACAGATAGAGGTAACGGTTAAGCAGATTCCATTTGTTGCGGGCATATACGCTGTTCGAGATAAATGTTTTACTCTTGATGAATGTGAAGAAAATTTTGTGGAAAGCATAGATTTAGTTGCGTTTGGCTTGACAGGCTTTCCCGTATTTGTAGCTGATCAGCACGGAGATTACATGAGTGGCGAAAAGATATCCAGCAGTATCGGAGACCCTGATGTTGCGGCAATACAGCAGAGAAATTACAACGATTCAGGTGCACACAGGGATATAACCGTAATTGGCAAGAAAAAAGGAACTACCAATGTTAAAATATGGGTAAACAGTAAGCCTGAAATAAGTAAGACTATGCCGGTTTCCGTAGTGGAAAGCAACTACATCATACTGTGGGAAAGACCTGCCGACGGAGCATGGGATGCAAAGAGAGCATACCATGCAGAAGGTATTTACGATGATTTAATATATGTAAATATGAACAAAATATATGCTGTAAATAAGGCTGACGGTAAAGATATATGGCGGCAGCCATGTGAGGTTGCGACTCTTTACGGTATGGAAATAAGCTATCCCATACTTGACAGCACCGGCATAATCTATGTGTTTGACTATAACTCATTGTCTGTTGCGGCGGTAGAATCAAGGGACGGCTCCGTGCTTTGGGGCAGAAGCTACGGAAGAGGCATTATAAAGGAGTTTGAGGTCAGAGATAATTATATCTACATGCTGTCCGATGCAGGGGAGCTGTATGTTTTAAACAAGGATGGAAGCTTAAAGTATCAATTAAATATTAAGGGTGCCTCCTCCATGGATGTATCGCCAGATGGAAATATCTATGTATCTTCAGGAAATACTCTGTATCGTGTATCAGGAAATAAATCTGAGGTACTATATACATTTGAGGATAAGTCAATTGCAGCTATAAAGCATATTACGCCTGATGGAAATATATTGACGGAGGTTAAAAATGGAATTGTGTACAGTGCCGCATACGTGTCCTCCTCGGGAGAGCTGCTATGGAGATATATATCTGTATGCATTTGCATATAAGGCTCAGTCATATCTTTATGGGTTTAAAAAGGACGGAAACGTTAAATTTTCTGATATGGAAAAGGGTATGGTAGATGTAGACAGGGGTTATGGAAGTATATTGTCACAGCTTAAGGAAAGACCTCCTATAATTAAAAACGGAGTTGTATACACTCACGGCATGAAGACCATAGCTTCAAGTGCTGAAGACGGCAGGACCGTATGGGAAACATATATAAAGGACCAGTACAACGTCACCAGTCCTCTCACATTGACTGTGGGAGATGATGGAGTGATATATACAGGTACGGGACCCAGAGGCTTGTTTGCATACACTGTGGGAGAAAAATCCTCCTCAGGTATTAAAATATATCTGAATGGAAGACCATCTCTAAGAGGCAATGCAATGAATACTGTGTCATTTACAGTTAAAAATGGCACCTTGAAAACTGCGGAGAATGTAATTATATCTGCAGAGCTGGTAAACAGTTTAACAGGAGAATCAAGATCAGCGGCTTTGGCTGTAAGGGATTTCCCGGTGGATGAAAGCAAGGTAGAGATTGTTGAAAGAGATATTTCCTTTAATATCAATGTTCCGTCCGAAGGAAGCTGGTATATTCTGCTTAAGCTTTCGTCAGCAGAGGAAGTATTTGATGAAGTTAAAATTACTTTAAAATAGGAGGAGCGAATGAAAAAAATTATATCAATATTGTTGACGCTGCTTATGGTTTTAAATGCTAAAGTTCCTTCGGTTTATGCCTATGAGCTGTCAGGAGAATCCAACAGCGTGGAGTTTGAATGGACCAGAAGCTTTTCCTATGGAATAGAGCAAAATTTACGAAGTGATTCTTATCCTGTAATAGACAGCAGTGACAATGTATATGTAATAGATAAGCAAGGATATGTACAGTCCATAGGTCCTGACAGGGAGTTAAGGTACAGGGTAAATATATATCAAGAGGGAGAAAGAGGAAGTGCCGTGCCCTCTGTGGACAGCAAGGGTAATGCTTATGTGGCATCCTCTGACAAAAAAATATACAGCATAGATTCTAAGGGCAGGGTAAGATGGACTGTGGATATGAAGGATCAGGCAGCAGTGTCCCATGTAGGTGTAATAGGAGAAAGAGACGGTAAGACAGTATTTTATGCCTCGGATATAATGGGCAGAATTTACGCTGTGGATACGGAAAGCGGAAGGCTGCTGTGGAATACGGAAGCTGCCATAGGCTTTGGAACCAGTTCCCCGGCTCTCAGCAAGGATGGAAAAACCATCTATGTGGCAGGCAGCTTATTATTAGCAGCATATGATACATCCTTGGGAAATATGGATGAAACAGATAGACAAAAATGGCTCAAATCGCCAGAAAAAGAGGGTACAGCAAGCTATCCTATAGCAAGCTTCAGTGCTGCAGGTTTTGACATGAATAACAACAGACAGATAACCACAGATGAAGATGGGAATATTTACTTTGTTACCATTATAATAAGAGATAATGAAAGGTGGCTTAATGAAAATTATATACATAAGTTCAATTCCTCCGGGGAGCAGCAGTGGAGGCTGTATGCAGGTAAGACAGACAGTTATGTAAATGCCCCCGTATATTATAATGGAGCTTTGTACTATAAAAATTCCGACAATGAAATATATAAGATAACTGAAAATCAAAGCGGTAAGCCTTCTGCCGCCTCGGTATACAAGGCTACTAATATGGGAAGAGAAGTAACAAGCGTTGGTCTTAAGTATCTACTTAATATATCCCAGGATGGTATAGCGTATGTTTCCATGGGAAACTCCACTTCAGCGGACATACACGTTGTGGATTTAAATAACGGGCAGCTGCTGAGAAAGACGGACGTTGGCACACAAAGATTTGTGTCTGAGGCAGGACCGTCAGGTGTGGTATATGCCATGGGTGCCGGAAAGCTGGACAAATTCAGAGATACCTCTGTAAAACAATTGCCTGAAGTCATAAAATTCTCGGAGGGTGATGAGGATTACATAGTCAGAGCAGGTTCTCAGTATGAGCCCCGTATTGACGTTACAGATGAAAGAGGTCTGGCTATAAACAATGCACAGGGCCTGTATTTAGAATCCTCTGATGAAGGTATAGTAAAGGTAGAAGGCCTGAAAATAAAGGCTGTAAAGGCCGGGACGGTACAGATAAAGGCATATGTGGAAGGAACAGTTTTAAATTGCACCGGCAATGTTACCGTTGCTGATAGTATTGATTCGGCAAAAATTGAAATATCCTATTCTAAAAATAACGTTGAGGTGGGAGGAAAGCTGGATTTATCTGCACAGATTAAAATGAACGGCAAGTCTGTAAGAGGTGAGACAATCCTATGGAGCAGCGGCCATGCTCATATTGCCGCTGTTGACAGCAGGGGCTCCGTAACAGGTATCAAGGAAGGTACAGCTAAAATATCCGCATATGTTGCAGGCAATGAAAGCATAAGCTCATACATAGCGGTATATGTGCAAAAAATAGAGGTTAAGCATGTAACCCACGAGGAAATAAAGACTGCTTTGGCAAAAAGCATGAATTATTTAAGAGGAAGAGGCTCCTTGAGCGACTGGGACGTATTTGCGGTTAACGCTGCAGGTGTTGACCCTCTAAGCATTGATCCTCAATATATAGAAAAAATAAAACATGTAATTAAAAACAACGGAGGCTCTCCGGGAAGCCAAATGACGGATTATGAAAGAATAGCCATAGGTCTTATGTCTGCAGGCGCCGATGTAACCCATTTTGTGTATGATGATGCACTATATGCAGTCAGCAATAAGCAAAGGGGATATGTAGACTTCATTAAGGAAATAACTGACGGAACGGCAGGAGGCGGCATAGGTCAGGGTATAAATGCCGCAGTATTCGGGCTTATCACCTTAAATGGAGCAGGAAATAAGGCAGATATATATACCGGTCCTATAAATAAAAAGTTTTTAGTGGATTATATGATTGATCCTAAAAACAAAAGCGGAGCGGGATGGGCATTTGGAGGAGGCTCCACACCGGACCCCGATATGACGGGAATGGGAATATATGCATTGGCTCCCTATTATTTCACCAGAAATGATGTAAAGACATCAGTAGATGAGGCTATCAACTGGATAAGCAAGGAGGGACAGCTTTCAAACGGAAGATTTGGAAGCTGGGGTACTGTAAACTCATGTTCATCATCACAGATTATAATGGGCCTGGTATCCATAGGAATAGATCCTCAAAATGACGAAAGATTTATTAAACCGGGAGGCAATGCTTTGTCAGGACTTATGAGCTACTACTTGGGAGACGGTACATTTGCTTATACCACAGTATATGATCCAAGCTTTGGAACTCCTCAGGGAATACAGGCACTGGCAAGCTTAAACAGCTACTTTGAAAATAAGGCAGCCTCTCCTGACGGAAGAGGAACTGCCTGGGAAAATATTGTTTGGGCAGGCTCCGGTGAAATGGGAGATATAAAGAATATTTCCATATTGCCCGGTGACATTGTATTAGACAAGGATCAGACTATTAAGCTTACGGTTATTACGGACATAGGAGATTTAATATCATCTGATTTAACATATGATGTAAATAACAAAGATGTGGTACAGATTACAGGTGATGGTGTGATTACTGCCAAAACTCCCGGTACTGCTAAAGTATCAGTAAAATATATCTTTAAGGAAAAGGAATATACGTCATCTATAGCAGTCACGGTAAAGGATGGTAATCTATTCAGTGTATATGAGGATAAAAGCGGCATTGTAACAGGATATAACAGCTTGTATATGTTTAGCTGTGAAAATAATTCTGATAAAAATCAAGATATTGTTTTTATTGTGAATTTATATGATAAGAATGATTATGTAGTGGATCAAATTCATATCAGCACAAAGTTCATGCCGAAGGAAAAACAATTGCTGGGAGCATCCTTCAGATTACCGCAGGTCGGAGAATACTATATTAAGATTATGATTTGGGATGGTCTGACAAATATAAGGACTGTTAAGGATGCAATAACGATACAGGGGGTAAAATAAAATGAAGTCAGAAATAAAACGATTTTTAGCAGTGTTGCTGATATTGGCAGTAATGCTCCCTGTACTGCAATTTGAGGCATTTGCTTCCAATGGCTTGACAGCCTATGCTACAACCTATGGCAATGAGATTACCCTGTATGGGGATACACTTCCTAACAGTACGGTCACCATGAAGTTAACACGTATATCAGATAACAATATAAGATATACAAACGAAATTAAATCCGTTGGCAACGGATCCTACAAACTTATGTTTAACGTGGAGCCGGGAGAGTACAAGCTTTTGGTGGGAGCCATAGGATTGACCGTAGAAAAAACCGTAAAGGTAATGGATGTAAACGCCGGAACTGCCACAGTCAGGGTAGAGGGCCTTAAAAATACACTGCTTAAGGAAACCAGAGTGGACATAGAGGCAGGTCATACGACATATATCGATGCCATAAAAAAAGCTCTGGATACAGCAGGCGTAAATTACATGCCTAAAAATGAAAGCAGTATAAATGGCATAGGTCCTGAGCTGGAGGGCTTAAGCTCATCAAAGGGATGGCAGTGGATGGTAAACGGAGGGGGAGGACTTACTCTTCCTACAGACCTGATTGCGGAGCATGACAGCTTGGTATTAGTTGTAGGTGATTTATGGAACCCTACAATTACGGAGCTTAATGTATCTCCGGGAATGGAGCTTACAAAGGGCAGCACCTTTACCGTAAAACTTGAGCAATACAACGTTGATGAATTTAAGGATGTTTATAAAGCTGCCACTTCAGGGCAAACAATTAAATTCGACAGCAAGACAGCTGTAACAAATAGTATAGGTGAAGCTTTATTTATCGCGGACAGGGCGGGAACATTTAACATAAGCAGTGAGCCTGTTGCCCCGGAAGGAACAGATTATGTACTTATCAGGCCGGCGCAGCTAAGTGTAACTGTAAAAGAAGCAGGAATTCCACAGGAAAGTAATGTATATCTGTCGGTTGATACCTTAACAATAGGCGGCAGTTATGAAGTAAGGAATCTGCCTGTTAAATGGGAAAGGGGAGATACGGCATACAGCATACTTGTAAGGGGACTTGGTGAAGAAAGCGTACGAGCAAGTGAAAAAACAAGTATGGGTGTTTACGTTGAGGCTATAAAGGTCAATGGTAAGTGGGAAGCTGAGTTTGACCACGGAAGAGGCAGCGGATGGATGATAAATGTAAACGGCCGCTACATTCCTATAAGCGCGGGCTACTACAGGGTAGAGCCGGGTGATGAAGTCAATTGGAGATATACAACCAATTTAGGAGCTGATTTAGGAGCTGATACATTAGGGGAAGTAAAACCTCCTTTGACAAGTGTTGATGTAGGAAACATCAAAAATGAATATTTGAGGGTATTATTGGAAGGCATAGTTGAAAAGGGCCTCACAGATGTGCAGATTAAGCAGGCTGCTCAGGAAGCTATAAGAAAGGTACTGAACAGCACGGAGTATGCTAAAACAGATGAAAAAGCTTCTCAGCAGCTAATTGAGGATTTAAATAATACCATGAGAGCATTGACTGAGCTTACAGGTGATGTGAAGGTGCTGGATGATGTATTTGCGGATGTTATATCCTCTGTAGGCAAGCTTATAGACAGGGCGGGTAAGAGCAACGAAGCTTCTAACATAAAGGATTTGGTAAGCACAATCAATTATGCCATGGTGAAGAATTCATCTGTTACAGTAAGTTCTGATTATGTAAACAGCGGGGATATTAAGGACCTTAAGTATATACTTGCCTTTAATGACAAGCTTATATCCTCCTTTGAAAAAACGGGTATTGTTATTTCCAGGAGCTTAACCTCTGCTGTAAGCTTCAGGTTTGATGAGGGTATAGTAAGGATAAATTCTCAGGATTTGGCTGCACAGAGCATGACTGTAGGACTTCAAAGGTCTGCTAAATATACTTCTGTTACTTTAGAATCTGAAAAGCTGAAATCAGGACCTGCTAATATTAAGCTGCCGTATGCTGGAGGAGGTAAAAATACTACCGTAGTACTTAAAAAGGATGGAAAAGAAATAAATATAGGGGGCATATATGATGCCGGTCTCAGAATGATTACATTTACAGCATATGAATCAGGAGACTACTATATAATTGAAAATCCCCTAATTTTCAGGGATATTAATGGATATGAATGGGCAGAGGATTATATTCTTTCTCTTGCGGCTAAGGGCATTATATCCGGCAAAGGAAATGAAATATTCGCTCCCGGAGACAGCATAACCAGGGCAGAGTTTGCAGCCCTTGCAATAAGGGCACTGAAGGCAAGACCTGAAACTGGCGGATTCTTAAGCTTCGGCGATGTTCCAAAGGACAGCTGGTACAACGAGGTTGTATTGCAGACAGTTACGCAGGGGATAATGAAGGGAAAATCTGATACGGTATTTGATCCTGAAGGAACTATAACCAGACAGGAAATAGCGGTTGTAATGGCAAATATTCTTAAAAGGTTAGGATATAGCAGTGTGGATAGCACCCTATTATCTCAATTTAAGGACAGAGATACCATTGCATCATGGGCGGCTGAGGAATCCTTGCTTGCAGTTGAAAATGGCCTGATAAAAGGTGATAATGGAAGATTTAAGCCCTTAGAAAATGCAACAAGAGCCGAGACAGCCATAATGTTAGACAGGCTATATGTCTTAATTTTAGAATAACAAAAATCAAAAACAACGGTACACTTAAATGTGTCGTTGTTTTTTGGTGCGGCCAGTATGAGCGATAGCCTGACGGTGAGATTTTGTTATGGGGCTTGG
>DAMAEI010000062.1:16424-18050 GCA_031997345.1 Sedimentibacter sp. | reverse complement strand
CGGAACAGTAAACAGCGGACGTACTACATTTCTGACTAAAATACCTACGAATTCCATAATACCAAAATCGGTAAGTAACGGCATTAAAAACGCAATACAAAGTACAACAGATACCAATGTAGTTGAAACATCTAACATTGAGCCCCCTGTAGCACCTGATTTAATAAATTCGGGTCCGAAATTAAAATATACCATATATATTATAACTAGCCCTATAAGTCTGCTTACTAAATACAGTGGTGACGGCGAAAACAATTTTTTCATCTCTTCATTTTCCTGTATAAATGCCGGCTTGAAAATCATATTTATTACTGTCATAATTGATGAAAATGTAATGAATACTAATACTAATAAGCTGGCGATATCAATAGTTTCAAGCTGAAGCAAATCTGATACCCAATTAATAACTATACCTATAGGAATAGTAAATGTTGTTCCGTATGGAATTGGCACCAGGAAAAGAAATCCTCCTATTGCGGAAGCAAGAATAAATTTAATTATACCTTTCGAATCTGCAGGCTCAAGTTTTGACGTTTTAATTCCTTCAACAGGGTTCTCACCTTTTAATTCTTCAATATTATTGTTTTTTATTTCTTTCATCTTTAAGCTCCTTTCATTAATTGAATAAATTAATTTTTTCAATTCTATCGAATGCTTCTTTCAGCTTTTCAACATTAACAGTACATGCAATACGGATATAACCTTCCCCGCATGCTCCAAAAGCATCTCCCGGCAGCATCACTACATGAGCTTCCTTTAAAATTAAATCTGCCGCCTCAGCACTTGACAACCCTGTTTCTTTTATGTTCATAAACAAGTAGAAGCTTCCTTTTGGAGGATATGTAACAGAAAGCTTTGGAATCTGATTAATACGTTCAGCAGCATAAAACATTCTCTTTCTGTATTCCTCAATCATAGGAGGCTGAATTTCATGACGATTTCTCAAAGCGTGAATTGCAGCCCTTTGCGAAATTGACGGCGCTGTGAAAACCACATTTTCATTAATCTGCTGTATGGTTTTTATAATAAAGTCCGGCGCAATTATATTTCCTATTCTCCACCCTGTCATAGTAAAGTTTTTTGAGAAAGAATTAAGGATGATTGTCCTTTCCTTCATACCCGAAAGACTGGCAAACGGTACAAACACGTTCCGATAGCTAAAGGATGTATAAATGTCATCCGCAATCACAATCAAATCATGCTTCACTGCAATTTGTGCGATTTTTTCCATAACCTCGACAGTCAAGCAATTGCCTGTTGGGTTGCTTGGAGAGTTAATAACCAATGCTTTTGTTCTTTCCGTTATTAAGCTTTCCAATCTCTCTATATTGATTTGAAAATCATCCTCCTCATAGGTAGGTAATTCAACAGGGACCCCCCTTGTTAGCTTTACCTGCTGCGGATATGGCGTAAAGTACGGTGCCTGCAAAATGATTTCATCACCATCATCAACAATTGCTTCTAAAGCTAAGTACATTCCAAGACATGCAGATGCACAAACAAACACTTCCTCATCTTTTACATCAATATCGTACTCTTCCCTGTAATAGTTGATTATTTCTTGACGCAACTCAGGGTCTCCACGAAAATCAGTATATTTTGTATGTCCCTCTTTAGCATCAGCGA
>DAMAEI010000062.1:15076-16414 GCA_031997345.1 Sedimentibacter sp. | reverse complement strand
TTAAATCAGGGTCACCCAGACTTAAATTGATAACGTCATTAAAAGATTTTGCTATGACATCAGATTGGCCCATGGCTGTGCTCTGATCTTTCCAGTACCTCTTTGCAATAAATTTATGTTTCACCTTTCTTTTCCTCCACTCAATTATGATAATATTGCCTTGGTTTTACCTTTTACAGCCTTATTTACCAGGTATTTAGGTATACTGCCTCTCCCTATTGCATCTCCTATTTGTTCTGCTGCCTTACGTCTGCATTCAATTAAGGCCTCTTCAGAATAGTAAGCAACATGCGGTGTAATAATAACATTGTCAAGCTCATACAAGGAACTTTCAAATACAGCTTCATCAATTATTACATCTACTCCCGCTGAATCTAGTACACCTTCCTTCAAAGCGTTGTACAAATCATCTTCTTTGATTATTCCCCCTCTTGATGTGTTTATCAGGATACTCCCCTTTGGCATTCTCTTTAAAAGATTAATATCAATCATGCTCTCAGTCTTCGGTGTCAATGGTGTATGCAGTGAAATTATATTGCAGGATGCAAATAATTCCTCTAAACTTTCGACTTTTTGCACTCCGCACTCCTTAAAGACAGATTTATCTATAAACGGATCAAAAGCCATGACCTTCATTCCAAATGCCTTCATCAATTCAGCAACACGCTTTGCAATATTGCCAAAGGACACTAAACCATAAACCCTGTCTTGCAGACGATGGATCTGACCATATTCATAAATATCATCTACATTCCAAATTTTATTTCTTGCGATATTGTTATAAATTGTAATTTTTCTCACACAGGCTAAAGCCAAGGCAACCGTATGTAATGCAACCTCCTCAACACAATAATCAGGAACATTCGTTATGCAAATTCCCAGATCTGTTGCAGCATCCAAATCAATGGTATTTATACCTATGGTCTGCGTTGCTATAATCTTGCATTTCTTCATTTGCTCTAACGTTTTTCTGTCAAATTTAGTGTACACAGATATTACAGCATCCGCTTCCGGCAGCTCTTTTTCAATTGATGCAATATCGTTTGCAGAAATATGTTTAACTGTCAATGTATCCTTTTTACCACCAAGAGCTTCCACTATAATATCTCTCTCAAGCCGAATATTTCCTCCTTCATCATTAATTACTAATATCTTAATTTCCTCCATGTATATCCTCCTTTTTTTCTTAAATTCAATAAGAAGCAATTTTTGTGCCAATTAAAACAAGTCCAAATTGCAACACATATGTAGTTTATATCTAAAATCGCAACAAAAAAATATTCACATATGAATATAGTATTCAATTGTGAATATTTTTGTTATATATTTTCCCTTTAT
>DAMAEI010000062.1:0-14991 GCA_031997345.1 Sedimentibacter sp. | reverse complement strand
ACCGACGTTCTATGTTCTTTGGCTGCCCTTTTTATAATAGACTTCTCATATTCTTTCATCATTTCAGGAAGACTTCTCTTTGCGCAGTCAAAACTTAAATATGTATGCTTTTGTTCATCCTTAATGCTATCCGGCAAATCATTTATTGTAATAATATCTTCATCACCCATAAGAATTAACCTTTCAATTGTATTTTCCAGTTCTCTGATGTTTCCGGGCCATGGATAACTGCATAACTTTTTTATAGCATTGCACTCTATTCTTTTTTTCATATCATATTTCAAGTTAAATTTATCCGTAAAATATTTAATCAAAGCAACACAATCTTCTGTTCTTTGTCGTAAAGGCGGAATATCAATTGTTACCACGTTAATTCTATAGAATAAATCTTCTCTGAAGGTACCTCCTTCAACCATCTTTTTTAAATTCTTGTTTGTAGCTGTAATCAGCCGGAAATCAACTTCAATTTCTTTAGTATCTCCCAACGGTATTATTGTTTTCTTCTGCAGGGCCTTAAGAAGCTTTACCTGAAGCTTCAATGGAAGCTCACCGATCTCGTCAAGGAATAATGTGCCCTGATTAGCCGTTTGAATAAGGCCCATTTTCCCTTCATGGCTTGCTCCGGTGAACGCTCCCTTTTTATAGCCAAACAACTCACTTTCCAACAAGTTTTCAGGTATCGCACCGCAGCTTATTTCTACAAAAGGTCCTTCAGCCCTGGGACTGTTTTCGTGTAAAAATTTTGCAAATGTGGTTTTTCCCACACCCGATTCCCCTGTAAACAATACACTTACATCATATGATTTTATCTTATTTATAATCTCAAATGTAATTTTTGCTCCTAGTAAACGAGTCATACCTTGTTTTAAATAATCCTGCAAATGAGTCAATGCCTGTTGATATTCTTCTAATTTTTCAAGGAGTTTGTCCCTTTCTGTCTGCAAGCTTTTAATTTCATCACTTGGAATAGAATAGCTTACCACATATTGAATACTTCCATTGTCATTATATATGGGGATACCATTAATAATAAGATAGTTGCCCTTTTTATTTTTATGAGACATAATAACTTTCTTTTCAGTCTCAAAAACTTTTTTGGCAACCGAAGGATTCAGGACTTTCTGTTTTTCCAATTCTGTGATGCTGCGTCCTATTACATATTTTTTCTTTATATTGTATTTTTCCTCAAATCCATTAGTAACATATATCATCCTGCCATCCTTGTCCACTATGGCAAGATCATCAAACATCTCATTTAGTATTCGTCCGTAATTTATTTCTTTCAGTATCACATTTATCCTCTTCATTCATGATAAAAAATATGAATGCCTTTCTAAAAGTTAACATAGATCAGGCCATATCTTTAAAGCGGCTGTATTAAACTTGAGATTTTTTTTATTGTGCTATTAAAGGAATTTTCCATGCTGCTCAGCATGAATTCGCAATCAACATTTTCATATGAGGCAGCATCTTCAATAATGAAGTTTACATCCATTTCCGCCATTTTCTTAATATCCTTTAAATTAAGCATAGTACCTCTTGATGCCTTTTTCTTGTTAAATTTATTCAATATAATATGGATATCCTTTACACCAAACTTATAGGCAATCTGCTTATCCGCATTGATTTCCCTTATGCATGAAAAGTCATTGTTGTTAACCGTTACAATGGTATCTACTGTTTTAAAATCAACAAAGCTCATTGAAATTTTGTCTATATCGACAATAATAACGTCATATGCGTCTGAAGCCGCTTCAACCAGTCTTTTGAATTCTTCCATACTTATGTCATTTAATTTATCAGCAATTCTTGGATACGGAAGCAGGCATAAATTTTCTTTTATTTCAATTGCCGCCTGTTCTAAGGTACAGATCGAGTCCATAACATCCTTAATGTCATAAATAATATCTTCATTGACATTAAGATATTCGGAGATTTTCTTCTTACCGACGGACAGGTCGACAAGCAGCACCTTGCTGCCTGCGTCCGACAAACTTACTCCCGTTTTAATACAAACAACAGTCTTCCCTATATCTCTTTTCTGTGATCCCACCAATACAATCTTCCCCATAAAACCTCCACAGCGGTACGTTACTGCTGACCGCTCAATGTTAAATACTCTCCTATAACTTCTCTTACGATAGGAATGGGGTAACGTCCCGATCCTCCTTCAAAAAGTACGCATGCTACTGCAATCTGCGGGTCATCGTATGGAGCAAATGCCACATACCATGCAAAATCATCGTATGGCTTGCCTGTATCAGGATTTGTTCCCTGATTCTGAGCTGTTCCCGTCTTGCTGCCTACCTCAACCGGAAAATTCGCATACGGCTTTGCTGCATCATCCAACGAAACAAGCTTCATGCCTTTCTTAACAACATCTAAATATTCATAGTTCGACAGCTCAATTGCCTCGGATTTTCTTAATGGCTTATAGTCAGTGGGCTTTCCATCATAGGTTTTTATTTCCTTGACTATGCTCACATTCCTTCTATATCCTCCGTTGGCGATTGAAGCGACGTAATTGGCCATCTGCATTGTAGTATAGGCATTGTTTCCCTGACCAATGCTTATGTTTAAATTATCTCCAACATTCCAGAATGCCTGATTCAGGGATGAATATTTAATAATATCAACCAGCGGAACATTGTAGTCATTTGTTCGGTCCGGAAGAAGCCTGAGGGCTCTCAAGCCTTCGTAAACCTCTCCTCTCGTAAGAGGCTCCTCTCTGTCCACCCAGCTTACTATTTCTTCCACAATTTCATTTTTCATGCCTGCATCAATCTTAAAACCGTCTTCTAAATATTTCTCGATATTTGCTTCAAGGAACATCCTGAGATATACCCTGATGTTTATTTTCTTTCCGTCTATGCTTGGAACGCCGCCTGATGCCTCCTGTGGAATATCTATTTCAATCCCAGTTTTGGAATCAAGTCCGAATTTTTTTGCCATTTCTATAATCTCTTCAGCGCTGACCTTAACAGTGTGAGGCTGGTGTGTTGCCAGATTCTCACCCAACACTGTGGTGTAATAGTAGAAGTTGCATGAATTCATTATTGCTTCATACATGGTCTGCTTTCCGTGAGAGCCGCCGAACATATTGTAAATCCAGCAGCTGAAATTTCTGTCTCCTACCTTCATAGTGCCAGAACAATAAACTGTTGTATTTGGATTTACTCCCTTTTCCAGTGCTGCCAAAGATGGAATCATCTTGAAGGTGGATCCTGGCTGAATTGCCGAAAGCATAGCTATGTTATAAAGCGGTCTCGGCGCAAGAGGATTTTTTGAGTCGCTCAGAAGACTGTTCCAGTCCTCCTGCGATATTCCTGTAGCAAACATGTTTAAATCATATGAAGGATAATTTACCATGGCAAGAACTTCTCCGGTTTTAACATCAAGTACAACCAGCGCTCCGGATTTCGCATTCTCATATTTATCTTTGAACACAAAATTGCCCCACTTGCTCTCAAAGGTTCCTCCGATTTGTATCTGCTCCAGCCCCTTCTTCAATGCATCCTGTGCCGCCTTCTGAAGCCTTGAGTCAATGGTCAGATACAAATAGTCACCTGGAACAGGCGCCTGGCTTGAAACAGAGCGTATGGTCCTGCCGACATTATTTACCTCAACCGTCTTCTTCCCCTTTTTCCCTCTTAAATAATCCTCAAACTTTTCCTCAAGTCCGGTTTTTCCTATTATATCATCTGGACTATATCCCTTTTCCACAATATAATCCTGAATTTCGTAATCCTGTGCAATTTTCCCCAGATATCCTATGGCATGTGCCGCAACATCGTCCTGAGGATAATATCTCAAGGGCTCAATTTCCACACTTATGCCTGTAAGCTCATGAGAACGCTCCGAAATCATTGCAACAGACTTTTCAGATATGCTATAGCATATGTCCACAGGATGGTAAGAGAGATAGCTTGTTTTGCTGTATCTCTCACGGATAACCATCATATTTCTCATTTCATAGTCATTTATTTCTTCGCTTATTTCCAGCGTTTTTCTCAGCATGTCAAAGGCTTCTTCAGCTGTGTAATCCGTATGCTTATCCTTAGACTCAGGCTTCAGATTTTTTTCTAGCCAGTTTTTTTTGTCTCTCACAGGGGCATATTCCCATTCTGAAATTGAGATAGAAGGATTTTCGTACTTCAACAGCTCAACCTGAGCATAATATTTCACCGCATCGTCAGTTATCAGATTTTTAAGCAGCTCATAGTTTTTAAATGAAAGCTGCTTTATAAAGCTGTAAGGCTCCGTTTCCTGTTCCATATTGTTACGGCTTAAATACTTTTCCTTTAAGTCTGCATCTGTAAATTCAAAACTTCCAGATCCGTTGTCCTCAACAAATTGCACGGGCAGATCCGGATATACATCCTTAAGTCTTTCAATAAGCATTGCTCCGGGCATAATTTTTGTTTCAGACCCGTATACCTTTTGCAACAGGCTGTCAAGAGAATATTTCATTGTAAGCAGTACAAAATCATCCTTCGCCGATGATGACATTGTTATTTCCTCATGACTTGCGTTAAGGCTTCTTTTTATATTTTTAAAATATTCATCCTTAGCAAATGAATATCCTACCAGTTTTACATTTGATTCAAGTCCCCTAGACATTATGAAATCGTAAGATAGTTTCCTTACCTTAGAATTTGAAAACAATCCGGAAAGATACTTGTTATTTTTAACAAGCTGCTTTGCAACAACTTGCTCAGGACTTAATTTTTCATTGAGTCCATTTTCTGAAAGCCATTTTTCTATGGGATCCTCTTTCGATTCAACAATCTCACCGCCATCTGTAACAGTCTGTATGTCTGACGGCTGAGCTGCACCGTTTCCAGAGGAGCTGTTTATGACTTCATCCTTGTTCTCTATTTCGGAAATGTCAAAAACAAACTGGTTGTTCTCAAGTCTAACGGGCAACTCAATATCTCTCTTAAGAATGTCCAAGGCCCTTTTTTTCACACTGAATTCTTCCCCGTATATTTCCGTAGCAAAATTGAGCCATTCGTCCATGTTGTTCTTAACTGACTGAATTACCTTTTCCTCTGCCGTAACGTAGGAAACAGCCTCAGCCACATCGGTTGAAACCTGGCTCTCAGGACTCTCATTTATTCTATATGCCTTTTCTATGCTCTCATCTGTATAATCAAAGGTATCCAGCTCTATGGGAAATTCATCTATTGGTCTCTCCCCGTTATCATCAAGTATCTTGGACAGAACATATGAGATGTCGTTAAATTTTTTCGGATTTATTTCATCTTTAAACATCTGTACTGTAAAGCTCGATACATTGTCCGCAAGAAGCACGCCATTTCTGTCTAATATCTTACCTCTTGGCGCCTTTACGGGGATATCCTTGATTTTCTTAATATCCGCAGCGGCTCTGTATTCTTCGCCTTCCACTATTGTCAGGACCGCCATCCTGAATCCAAGCACACACAGCATGAAGACTATAACAATGTATAAAATATTGTATCTGTTTTTTAAAAATTTTGGCAGGCTCATTTTACACCTCTCTATTTAACATTAAGCTTATTAAATACTCTTGTTACGACTTTCAGTAAAAAAACAACCAAAACCGTATTCAATAGTATTTCAATAACAATACCATAAAGAATACCTACTGCATTTCCAACTTTGTATCTGAGAAAAAACAAAATCAAATACGTGAGAAAATGCATTACAGCCGTTGATATGGCTGTAACAACAGCATAAGAAGCACCATTTTCTCTCAGCATGTACTCGCTGTAGTTTCCTATCAGTGCACCAATTATAAAAAAAATAACCGTATGGATACCAAACACATCATAAATCATGGTATCATACAAAACTCCCGTCATAATGCCTAATATTCCACCGGTTACACCGTCACTCATCATTGAGAATATGACGACCAGCATAAGAGGAATATTTGGTATGGCTCCAAATACATTAAAAAAACCAAGCAATGATGTCTGAATAACAAAACCTACAACAATCATAGAGGCCATTAATCCAAATCTTTTCATGTTTGCTACCTTTCGATTATCCTGTTACTCCCTGTCTACCTTCAGCACATACACTCTATTTAGCTTTGTGAAATCAACAGATGGTTCTATCACAACCCTCCGTGTAGATGCATCTGTTGTAGCCACCACTTCCTTTACATCCCCTATGTATAAATCGGGAATATAAATTTCTCCTATACCTGATGTCACCAAAGAATCACCGGCAGCCGCTTCCGCCTTGCTGTTAAAAAAATATCCAGTTACCGTACCGTCGATGCTACCCTGCATTATTCCGCTTTCATCATTATTTATATCTCTGAAGCTTATTTTGCAGTTTTCATCCAATATAGTGACCGCTTTAGCCCAAGTAGAGGACGCTTCCGTGATAACTCCCACAAGACCGATCTGTACAACTCCCTTGCTTGTTTCAACAGCACTTATAACTATATCGTTTTTCTTTACTCCGTCCTTTTCACCCTTGTCTATTGTAAATCTGCTGAACCAATTTGAATCGTCAAGTGCAATTACTTGTCCGACCACATGATTAAAGTCAAGGTTTTTTTTCATTTCATATTCTGTTTCCAACGCCTGAGATTTGTTTACGATATTTTCCAATATCCTGACCTGCTCCTTTAGTTCGTGGACCGTATCCGTAAGCATGTTGTTCTCTTCCCTCATTCTCACTATATCCTGAATTGAGTAAAAGGAATTTGTCACAGTCTGTCCCGTATTGAATACTACCTTCTGCAGCCCCGCAATCATGCCTCCAAAAAACCCTAAATCAGCCCCCCCCACTCTTCCGATAGAGGATAGCCCAATTAAGACTATAAGTATAAAAATTGTAAGATAAAACAATATCCTTTTAAAGTATGTCTTAATAAATTCCATATATTCACCTACAGAGATTCACATATTTTACCTGCGCCCATAACAACACCGTTCAGGGGATTATCTGCAATATATACCTTCAATCCTGTTTCTTTTTCAATGAATATATCAAGTCCTTTAAGCAAAGCACCTCCGCCGGATAAATAAATTCCATTGGCATAAATGTCCGATGAAAGCTCCGGAGGTGTTTTTTCCAAAACCCTTTTAATGGCATTCACAATGTTGTTGACCGTTTCAATAATGGCCTCTCTTATTTCGTCGCTGGTTATCGTCATATTCAACGGAAGTCCCGAAACGATATCTCTTCCTCTTATCTGCATTTCCTGCGGATGGCTTTCGCCCTCGGAAGAAGACGATGAATAAAATTTCTTGCTGGCATTTCCTATTGTCATTTTAATTTTTTCAGCGCTGACAACTCCTATTTCCATTTTATATTTAAGCTTGATGTAATCTCTGATATTTATATCCAGATCATCTCCCGCAATTCTCAAAGAGTCAGAGGCAACTATTCCTCCTAATGATATAACAGCTATTTCCGTAGTTCCTCCTCCGATATCAACTATCATATTTCCCACAGGCTCATCAACATTGAGTCCTGCACCAATGGCAGCAGCCATTGGCTCCTCTATGAGTCTCACTTTTTTTGCTCCGGCGTCATAGGCAACTTCTTCAACGGCCCTTCTTTCTATTGAAGTAACACCCACGGGTACACAAATCACAATGTTTGACTTTATAAATCTCTTGTGGTTCAGAGCTTTCTCAATGAAATATTTAACCATTGCACGAGTAATTTCAAAGTCGGCAATAACACCGTTCTGAAGAGGTCTTATTGCTCTTATGCTTTTCGGAGTCCTGTCAAGCATTGCTTTTGCAGATTCTCCCACAGCGCACACCTCTTTTGAATTTACGTTCAGAGCCACAACAGACGGCTCATTTACTATTATCCCTTTGTTTCCAACATATATTAATGTATTTGATGTGCCAAGGTCAATACCAATTTTTTGTGTAAATATATTAAAGAATCCCATATTTTTTTCCTTTCATAATTCGTTAAAGTAATCCTTCTTCTTTAAAGCTGTAAAATACTCCATCACCGATTATTATGTGATCAAGTATTTTTATTCCTAAAATTTTACCGCATTCGTCAAGCCTGTTTGTCAATGAAATGTCCTCACGGCTAGGCTCAGATTCTCCGCTAGGATGATTGTGCACCAGTATTACAGAGGATGCCGAATTTGCAACAGCTTCGGAAAACACCTCTCTTGGATGAACAATTGATGAATTGAGGCTCCCAACAGAAATCTCAGAAATTTTCTTAATATTATTTTTAGTATCAAGCAAGATTATTTTAAAATATTCTTTCTTGTAATAGCGCATTTCCTCCATTAAGAACATAGCTGCATCACCGGGAGATGAGATTTTTATTTTCTCAAGCTTCAGTGTGCTTATTCTTTTGCTCAACTCCGACAAAGCCATGAGCTGAGATGCCTTAACATCGCTTATGCCCTTAAATGATCTGAATTTTTCCGCTGTCCCCTCTGCTATATTCCTCAACCCTCTTCCGTCTTCATTCAAAATGCGTTGGGCGAGCATCACTACATTTTCATCTTTGCTTCCTGTCCTTAATATTACTGCAATAAGTTCCGAATTAGACAAATTATTAGCTCCATATTTAAGCAGCTTCTCCTGAGGTCTGTCATCTGCAGGTATTGATTTTATGGTGTAATTATTATTGTCCATTTTAACCTCCAATATGCAATGATTAAGTATCTCTCTAAAGCAAATTATGAGAAAAATGTTTTGTCAGCAAATAATTAAGCTTTGTAAGGGGAAGGCCCTTTACATTGTTGTAGCATCCATGTATTCCTTTAATAAGAAGCTCTCCGCATCCTTGTATGCCGTAGGCTCCCGCCTTATCTCTGTATTCTCCCAAATCCAGATATTTCATGATAAATTCATCTGTCAGACAATTGAATTCAACCAATGTTTTTTCATAGTCAATTATTTTTTTCCCAGTTTCGGAGTCAATTATGGATATCCCGGTGTAAACCTCATGAGTTTTTCCTGAAAGTGATTTCAGCATTTCAAAGCCCTCTCTGTAATCTTTTGGTTTACCCATTATCCTGTTTAGATATACCACTGTGTCGGCAGCAATTATTATGCCCTTTTGACTGCATTGGTCTGATACGGCCAATGCCTTTTTCAGAGAAATTTTCATAACCGATGTTTGTGGTGAATCTCCCTCATGTACTATTTCATCCACGTCGGAAGAAAATACTGTTATATCACTTATATACCTTCCAAGCATTTCAATTCGTCTTGGAGATTTTGATGCCAATATTATTTCTTTCATAATACTTCCTTACAGTTTCTTATAAGCTATTATTGCAATTAATATTCCTATTATTCCTGCAACTGTCAGATTAGCGCCGAATCCGAATGTCAGCGTGAATATGCTCAAATCCAGCGTGGCCGGCCCGAATCCAATGGACTCGCCATAATTCAGCAATGGAAAATATCCGGACAACGCCTTGCCCAATATCGTTCCTATTATTATGGATGTAAGCAACAAAAGAATTAAATATATAGAATTTCCGCCTTTTCTCATACTAACTAACCCTCTCTTCTCAGCCTCATTAGTGTTTTGTCTAAATTTTCTGTTACAAAGATCGATGTGTATCCCACAAAGCAGCCTGTAAATATGCTCACAAATGACAGTATGGGAAGATAATAATATAGATTTAAGGAACTGAAAAGCACTGCAGCCACAGATATCTGGGAAGCGTTGTGCGTCATTGCACCCAGCACGCTTACACCTATTAAGCTCAGTCTTTTGAAATATTTGCAGCCTATGCTCATCACAATCGTACTCATTATACCGCTTACTATGCTGTATATGAAAGTAATCGGATTGGTAGCCACAAGCATTAATAAAATGCATCTGATCACCACAACCAACAATGCATCCTTAAATCCAAATACAACTATAACGGATAATGTAACAATGTTTGATAATCCGAGATTTGCTCCCGGAGCGATGTAGGGCATAGGAATCATTTTTTCTAATATGCTGACTATGAGTGCCCCTGCCGTCATAAGTGACAAAAAAATATATCTTTGTAATTTATTCATAATACTCTCTTTCGTTATATGCTATTTTACTATGATGTCCAAATCGTCTTTGTCGGTACTGCCTTTTATCTGCACCATCAGCCTGTTGGGAAGGCACACTATCAGCTCTCCATCGCTTCCGATTTTTCCCTGATGCAGGCATATTTTATCCGGGCATGTGGCATCTGAAATCCACACCTTTCCGTCTTCTATCCTTATAGCATTATAGCCTGTATCTCCGTTAATTTTAAACTCATTTTTATAGTCATCCGTCAATGTATATTCTCCCGCAAGCTTGTTGTCCGAATATACATACACCGTTTTCTTACCCTTTTCCGTGGCATTTACGCCTCCATAAATCAAAACGCCTACATTTATCAAAACTATAGCTACGATTAAAGCAATATCATATTTGTTAATTTTATTTCTCATGATTGTCCTTTTATATTATATTAGATTATTTATTTTATCACCTAATTAACATTTTTTCAAGTGCCACCTTGATATTTGCAGTAAAGCTGTTAAAATAATAGTATTATGATTAATTTGAGGTGAATCTATTGCAGGTATATAAAATTTTAAATGACTGTCTGCTGGAATCTGAATTTGAAGAATTTGTTTCAGACAGCTCCGCAAGTTACTGGGTTATAATGACGCCTGAAGAAATAAAAGAAAAAAACGAAATATTTCATTTCAACTATCAGACAATTTATGACTGCCTCCATAACGAGGACGCGCCAAAGCTCGATGTTTATGATAGCTACAGCTTCGGAATACTTAACATAATAAAATCTCATGAAAATAAATTCTCCACATCCGAGTTAAATTTTTACCTGACAAAAAACTCATTGATATTTGTCTCAAAAAATTATCAGGATATATTTGATGAAATTTTGGATGACATGGTATGTAGAGGCTCCATGGGTATAAGCACTGACAGAATACTATATAATCTAATTGACAAAATGACATCCAAGGACTATACAATGCTTACAAATTTAGAATCTGAAATTTCAGATGTGGAGGAGGATGTTTTAGAGGGTAAAACAAAGGATTACATAAAGGATATAGTTTTGTTAAAAAATAAACTGTTGTTTTTAAAAAAGCAATACGAGCCTCTTCTGGATATTGTAGAAGATCTAACGGAAAATGAAAACGGGATAATAAATGAAAAGTCGGAAGCGTATTTTGTGATTTTATTTAACAGAATTGAGCGCTTAAACAGAAAGGTAGGAAACCTCCGTGACTATGTGACCCAGACAAGAGAATCATATCAGGCTCAGCTGGACATATCTCAGAACAAAATCATGAAACTTTTCACTGTACTGACAGCTATCTTTTCGCCACTTACACTGATTGTAGGATGGTATGGCATGAATTTTTCAACCATGCCGGAGTTGAGATGGGAATATGGCTACGCGTATGTAATTTTACTCAGCCTCTCGGTTTTATTAGTATGCCTTTGGCTTTTTAAGAAAAAGAAGCTCTGGTAGCATATTGCAATGGTTTATAATCTCAATATTTTATATATCTTCGTTAAAGACTTCTGGTGTACAAATTAGGTCGAATCATAATCGTTGCTGTTGACTTAACCCCATTTTTCAGAGAAAACCACTCTGAAAAACGGAGTTAGGTCATACTACTTTTCAATAACCATAAAATCAGTCACAAGTCGTGAGAGCTTGTTATTTTTATCAAAGCCATAGTATGTAGGGAATGTTCCTTCATTCCAGCCGCTTGCAAAAACTATTATGTTGCAGCCGGTTTTCTTGTCTGCAAGGATATCTCCGCAGGAGCATTCATTGCTCTTGACAGTATCTCTTACATTTTTCTCGTATTTGCTAAGCTCTTCCTCGCTCATTACGTCAAGCTTTGCCATAACCAATTCATCCATGAAGCATCCCAGACCGTTTTCAACCTCATAGCCCATAAATTCATCATGTCCAAAGCCCTTGGAGGATTCTCCCTTAAGCAATGCCATTTCCCATTTTACTGGCTGGCTATCACTTAACCTCAGCTCCGCCGCCACGGTTTGCTTTTTCCTGCCCTCGGTCCTGCCCACATAAATGTATACATCATATGTGCCTGGTTTAACATGTTGAGAATAGCATTCGTCATCATACATTAAAATAGGATCCGTTGCTATTATTCTGCCGGTGAAAAGCTTCAGCTTTCCTGCAGTGATTTTGTCAATCTGCATCCTCCCGAATTCTGTATCTATCATTTTAGTATTTCCGTTTGTTATGTTAAGCACATCATAATTTATATACATATTATGCTCCTTTATTTCTTATTTCTTATTTTTTTCTTTCATCAAGTATTTTCTTCAGTTCATCCATGAAGGTGTTTATATCCTTAAACTTCCTGTAAACAGAAGCAAATCTGACATATGCAACGTCATCCACAGTCTGAAGTTCATTCATTACAAGCTCCCCTATAACCTCCGTGGATACCTCGTTTTGAAATGTGTTTAAAAGCTGCTTTTCAATTTTATCAGCTATTCCCTCAATTTGCTTGAGGCTGACTGAACGCTTATCACAGGCACGTATGAGGCCGTTGATGATTTTGTCTCTATTGTAGCCCTGTCTCGTTCCGTCTCTCTTGACAACCACTATCTGTGTTTCTTCTATTTTTTCATAGGTCGTAAATCTGTAACCACACTCTGTACATTCTCTTCGCCTTCTAATTTTAAAACCGTCATCGGTGGGTCTTGTGTCAACAACCTTGCTATCTGTGTAATTGCATTTCGGGCACTTCATCGCACATCTCCTTTTTCTGATTTTACTAAAAAAATAAGGTAAAGTAAACAAATTTATAAAATTATTTTAAACTGCTCATAAATTTCTGCTCATCTATTATAAATCTTTCATGTGTTCCTTCTCCTATTTTTTTATCCTCATCAAAAGCTTCAACCTTGAAAACTAGTCTTTTCCTGTCTGTTTCAACCAGTTCCGCTACCGCCCATACCTTTTTACCCACTGCCGTAGCACTGATATGACTGATATTTACACTTATGCCCACTGTAGAATATCCCTCCGGTAAATAGCTCTTAACCGCATTCATGGCGGCAGCCTCCATAAGCCCAATCATCATTGGGGTTGCAAATACCTCGGCTGCACCGCTTCCAAAAACCTTTGCAGTGTCCTTCATTGTCACTGTTTTTTCCTCTTTATATTTCAATCCGATATTTAATGCTATTTCCATAATTATCTCCATCCTCTCTTATTTTACCAATACTTTCTTTCAAATATACTTAATTGCCCTCATTTATATAAATATTCATCCTCGGGAGAGCAAAATCAATTCCCTCGCTGCTGAGTATTTCCATTATTTTAAAATTCACATCGTTCATAATGCTCATGTATTCCGCATATACTGATGTATTTGTATAATAATGAACAGATATCTCAAGTGAATCCGGTCCGAAATTTGAAAAAACCACAATTGCTGACTCTTCCTTTACCATGACATGTGAATTTAACATATACTTAATCCTGTCAATCAATATCTCCATTTTATCCATGGCTGTTCCGTAGGATACGCCTAAGATGAAGCTGACACGCCTATTTTCCCGTAGGCTTGAATTCATTATCTCCCTGTCAGCAAACCTTGCGTTGGGCACAACAACCAGCTCTTTATTAAATGTTCTGATCTTAGTGCTTCTGAGCCCCAGCTCCTCCACCGTGCCTTCGAAGGAATCAATTTTTATCCAATCTCCTATGCTGAATGTCTTTTCCGTAAGAATAACAAATCCCCCGAAAAAATTCTTCATAAGATCCTGAGAGGCCAGCGCTAGGGCTGCACCTCCTATTCCAAGTCCCGCAAGAATGCTGCTGAGCTGCCTGAAGTCAAATTCCACTGCTACTGCAACAACAGTAACTATTACTATAACTATTTTTATCAATTTTGACAATATTGGAAACATAGTTCGTGTAACCTGTATCCTGCTTCCTTGGTTTCCACCTTCAAAATTCCCGCTTAACCAGTCGGTATATGCAGTAACAAATCTAAGCATGAACTGTGCTGCAATTATTATTATGCATGTTCTGTAAAGCTTGTTTATAAATAAATATGCTTCCGCTGTGAATGGCAAATCTATTATACCTAAATAAACAGCTGTATATGTAATCAGGTTCAAAAGCGGCTTTTCCAAAGAATCAATTGCAAGGTCAATATTTCTTATCTTACTTTTTCCCGTAAACTTTTTTATTATTTTTATAATTACGCTTGCCGCAACTTTTCTGAACATAATTATTGCAACAACTATAAAAAATATCCTTATTGCATCCGAGGCTTCTATATTTCTGCTGAAAATCATCCTATCCTTCCTTATCACGCGTTAATTGGTTTAGTCTATTATATAGCATTTCGCAGAAAATTAAAAGAGATTTTGAAATTTCAAAATCTCCTCTGTGGTTACTCTTATAATTACTGTCTCTTTAAAGCTTCTACCGGAGGCAGATTTGATGCGTTTATTGCAGGATACACGCCGAACAACAGTCCGGATGTTACGGCAACAAATACTGATATCCTTATTGAATCAAGGCTTACCACAGCAGAAAGTCCATATTTGGATACAATCGTTACTGCCCATGCGCCCAGGATTATGCCAACAACACATCCTATTATACTTACGTATACCGCCTCGAGCAAAAATTGTATGAGCAGGTCCTCCTGTTTAGCGCCAAGAGCTCTTCTTACACCTATTTCACTCGTTCTTTCAGTTACGGCAACAAGCATTATGTTCATAATTCCTATACCGCCTACAAGCAGAGACACTGCCGCTATACCTCCCAAAAGAACTGTCATTATTCTGTTCGCTTGGTCCGCTTCTTTGACAAGATTGTTCAAGCTCGTGATTGTAAGAGGCTCTTCGCCTTTTTCAAACACATTTTCCTTTCCCGGCACCTCCGGTTCCGGAATTGGTTCCTCAGGCATAGGCTCTTCTATCACGCCCCCATCCTCACCCCCGGGATTTTCGCTGCCCTGACCGTTGTTC
>DAMAEI010000061.1:16520-18352 GCA_031997345.1 Sedimentibacter sp. | reverse complement strand
AATGTGTTTCGTGACCAATTTGAACGGGTGCTGCCTGCCTCCAGTGTGGCCAATCTCTATCCCTTTAATTATTCCGGCAAGACGGATGCCAATGGTTTTTATATTGGCAGAGATAAGTTCGGCAACAATGTGCTGGCTGATTTTAATAAGCGAGCCGATGATAAAACCAATGCCAATATTTTAATCCTCGGCAACAGCGGACAGGGTAAATCTTATCTGCTCAAGCTCATCCTCACCAACCTCCGGGAATCCGGCATGAATGTGTGCGCTCTGGATTTTGAAATGGAGTACGAAGATCTGACCAACAATCTCGGCGGCTGCTTCATTGACCTCATGTCCGGTAAGTTTATCATCAATGTGCTGGAGCCGAAAACATGGGATGAAAACGGCAGCCCGGAGGATAAGGATGCACCGCAGACCTTCCGGATCAGCAGCAGACTCAGTCAGCACATCTCCTTCCTCAAGGATTTTTTTCGTACCTACAAGGACTTCACCGACCGGGAGATCGACACCATCGAAATCATGCTGCAGAAGCTGTATACCAAGTTCGGCATCAGCGATGGGTCTGATTTTGACCGGCTGACCGCCACTGATTATCCCATCCTGTCCGATTTGTATGCCCTCATCGAAGAAGAATACAAGGACTATGATGAGAGCAGCCGTCAGCTTTATACCGCCGAGCTGCTCCAGAATATCCTGCTGGGGCTGCATTCTATATGCAAAGGTGCCGAGGCAAAATTCTTTGACGGACACACCAACATCACCGATTCCAGCTTTGTCACCTTTGGACTGAAAGGGATGATGCAAGCCAGTAAAAGCCTGAAGAACGCTCTGCTGTTTAATCTCCTATCCTACATGAGCAATGAACTTCTGACAAATGGCAATACCGCCGCCAGCATTGATGAGCTGTATCTGTTCTTGACCAATATGGTAGCCATCGAATATATTCGTAATTTCTCCAAGCGTGTGCGTAAGAAAGACTCTCTGGTGATTCTGGCCAGTCAAAATTTAGAGGACTTCAACATCGAGGGTATCAGGGAATACACCAAGCCTCTGTTCAGCATCCCCACCCATCAATTCCTGTTCAACGCCGGAAACATTGATGCTAAGTTCTACATTGACACGCTCCAGCTGGAGCAGAGCGAGTACAACCTCATCCGTTATCCTCAGCGTGGCGTGTGTCTCTACAAATGCGGCAATGAGCGATACAACCTGATGGTTCATGCCCCGGAGCATAAGGCCAAGCTGTTCGGAAAGGCAGGCGGGCGTTAATAGGAGGTGAGAAATGCTATGGACATGAAAGCCCAGCGATTCGGCATTGAAGTGGAGCTGACCGGCATCACCCGTGAGCAGGCCGCCAAGGTTGCCGCTGCCTATTTCGGTACCAGCAGCCGCTATCTGGGTGCGGGGTACGACACTTATGCAGCGCTGGATAGTCAGGGCAGGCAGTGGAAATTCATGAGCGATGCCAGCATTACACCACAGAGAAAAAACGGCAGGCAGACCATATCCGCTTCGGATGAATACAAAACCGAGATGGTCAGCCCCATCTGTTATTGGGATGATATTGAAAAAGTGCAGGAATTGGTGCGCAAGCTGCGGGAGGCCGGTGCCATCGCCAACAGCTCCTGCGGCATCCATGTTCATGTAGATGCTTCGCCCTTTGATGCCAATACCCTGCGCAACATTACCAACATCATGGCGGCAAAGGAGGACTTGATTTACAAGGCTTTGGAGGTGTCGGTGGCAAGGCAGCACCGCTGGTGCCGCCCGGTGGAGAACCGGTTCTTAGAGGAACTCAACAGCAGAAAGCCCCGAACTCTGGATCAGGT
>DAMAEI010000061.1:14136-16510 GCA_031997345.1 Sedimentibacter sp. | reverse complement strand
GGTCAGCCGTATTTGGTACAACGGCGAGAGCCGAAGCCATTCTCACTATGATGACAGCCGGTACCACTGCCTCAACCTCCACTCGGTGTTCCAGAAAGGTACGGTGGAGTTTCGCCTGTTCAACGGCACCACCCATGCCGGGAAAATCAAGGCATATATTCAGCTCTGCATGGCCATTTCCGCACAGGCGCTCAATCAGCGCTGCGCCAGCCGTACCAAGACACAGACCACCAATGAGAAATACACCTTTCGCACATGGCTGCTGCGTTTGGGGTTGATCGGTGATGAATTCAAAACCGCCCGTGAACATCTGCTTAAGGCGCTGCCCGGTTGTATCGCTTGGCGTGACCCGGCGCAAGCCGAGCAGCAAAAGGAACGGATGCGGCAGAAAAAAGAAAAAGAGCTGGAGCAGGCACGGCAGGCTGCTGGAGAAGCCGGTCCGACTGTTCCCGAACCAAGCGAAGCCGAGGCTGAAGATGCCCCGGCTTTTACTATGCGAATGTGAATGTCAGGAGGATGAACATGAGTAAAACCCGTCTATATATCGCCTATGGCAGCAATCTCAATCTGCCGCAGATGGCGTTCCGCTGTCCCACCGCCGAGGTGGTGGGAGCCGGTGAAGTTAAGGGATATGAGATGCTGTTCCGGGGTGGCCGCCGGGGTGCGGTGGCCACCATCGAACCGCTGGAGGGCAGTTCTGTGCCTGTGCTGCTATGGAAGATTAGGTCGCAGGACGAGCTTGCTCTCGACCGCTATGAGGGATACCCCAATTTTTACCGCAAGGAAATGATGGAGGTGGAGGTGAACGGCAAGCCGGTGGGCGCAATGGTCTATATCATGAATGACGGCAGCGAGTTCGGCGCACCTTCGGATTTTTATCTTCACACCATTGCCGAGGGTTATGAAACCGCAGGCTTTGATACGGATTTTCTGGATCAGGCAGTGGAGAAGTCCATTCGGCTGGCGCAGGAGCAGCAGGCTGCGGAGGATGCGCAGTTCAACCTCTGGGAGCAGAAATGGTGGTGAGGTTATGGCTGTGCCTATAGCTGCAATCGCAAAAGCTGCGGCTGCGTTATTGTCTAACGAGAAAACACGCAAGGCCGTGGGCTGGGTGATTGCCGCCATCCTGTCCCCGGTCATTTTAATTGTTGTACTGGTCTGTTCCCTCCTGTACGGCACAGCTGACCACAACAATTCCGCTGTGGATTTGACCTTTTATGGAGGAACTATCAGCTCGCAGATGCCAGCTGACTACAGAAATTACATTGAGGATATGCGGATCAGTTTCTCCGATTTGGACAGTGCTGTGTCGGAGATTACGCCGATGATAGAAAGCGGCAGCATCGACAGCACTCGCATGAAAGCTATTTTTTACTCTCTGTTTTTCGGCGCTGAAAATCTTCGGATGAACCAAAATGACTACCGGGAATTTGCAGATGCCTTTGTCCGTTACGAGGAACGCACCCGTACCGTCACCGATGGGGACGGCAACGAAACGGAAGAAACCTACACGGTAGCAATCCCCCTTTCCGATCTCAATGAGATTTATGGAAATCTTGAAAGCACCCTTGGCAGAACCATTACAGAGGAAAACCGGGTAAATGCACAGAGGATTTACTCCTATGCCAAGTACGGAAAGGCAATACCCGGTGCAGATGCCGGAGAATATCCCGGTGAAATGGGCGATGGTACCTTTCAAGCATTGATGGAGGAAGCCACAAAATATATCGGCTTCCCTTATGTTTGGGGAGGCTCTTCTCCAAAGACTTCCTTCGACTGCTCCGGATATGTATGCTGGGTATATTCCCAATCGGGTGTATATTATCTGCCCCGTACCACAGCAACAGGTATTTTCAATCAATGTGCGGTGATTTCTCGTGAGGAAGCCCAACCCGGAGATTTGGTGTTTTTCTCCGGAACCTATGCTTCAGCCGGTGCTATAAGTCATGTCGGAATCTATGTTGGGAACGGTCAGATGCTGCACTGCGGAAGTCCAATCGGGTATGCGGATTTAAATACACGTTATTGGCGTAGCCACTTTTACGCCTATGGCAGGCTGAAATGAGTGACTGATAATAGGCTCAAGGAGATGATGAACAATGGCATTACAAGCAATCTTTGAACGAAAACCCTTAGACTTCTGTTTACAGAGTTTTGAGGTATCAAAGACCATTCGGCTTCCCGCTGAAGTCTTTGAAGATGTGCTGAAAAATCCCATTCGGGATTACAATTTTATTTTGGAAAATATAGACCTCATGCGCAGTGATAGCAACGGCGTATATCACTGTCTGCTGCTCACCGGCGAGGGCAGAAATGACGGACTGCTGGTGGAATCGGAGGGATTCGGCTACTGTCGGTACGCCTCTTATGTTCC
>DAMAEI010000061.1:5040-14126 GCA_031997345.1 Sedimentibacter sp. | reverse complement strand
TGCTTCGGCACTGACTTCCCCAGCACTGCAGCAGTTCGATCAAAAGCTGACGGAGGTGGTGAACTATATCGTAGAAACCGGAACGCAGAATACTACCGAGGGCAACTGGATTATCAGCTTTGATGAGCTTGAAAAACAAACCGGGATCAATCCGGAATTTAACGATGGTATTTGCAGTGTTCTTGCTGATGTGCTCCATGAGCGAGAGTCGGTAGCGGATGTGGAACTGACAGACAGCGGTATTGATGTGTGCTACTATCTCGACTTCTGCCCGAACTATGAACCACACCCGGAGGAAGCTGTGCCGGAGTCGGAGCCTGTACCGTCAGCGCCGGTCACCCTCCTGCGGGATTTGCTTCGCACTCGCTGGGAGGACATCCACCTCATGCACAAAGAGGTGGAGCTGGAGGTGCCGCACACCATCGTGGAGTTGGATGAGCATACCTTAACCGATGCCGGTCAGGAGGCATGGCAGGATGTGCTGAACGCCGAGGTGGTTAAAGTATATACCGGATACTACGGCTTGCAGATTGAGCTGGACAAGGTAAAACCCTCTCGTTTAGAGGAATTCTCAGCCATGCTCGCCGGGTATTGTCCGGTATCGGATTATGAAAAGTGGGTAGCAGAAGAAGCCGAATCGCCTACCCAATCACCTGAAATGAAACTGTGAAACGGAGGAAAGTACGATGAAAAAAGCAACACTGACCGTCAGTTTTGACTGTGAAAAGCTGGATGCCCTGACTTTTCACATGGGCAAAAAGGATGCGGATTTGCAGACAGAGCTGGAGGATACCGTCCAGAAACTCTATGAAAAGCACGTTCCGCAGACCACCCGTGAATACATTGATGACAAGCTGTCTCGTGAAGCTGCCGCCAAATCCAAGCCCAAAAGACCGGTGCGCCCTGCCGCTGCAGGCAGTTCTGAAAACAGCATAGGATAGGCAGACGATGCTGTCCCGGCGTGTGGGCGGCTGTGTCGCCCTGTGTGGCCTTTTGGCAGGTCGGGTGGCATCCTTACCCCCGCCCCGGTGAAAGCGCCCTGTTGCCCCCGTGTGCAGAGCATCTGAAAAAGCACTGAATACGGTGATGGAACACTCAAAGCAGTGGCGTTCCGGTTGGGTCGAAAGTGGTGCAGGTCAAAGGGTTTATGCTGCTTTGGCAGCATATACCCCCTGAACACCGACCGGCAAAGCCGTTCGGAGATTACGAAGTGACATAACTTTCTGACCAAAGCCATCATTTGTTATGCTGGTTTCTGAAAAGAGCGAGGAAAATCGGGTAGTTGCGGGGTTTATTATGCATACAGGAGCGAAATTACAGAGAAAAAGGAGGTCTTGCATGGCGAAGGAACCGGAAAAAGTCCGCACCGGCTTTTATATCGAAAAGGAAGTGCTGGATCGGTGCGATGAGCTGCTCCCGCAGGCCAATGTAAAATCCAGAAATGAGTTTGTCACCGAAGCGCTCAAGTTTTACTGCGGATACCTCACCTCACAAAAGATTGAGAATTATTTACTCCAGAGTTTATACTCCGTCCTCATCAGCACCATCCGAGATACTGAAAACCGTCTGGCCAGAATGGATTTCAAAATTGCCACAGAGCTGTCCAAACTTTCTCATGTGGTGGCGCACACCCATACAGTTGACGAGCAGGCAATGGAAAGTCTACACTTGAAATGTGTGGAGGAAGTCAAGCGGATCAATGGTGCGGTTGATTTTGAGGATGCTTATCGCTATCAAAAGCGGCAGGTCTGATTTGTTGCTTTTGGGTATGGACTATGAAGATAAAATTGTTTATGGTGTGTTGCGAAAGGAGATGAAATGTGATGGAGAAAAGTGAAATCCTTGAAACGGCGATCCGTGAACTGACGGAAAATGCGATTAACAAACGCAAGGAAATGCTGGATGACAGCGAGCACCAGCTCCATGCTGATGTGATGACTCTCAGCACTCAGGCTCGTGATATTGTCAAAACGCTGCCGGAGGAACAGCAGAAAATCCTTTCTGATTACTTTGTGAAAACCAATCTGATTGCCGACCATGAATGCCTGCACCTTTATGTGCAGGGTGCAAAGGACTGCGTGGAGTTACTCAAAAAGTTAGGTGTGCTGTAAAGGAATATAGGTGTGGACGGCCTCTGTGAATGCAGGGGCTGTTTTACATATTTGTTGTGAAATTTGTCGGGAGGGATGGTATAATCATAAATAAGTACGTTGGAGGTGTATATATGGAAAAATCAGCAAATAAAAGATTTAGTGATGAATCTGAAACCATAGATAATTATGTTTCATATATCGAAAATAACTTTTATCAACGCTCGTGTAGTGTTGTTCGAACTCAGGGATATGAAAATTTAAATGTATTACGAGAATATGTATTTTTTTCTGATACCCAAGATGAAAAGGAAAAAAACAAAGAAATCATCGAGCAGCTAAAGGTGATTGTAGATGATAAAATAGAAGCATTACAGGCTAAACTATCTCAGATGAACCCAATTGAACTTCCGGTAGTCAGTGAAAAAATTATAGAAAAGAATTTGGTGGACAGTTTAGTTCAATATACAGAGGCCACGGTCATCGACTGTATGGATAATCCTGAAGGGAAGGATTATTTTGAACTGATAGATGAAATTGTTCCTGCTAAGTTTAAAAAAGAAATCGATTTGTTTGATGAGCCACCTGAAGAAAGACAGTATGATATGCTTTCAGAAGATGATTATATAAGCGTTTTGCATTATGTGAAAACCAAACTGTATAATGAGGCTATCCAAGAGATAGAGAGAGATTTAGAGGAGTATAGTGAACTCAAGACACTTTATAATATTTTCGACGATAAAAACCCAATAAATATTTACAGACAAGCCTTTATTTTGCTTATGACAGCGTTTGATGCAGCGGTATTTGATTTGTTTGCTGATATCTTCAACCGGGATTTTTTTAACATAGCTCGTATCATGAATTATGATAAAAAGTTTTCTTTAAGTGATATAACGAAACATCAAAATTTTAATGACTTTACTTCCGAGACAGTTGATACAATGATTTCTGGGAAATACATTTCTGATATATTAGAGATACTACACAGATACCAACTTAATTTTTTCCTTATTGATGAGAGAGATTGCTTTGAAGAAATTATGGAAATGGTTCAACGGAGAAATCTTCATGTCCATAAAAATGGTATTGTAGATGAAAAGTATTTTACAAAAGGTAACGGTTCGCGGTTAGGTATTCATATTGGAGAATATGCAGTGATTGATAATCTGTATTATAACAATGTTTCTGAAACATTAAGATCATTTATCTCTAATATACAGTAGCCACTATTTAAAATATTTCAAGTAATTATTCTATAATAAAGGCCACTGCAGGAGGGTGCTATGAGTGAGCGAACATTTGAAGATGTAAAAAAGTATGTTGAATGGCAAAGTCAAGATAAATGTAAAGTCTTAAGTGCCAAGCCAGAACACAATTTTAATGACCTTGGAGTGGAAGTCTGTGTCTGGAATGTCAAAACAGATACAGATGGTGATTGGTGGGTTGTAGAGGGCGATACTGTTCCGATGAACCTATATCCACAGAGTGCATACTATTTTGGAGCAGATGAAGTGTACTCGTTTCATATGGGATTAATGCAAAGGATGAGTGCCTCACATGATAGATATGATCCAGAAGATTTTATACGAGGCGTTACGCTTGATGCAGAAATAGCGCCACAGCTTTTTAGAAAGCTCAAAAGCGTTGCTTCTCTGATAGATGCAGCCAAAGAAATCGAAGATTTCCAGTCAATAGGAGTACAGTGCAGGGAAACACTTATTGAGCTTGGAAATTATATTTATAAATCAGATATGGCCAGTGCTGATGAACAGCCACAAGCATCAAACTTTAAAAAGAAAGCGGAGCTTTTCGCTCAGTTCTATTTGACTGGTTCTGAAAATGCTGACTATAGAAATATAATAAAGAAGTTGACAGAATCAACATGGGATTACGCCTGTAAAATTACGCATTCAAGCACAGCCACTTTTTATGAAGCCTCTACTTGCGTTATGTTATGCACTTCATTGGTCGGTGTATATGAAAATATCACACAAAAGGTATTCGATCCTATTTCTCAATACAAATGCACAGAGTGCAAGAGTAAGCGTCTCACTTGACGGAGATGATTCCGATGAAAACGATATTGTTAAGAAATTATATTTAAGGTGTGAAGAATGCGGCTCTATTACTGAAGTTGTATTTGAAAAATTAGATGAAGATAACCCCAAATACATAAAGGGAAAAATTATCGAATAAAATATCAACTTGGGGAGCGATCACGAAAACTGTGGTCGCTCTTTTCTTTTGCCCAAAACACAGAAAGGAAGCCATCATGCCAAAGATCATCTTTACCTCACAATATATGCGGGATGCCCCACCAACCCAGCTCGAAAACTATGTGAAGTATATCGGAACCCGTGATGGTGTGGAAAAGATTGACGAGAGCAAGCTGCTGCTTCCGGCTACGGTGAAACAGCAGCAGCTCATCGGGCAGCTTGTCCGAGATATCCCTTCTGCCAAGGGTATGCTGGAATATGCCGACTACTGCGAGAACCCCACCATTGGCAATGCAACTGAATTCATCTCTCTCGCCTTGGAGCAGAACCTCAACCTCATCGGCAAGCGTGAAAATTATGTAGAGTACATCGCAGGCCGCCCTCGTGTGGAACGGATCGGTGAGCATGGACTGTTTACCGATGCGGGAGTGCCAGTGGTGCTGGCGCAGGTACAGGAGGATGTGTGCAACCGCAGGGGTGCTGTCTGGACTCATGTGGTCAGCCTGCGCCGGGAGGATGCCGCCCGCCTTGGGTATGACAGCGGAAAGCAGTGGCAGGATTTGCTCCGCAGCAAGAAAGCTATGCTCTGCAAGCACATGAAAATAGGCAGTGAGAACCTCCGCTGGTACGCCGCCTTTCACAATGAAAGTCACCATCCCCATGTGCATCTCATGGTTTACTCCGCTAAAGACAACGATGGCTTTCTCACCGAGCCTGCCATAGAAGCCATGCGCTCCGAGCTGGCGCATGATATTTTCCGTCAGGATTTCGCTCACATCTATGAGCATCAGAATGAAGCACGCAGCCAACTCAAACAGGGTGCCGCTGATGTACTGGTCGAGCTGCTCTCACAGGTGCAGGATCGTGTCTGTAAAAATAAAGCCATTGAAGCGGATCTGCTGCTATTATCCCAGCGGCTGCAAAATACTTGCGGCAAAAAGGTGTACGGATACCTCAAGGCAGATGTGAAAGCCATCATCGACCGCATCGTGGATGAGCTTGCCAAGGAGGAACGGATCAACAAACTCTATCGGGCATGGAACGGCTGGCAGAATGAAATCTTCAAGACCTATACGAATAAGCTGCCGCCCCTTCCACCGCTATCCCAGCAGAAACAATTCAAGAGTATTAAAAACATGGTGATTACCGAAGCGCTGCGCTTAAGTAATCACCATTTCTCATTTGAGGATGAGTCCGCACCGGAACCGGAACTGTCGGAGTCTACGGATGTTTATTCGGACGACACTTTTTTGGAACCTCCCGATACGGCTTTTCGTGCCGAGTGGAGCGACCAATACAAGCAGGCGAGAATGCATCTCTACGGCAGCGAGGATATACCGAAGGATTTTGAAAAAGCTTACAGCCTGTTCCTGCAGGAAGCCGAATCCGGCAATGCCCTTGCCATGCACGACCTCGGCAGAATGTTCGCCGATGGCTTGGGGCGTGAGATTGATCCGCTGACTGCTCATGCGTGGTATGAAAAAGCGCTGGCTGCCTTTTTATCCGCAGAGGAAGAAAAAGCAAAGCCCTATCTGGAATACCGCATCGGTAAAATGTACGCCGCCGGTCTTGGTACCGATCAGGACTATGGGCAGGCGGCTTCATGGTTTCAGGAGGCGGTGGATCAAGATCATAAATACGCCCAATATTCTCTCGGAAGCCTTTACTACCGTGGACAGGGTGTTACGCAGGATTATGCGCAGGCGCTCCGACTCTATACCTTGTCTGCCGATCAGGGAAACCCCTATGCCGATTATGAACTTGCAAAAATGTATCGTGATGGTGTCGGTGCGCCGGTGGATGCCACTGCCTCCGTCCGGTATTTCAAAGCCGCCTTTTGCGGATTTCATCATCTGGAAAAGGACAGTCATGATGATAAGCTGCAATACCGCCTTGGTCAGATGCTCTACACCGGAACCGGCACAGAAAAGGATGCGCAGGCTGCGGTTTCCTATCTGGAAAAATCGGCGCAGCTTGGGAACGTGAATGCCCAATACCTGTTGGGCAAGGTGTGTCTGGAAACAGGCTTTGGTGATCCGGCACAGGCAATAGCTTGGATGATCAAGGCAGCGGAGGCCGAAAATGCCGGAGCGCAATATGCCCTCGGAAAGCTGTATCGGGATGGTACTCATGTGGAAAAAGATATTCAAAAGGCTGTGGCCATGTTTACAGCCTCCACAGAACAGAAAAATGAGTTTGCCGCCTACCTGCTCGGCAGGCTTTATCTATCCGGTGAGGATATCCCGAAGAATGTTCCGGAAGCGGTTAGGTGGCTGACATTCTCCTCCGACCTCGGCAACGCCTATGCCGGGTACGCTCTGGCAAAGCTGTATCTTGCCGGTGACAGTGTTCCCAAGAATGTCGGTGAAGCCGTCCGGCTGTTCACCTTATCAGCAGAACAGAAAAATGAGTTTGCTGCCTACCAGCTTGGCAAACTTTATCTGGGGGGCGAGAATGTGCCAAAGGATGTGGAAGCCGCTATCCGCTGGCTGACCGCTTCCGCCGAGCAGGGGAATCAGTTTGCACAGTACGCCCTGGGCAAGCTGTATTTCTATGACGGCGATGTTCCCCGTGACAAGGAAAAGAGCCTTTACTGGCTGGGGTTGTCTGCGGCGCAAGGCAATGTTTATGCGCAGTATCTCATCGACAATATCAACAATCCTCACAGCCCATCGGTGCTGCTGGCAAGCACCAGACTGTTCCGCCAGCTGGAAAACCTGTTCCTTGAGGACTATCGCAGAAGCTCCGGGGCTGCCGATCACATCGACCGCAAGCGCAGACGAAAATTACAGGAGAAAAAGCAGGCGCTGGGTCACAGGCGTGATGACCATGCGCCTCAAATTCATTTATGATAGGAGGTTTTATTTTGTCAGGCTATATCTATTTTACAGACGAGCAAAAGGAGCGAGCCAATTCGGTGGACTTGGTAGACTTCCTCCAGCGGCAGGGTGAAAAGCTCCTGCCCTCCGGCAGAGATAAACGGCTGGACAGTGACCACAGCATTACTGTTCGTGGAAACCGCTGGTACGATCATTCTGCGGAACGAGGCAGCTATGCCATTGACCTTGTGAAACGGCTTTACAACCTGTCGTTTCCGGATGCAGTCAGCCTCCTGCTGGGCGGCGAGCAAGGCGTGGAATACCGGCAGCACAGCAAAAGCAGAGAACCGGAGCAGCGCAAGCCCTTTGTTCTGCCGCCAGTGCATACTGATATGCGCCGGGTGTTTGCCTATCTCATCAAGCAGCGCTGTATCAGCCGGGAGGTGCTGTCTGAGTTCGCCAGAGAGAAGCTGATGTTTGAGGATGGGGAGTATCGCAATGCTGTATTTGTTGGCATGGATGAAAACGGAATCCCTCGTCACGCCCATAAGAAAAGCACTGCCACCGGCAGTGCTTTTCGCATCAATGTGGAGGGTAGCGATCCGGCCTACAGCTTTCACTACCTCTCAAAGAATCCGTGTCCTCATCGGCTGTTTGTATTTGAAGCGCCTATTGATCTACTGTCCTATATCAGCCTGCACCCGGCGAACTGGAAGCAGCACAGCTATGTGGCGCTGAACGGTGTGTCGGAAAAGCCTGTTCTCAAGCTGCTAGAGCTATATTCGCAGCTTGATCGTGTGGTTCTGTGTCTTGATAACGATGAGGCAGGATTAAACGCCGCCAGCCGCATTCACCATACTCTGCGGCAAAAAGGCTTTGATGTGGAGTATGATATTTCCGCTCACAAGGACTGGAATGAGGAATTGCAGGCATCTTATACGCAAAAGCAGAGTATGACAGCAATAAAGATTGTGTGAGAAAGTATATCGACCATTTTCCCCCATACAGTTCTAATTTTTATAATGTGAATAGGTGTTCATCGATCTCAGCCTCTCGTCCACCAAGTAAGCATTCTACGATGGGTTTTAATGTATCTATTACTTTTCGCTGCTGTAAATATTTTTTATAGCTCTCTTTCTGACTGACCTTTCTTGTTTTCAAGCCGACACACTCGTCCCAAACGATAGATATTTCAAGAAATTCAAACCCATCTTCCTCGATGCAAAACGGAAATTCAAATCCACCGTTTGGTCTGAATATTCGGATAAGCTGCGGGTTGTGCTTTTTCAGATTATTTGCAAACTTCAAAGCTTCAACAACGTCTAATTCTTGCATCCGCCCAGCTTCTATAAGCCGCTCAATATATGATACAACAGCATTTAGCGTTGCCGACAGATATGCATTGATAAAGCTGAATTCCCCTCTGCTGTGACCATTGCAAAGATACTCATTGACAGCTTTTTCAAGTTGATCAAAGAGAATATTCACATTACTTCTCAAGATTTTTTCCGCACTTTCATTTAGCACCATCGTATCACCACCTTGTATTGTAAACTTAAATTTATTTTATCACAGAACACAAATCAAAGAAAGGAGTCCCCCATGCCCTCACAAGTATATATCTTGATAGCAGTGGTCGCCGTGATGTTCTCCATCATCGGCGGCCTTTCTCTTTTGGCACATTACTACACTCTCAGCGGCATCAAGTCCAAGACGGTGGGTGACGGTCAGCACGGTACCGCCCGTTTCGCCGCCGAGAGCGAGATCAAAAAAACCTACACCCATGTACCCTATGAACCGGAGAAATGGCGGCGTGGGCAAAATCTGCCCACCCTGCAGGGGCTTGTGGTGGGCTGCAAACAAAAGGCAGGCTCTACCATTGCTTTAATTGATGACGGCGATATCCACTGTCTCATGATCGGCGCTGCCGGCGTCGGCAAAACCGCAAACTTCCTCTA
>DAMAEI010000061.1:0-5030 GCA_031997345.1 Sedimentibacter sp. | reverse complement strand
CGGCGATAACATCCTGCAGCTGGTCAACCGCTATATGGATGCCTACATGGAGAACCCCGATAATCTCGCTCTGAAAGCCAAGGCTGAGAAGTACGCCAAAATCACTGCAAAGACCATCATCACCAGCAGCGGTGAGGATGCCAGCAGCTATGGTCAAAATGCGTTCTTCTACGACGCCGCCGAGGGCTTGCTGACCTCTGTGATTTTGCTGATCGCCGAATATTGCCCTCCGGAGAAACGGCACATCATTTCAGTATTCAAGCTGATACAGGATTTGCTGGCTCCCTCACCGGTGAAGAACAAAAGCCAGTTTCAGCTATTGATGGACAAACTGCCCTCTGAGCATAAGGCAAAATGGTTTGCCGGTGCCGCCCTCAACACCGCCGACCAAGCGATGGCCTCGGTGCTGTCCACCGCCATGTCTCGCCTCAATGCGTTTCTGGATTCCGAAATGGAGCAAATCCTCTGCTTTGACAGCTCGCTGGACACGGAAACCTTTTGCAAGGAGAAATGCGCCATCTTCATTATTTTGCCGGAGGAGGATAATACAAAATATTTCATGGTGTCTCTGTTCCTCCAGCAGCTCTACCGGGAGATGCTGACGGTAGCCGATGAATACGGCGGCAAACTCCCCAACCGGGTGATGATCTTCGCTGATGAGATCGGAACCATTCCAAAAATTCAATCGATGGAGATGATGTTCTCAGCCGGACGTTCTCGCCGGATTTCTATGGTACCGATCATTCAATCCTTTGCTCAGTTGGAGAAAAACTATGGCAAGGAGGGCAGCGCCATCATCATCGATAACTGCCAAGACATTCTGTCCGGCGGCTTCGCCCCCAACTCTGAGAGCGCCGACATTCTCTCAAGGACGCTGGGGAATAAGACTGTCATGTCCGGGTCGATCAGCAGAGGGAAAAACGATCCCAGCCAAAGCTTGCAGATGATCCAAAGGCCACTGATGACACCGGATGAACTGAAAACACTCCCCAAGGGCAATTTTATTCTGGCTAAGACCGGCTGCTGTCCCATGCGCACTAAGCTGCCGCTGTTTCTCAAATGGGGCATCCGTTTTGAGAATCCCTTTGAGGTGGAGGAACATGCAGCCCGAAAGGTTTACTACGCCGACCGCTTCGAGCTGGAGCAGGAAATCATGAACCGCCGCTGTGCTTATGATGAGGATGACTTTGCGGAACTTCCGGAGCCGCCCGGTGATGACCGCAGTGGCGGTGCGCTGCATACGCCGGTACAGGAGCATGATCCGGAGACTCCTACCATGCCTCTGCGCACCGATTAGGGGGTGTTCGTGGTGAGCTATCTTTCTTCTCTTTATGCACAGGATGTCCCGCATCGTGCTGTTGTGGTCTATCGTTACCTGAAAGACCGGGCGAATAAGAATGGAACCTGTTACCCATCCATCGGAACCATCGCCAAGGACTTAAAGCTCTCTCGCCGTACGGTGCAACGAGCCATCGCTGACCTTGAAAAGACTGGCCATCTTCAAAAGGAGCAACGCTGGCGGGAGAACGGCGGCAAGAGTAGTCTGTTGTTTACTGTGAAATGAAAAAACACATACCCTGCCGCCAAGGGAGCAGTGCGCTCTCTTGATGGCATGAGGTATGTGTCATCATGGCCTATGCAGTGAACTTTTCACTCTAAGGATTTCTTAAATACAGAGAAAGAACAATCACTCTTTATTGGATTACAAAATTCTACCCATAAAGATAATGTGTCTGGATTATCTGGCATCCAATAACGCCTTAACGGTTGCGGCAGCTATCTTAATTTCCCTTTCATCGCACATATAGATCATGTGAATGAGCTGTTCCTTTTCTCTGTTTGTAGGCTGGGTTTCAGGATAAAAGATTGTATCTGCTGATATTTTTAAAGTGCAGATGATCTTAGATAGTACCTGGATACTTGGATATTTATTTTCGTTTTCGATAGCCATTATATACCGTGGTGTGACCCCAACCTGTGTGGCAAGGTTGTCCTGCGTTAATCCTGCCTCTAACCGTGCATTCTTAATTAATCTTCCTAAATTTATAGGTGATTCACCCATCGGCACTTCACCTCCGAACAGTTGCCTGTTTATTATTAAAATGAGCCCTCTTGATATTTTTACTAAGGTGCTAAAAATTTGTAGCCATAACCGACTAATGTTTGAATGTAGTTTATACTTGTAGAATTTATAGCCATCTTGCGCCGCAAATTGTATATAATATTTTCCACAGCGTGTTGATTACACACATACTCTTCTCCCCATACGGTCTCATAAATTTGGGATTTTGTAAATGCCCATCCCGGATGGATAGCCAAAAAGTACAAGAGATCAAATTCTTTCGTGGTCAGGTCTATGCGGTTGTTATTTATTAAAACACTGCGATGGCAAGGATTGATTACTAAATCCTTAAAACGCAGCTCTGATTGTAGTGTTGCTTCCTTTAAGTTATCCACTTTCTCTCTCCTCCTTTGGCTACATGAATTTCATGCCAGATTGATGTCCCTCATTGCCTATCTCGTCATACGCCTTATCAAATAAGTGACGAGTTTTATCCAATCGATCATCCGGTTTTCTGGCCTGAGTAAAGATTTCACCGGTGTTCTGCTGATACCCTGCCCGTTCTGTTAAAAAGACTCCACGACCTTTTGTAAGCTCCGAAAGCTGCTCTTTATAAAATTGTGATGTGCGAGCTGGAATTTTTCCTGATACTACGACTTCGTTGTGCTGTGTCTTTATTGATACAATATCTGCATGAAATTTTTTCAGATCATTGTAAACACGCGCATTGCAATCTTGGGGAACATAAAGCTCAAATGACAGGTCGGGCTCTAACAACTCCGTACCTGACTGTTTTAGGGCTTGCTCAAATACAATAGGAGCTAAGTGCCGAAAGTCAGCAGGGGTACTTACCGGACTGTAGTATACGCCATATTCAAAACAGACTTTAAGATCTGTTACTTCCCATCCATATAACCCTTGCTCACAACCATATCGAACGCCTTCTTCAACGGCGTTCTGAAATGATTTATTTAAATATCCATAGGACACTTTGCTTTCATAGTGCAGTCCAGTTCCAATGGGAAGCGGTTCGATTGACAATCCTATGGATGCCCAAAAAGGATTAGGGGAGACCTCAATATGGGCAGTAAAGTCTGCCTTTTTCAAAGGCCGTTCTTTATAAATGGTTGTTACATTCTCGATTTTGACCTGAAGATGGTATCGGTTTTGTAACAAAGAAACGATGACTTCCATTTGTACTTTTCCGAGGAATTCCATAATAATATCGTTGCTTCTGGAATCCAATTTATATTGCAAAAGAGGATCTGTTTCCGCCAGTTCCGATAAGGCTTCTAACAGAAAAGTTCTGTCGGAAGAAAGGACAGGGGCAATGTTCGCCTGCATAATCAGATTATTGTTGTGTAGAATCAAATTCCTTTCAGGAATTGTTCCTATGGAGTCCCCAATCTTTAGTCGCGTTTCATTTGGGAAAATAGCAATATCACCGCATTCGACTTTTTCGGTTTCTACCATTTTTCCATTGCTTGAGGTCTCTAATTTTTTAATTTTTATACTGTCAGAATGATCTTGCAGGGTTAGTACGTCACGTGATTTAATGGAACCTCCAAAAATGCGCATATATGTGCGTTTGTTTCGATTATCATCTCTTTCAACTTTATATACCAATGCAGCAAGATTGGAGTTGGGAGGGGACATAAATGGAGTGAATTCCATGAGAATCGCATCCATGAGTTCTTTCGTGCCAATATGTTTCAGAGCGCTGCCGTGGTAAACAGGCAAAAGAGTACCATTATTTATATTTTTACTTCTGCTCTCTAACAGTTCCTCCGTTGTAATGGGCTGATCCATGACATATCTTTTTAGCAAAGCATCATCCGTTTCAATAATCGTGTCTTTAAATTCTTCAGACAACGGATTCAGAGTTTTGGGCAAAAGAGAGTTTCCATTTGTAATGCTCTGCATGATAAGGATATGAGAAGACAATTTAGCTCTGATATCCTCATAGAGGGAATCAAGATCAATATCCGGTTGATCGATCTTATTAATAAAAACCAAAGCAGGAAGTTTCCTTTTTCGTATTGCATCGAAAAGGATACGTGTTTGTGCCTGAATGCCGTCTTTGGCAGAGATCAGCAAAATAGCGCCATCCAACACATTCAATGAGCGCTCTACTTCTGAATAAAAATCGATATGTCCAGGCGTATCAATTAAATTAATTTTGACATGGCTCCATTGATAAGATGCTATGGATGCCTGAATTGTAATGCCCCTTTGCTTTTCAAGCGCCATAGAATCTGTAATCGTTGAACCGCTGTCAACACGCCCGGACTCAGCAATGGTACCGCTGGCATAGAGCATACTTTCTGTTAATGTTGTTTTTCCAGCATCTACATGAGCCAAGATGCCAATATTCATTATTTTCATAAGTCACACCTCATATAATCGTTAAAAGATAAAAGTCCCCTGTGATTGAAATACTTTCATCACAGGGGACTGCTATCATAACAATTATGAGCACGACATTAAAAGCTGTTAGAAAGAGAATTCTACAGCATGGCGGATTCATAAAATATGAAAGTATTCTTAAATTAAGGTACAAAAACTAAACCTATTACAGATGTAATAAGGCCAAATCATTCGTACCTACCATCATTCAGTTGATTGTTATTTAAGAATACCTTGCCGCATAGTAGTTAATCTCCTTTTAGTGCTTTTCTCATATTACCCTATGAACACTGGATTTGTCAAGTTCACTTACAGCTACCAAAGTGACTATAAGCAAAAAGGATATAAAAAAGATGTTAATATGAAACAGAATAGAATCAGACATGAAAAGTACTCAATAAAATGGACTTGTGGATATAAATCACATTTAAAAGGATGGTGATCTTATGTGCTGGTCAATCCAGATTGCACCGCTGCTAATTTATTGCAGCGATATTAGTTCGATTATGTAGCTACTTTATATAGCTTCTATCTGCCAAAAAAAGGCAACGGCTTTTACTGG
>DAMAEI010000060.1:15508-18684 GCA_031997345.1 Sedimentibacter sp. | reverse complement strand
TTAATAAAAAAATTAAAAGTATAGGTCTTGGGCATATTGCTTCCATAATGGGAAGATACTATGCTATGGATAGAAACAGGCAGTGGGACAGGGTTGAATTGGCGTATAACGCAATGGTGAAGGGCGAAGGCAATACATTCAAGGATCCTCTTGAAGCAGTGCAGATGTCATACTTAAACGGCGTAACGGATGAATTCATAAGACCTGTGCTCATAGAAAAGGAAGACGGAGAGGTTGCAACAATTAGGGACAATGATGCCGTAATTTTTTACAATTTCAGACCTGACCGTGCAAGACAGCTTACAAGAGCTTTTGTGGATGACAGCTTTGAAAATTTCGACAGAAAAAAAATCAATGTAAAGTTTGTTTGCATGACAATGTATGATAAGACTATAGAAAATGTTGAAATTGCTTTCGAACCTCATTTTGTGAAAAACACTCTGGGAGAATATTTAAGCAGCAAGGGCTACAAGCAGCTGAGAGCCGCAGAAACAGAAAAATACGCCCACGTTACATATTTTTTCAACGGAGAAATAGAAGAGCCGTTCAAACACGAGGTGAGAAAGCTAATACCTTCACCGGATGTTCCCACATATGACCTGAAGCCGGAAATGAGCGCATTTGAGCTTAAGGATATGATTATGGAGGAGCTTGAAAAGGACATATACCAGGTTATGATTATTAACTTTGCAAATCCTGATATGGTAGGGCATACAGGAGATATTGAGGCGGCGGTTAAGGCGGTTGAAGCAGTTGACAAATGCCTGGGAGAAATAGTGAATTTTATAATAAGGTCTGAAGGAACTGCCATAATAACAGCAGACCACGGGAACTGTGAAGAGATGCTTGAACCTTCAACATTTACGAAACTTACTTCCCACTCTACGAACAAGGTGCCGTTCATCGTTGTAAGGAATCCTAAGAATTTTGAGCTGGAAGAGGGAATATTGGCTGATATTGCTCCAACCATGCTTGATTTGATGGGACTTGAGAAACCTGAAGAAATGACGGGAAAAAGCTTGATTATTCATAATAATAAATAATGGAGGTCGAAATGACAATTATATCAGATGTTTATGCAAGAGAGATATTGGACTCAAGAGGAAATCCTACCATAGAGGTCGAAGTATACACGGAAAGCGGCGGCTTCGGCAGAGCAGGAGTGCCATCAGGTGCTTCAACGGGAGCTTTTGAAGCAGTTGAGCTCCGCGATAAGGATGCATCGAGATACATGGGCAAGGGTGTGCAAAATGCGGTTGATAATGTAAATAATATAATTGCACCGGAGCTTATAGGAAGAGACGCATTGGACCAGGTATTGATAGACAATCTTCTCATTGAACTTGACGGAACGCCAAACAAGGCGAAATTAGGAGCAAATGCGATACTTGGCGTGTCTATAGCATGTGCCAAGGCAGCAGCTGATACATTAGGATTACAGCTTCACCAATACCTGGGAGGAGTAAACGGTAAAGTTTTTCCTGTTCCTATGATGAATATACTAAATGGCGGACAGCATGCGGACAACAATGTTGATATACAGGAATTCATGGTTATGCCTGTGGGAGCATGCTGCTTCAAGGAAGCCCTTAGAATGGGAACCGAAGTATTCCACAGCTTAAGGGGTGTACTGAAATCAAAGGGTCTAAGCACATCAGTAGGTGATGAAGGTGGATTTGCACCAAACCTGTCTTCTAATGAAGAAGCTCTTGCAACAATAGTTGAAGCCATAGAAAAGGCCGGATATGTTCCTGGTAAAGATTTAATGCTGGCATTGGACGTTGCCGCAACAGAACTATATGATCCTGAAACAAAGATTTATTCGCTGGAGGGAGAAGGAAGAAAGTTCACTCAGGCAGAGATTGTTGATTTCTATGCCGCTCTGGTTGACAAATATCCGATTATCTCCATTGAGGACGGAATGAATGAAGAGGACTGGGAAGGATGGAAAATGCTCACAGAGAAGCTCGGCGGCAGAATTCAGCTTGTAGGGGACGATTTATTTGTTACAAATACCGAAAGACTTAAAAAAGGTATTGATATGAAGGTTGCAAATTCTATATTGATTAAATTGAATCAGATAGGAACAATCACTGAAACCCTCGATGCTATAGAAATGGCTGAGAGAGCAGGATATACTGCGGTAATATCACACCGTTCCGGTGAAACTGACGATACAACTATATCTGACTTGGTTATAGCGGTAAATGCGGGACAAATTAAAACCGGAGCACCGTCAAGAATAGATCGTGTGGCAAAATACAACCAGCTGCTCAGATTAGAAGATGCTTTGGGCTCAGCTGCACAGTACAAAGGTCTTGGAGTATTCTATAATATTAAGTAATTGCTGAAAAGCAGGAGAATAACGTATGTTATTTTTCCTGCTTCCATATCGTTATAAATCTATTGTTATTTAGTTGCTAAAAAATTGTTGATTAAATGGTCTTTTAATGTTATAATTCAAATGTTATTCATGAGAAGACAGTTATGGGAGGTGTAACAGTGGAAACAGTAGTAAGAATATTTCTGATAATTGCAAGTTTATTTCTTATTGCAAGTATTTTGCTTCAATCAGGCAAGCAAGCCGGAATGTCAGGTGAAATAGCAGGCGGAGCGGAATCAATCTGGGGTAAAAATAAGGGAAGAAGCTATGAAGGCAAGCTGGAAAAAGCAACAGCCATTTCAGCAATTGTTTTCTTAATCGCATCATTGATTTTAGTAGCTATTCAATAATATTTTACAATAATCTGGCAATAATGTTTGTATAATTATTCTATATTCATATGAATTTAGAATATATTTTAATGCGGATAAGTAACGGGATAACCGTTATCTTAAAAATTAAATAATTTAACAACGGAGGAAAGATTTTAATGGGTGGTACATTAATGATAGCTCCTATAGCGGGAGTTTTGGCATTGCTTTTTGCTTTTTACAAGGCAACAAGCATTAACAAGGTGGAGCCGGGAAATGAAAGAATGCAGGAAATTGCTTCTTTTATTCACGAAGGCGCGATGGCATTCCTGGCAAGGGAATATAAATCGGTTGGAATTTTTGCAATTATACTGTTCGTAGTACTTGGATTCGCAATAAGCTGGCCTACAGCTTTGGCATACGCTATTGGCTCCGGATTTTCCGTATTAGCGGGATATTTCGGAATGGTAGTTGCAACTAAA
>DAMAEI010000060.1:13316-15498 GCA_031997345.1 Sedimentibacter sp. | reverse complement strand
TGTCAGAACAGCAAATGCCGCGAAAGAATACGGGATGAATAAAGCTCTTGACGTTGCTTTTTCAGGCGGTTCCGTAATGGGAATGGTTGTTGTTGGTCTTGGTCTTTTAGGTCTCGGAGCATTCTGGATAATATTTAAGGATGCAAGCGTAATTACAGGCTTCAGTCTTGGCGCTTCATCTATCGCATTGTTTGCACGTGTGGGCGGCGGAATTTATACTAAGGCTGCAGACGTAGGAGCAGACCTTGTGGGTAAGGTTGAATCCGGTATACCTGAAGACGACCCAAGAAACCCTGCTGTTATTGCGGACAACGTAGGTGACAACGTAGGTGACGTTGCAGGTATGGGAGCTGACTTGTTTGAATCATATGTTGGAGCTATTGTATCTGCAATAACATTAGGTGTTATTGCATTTGACGGTGACAAAGGAGTTTTATTTGCACTGATGGTTTCAGCGGTCGGCATATTGGCTTCAATAATCGGTACAATGTTTGTTAAGGGCAAAGAAGGTTCAAATCCTCAAAAAGCTTTGAACATGGGTACATATGCAAGCTCTGCCATAGTTATGGTTGCTTCGTTCTTTCTGAGCAATTCAATACTGGGAAGCTTACTTCCTTTCGGGGCAATAGTATTTGGTTCAGCAGTAGGATTAATAATTGCTAAGATTACTGAGATTTATACTTCAGGTGATTATAAGTATGTAAAGGAAATAGCAGATCAATCTGAAACAGGTGCTGCTACAACAATAATCAGCGGTCTTTCAGTTGGAATGAGATCTACTGGATACCCAATAGTTGTTCTTGCAATCGGTATAATAGGAGCATATGTGATAGCAGGGCACACTCCGAATGGTGTAGATTCCATAAAAGGATTGTACGGGATAGCTCTTGCTGCTGTAGGTATGCTTTCAACAGCTGGTATGACTGTAGCAGTTGACGCTTACGGACCTATATCAGACAATGCGGGTGGTATTGCTGAAATGTGCGAGCTTCCTCACGAGGTAAGAGAGATAACTGACAAGCTTGACTCAGTTGGTAATACAACAGCAGCTATAGGTAAAGGATTTGCAATTGGTTCAGCGGCGCTTACAGCTCTTGCGCTCTTTGCTTCATATACTCAGGCTGTTGGAATCACAACAATAAATTTAACTGATCCTTTTGTTATTGCAGGCTTATTTATCGGAGGTATGCTGCCGTTCTTATTCTCAGCCATAACAATGAGTGCTGTTGGTAAGGCTGCTTTCTCAATGATAGAAGAAGTAAGAAGACAGTTCAAAGAAATGCCGGGAATAATGGAAGGAAAACAAAAACCTGACTACAGAAGATGCGTGGACATTTCTACAGCTGCGGCATTAAAAGAAATGGTAGTTCCAGGACTTTTGGCAGTAGTTGTTCCATTGTTAGTTGGATTCCTTCTTGGACCTGAGGCTCTGGGAGGATTGCAGGCAGGAGCTTTGGTAACAGGTGTATTGATGGCTATATTTATGTCAAATGCCGGCGGTGCATGGGATAATGCTAAAAAATATATCGAAGGCGGCGAGCATGGCGGAAAAGGAAGCGATGCTCATAAGGCAGCAGTTGTAGGAGATACTGTAGGTGACCCATTCAAGGATACATCAGGACCTTCTATAAACATACTCATTAAGCTTATGACAGTTGTTTCATTGGTATTTGGACCGATGATTGCTAAGTTTGGCGGTATATTACTTTCACTTTTCTAATAATTAAAATTGAGACTTCTCTTTTTGAGAGGTCTTTTTTTGTTGCAGTTTAGTAAGTATTAACATATAATAGGAACAACGGGAAAACAATACATAAGGGACAGCTTATTATTTTCAGAAAGGATTGAATATGTATATTTGTATTGACAATATAAATATTAATTACAGTGATGAAGGAACAGGGGCTCCGGTTCTTCTGCTTCACGGCTGGGGTGGAAGCATTGAGACAATGAAGCCCATAGCAAGTATACTGAAAGAGAAATGCAGAGTTATTTCGGTAGATTTACCCGGCTTCGGGCAGAGCGATACTCCGCAGGCGCCATGGAATTCTTATGATTATGCCGAGTGTATTAAAAAGTTTATTCAAGAATTGGAGCTGGAAGACATCATATTGTTCGGACATTCCCATGGCGGAAGGATTTCCATAATCCTCCGTCGTGATTTTTACAACAATATCTTTTA
>DAMAEI010000060.1:0-13306 GCA_031997345.1 Sedimentibacter sp. | reverse complement strand
AAACTTGTGCTTATTGACAGCGCCGGAATAATTCCCAAAAGAAAAGCAAGCTACTACATAAAAGTATATCTGTTTAAAATGCTTAAGAAAATGTATGCTTTATTTCCATCAGAAAGTTCAAAGGAGCAAAGATTGGAGAAGTTTTATAAAAAATTTGGCTCTGCCGATTATAAGGAAGCGCAGGGTGTTATGAGGCAGACCATGGTAAAGGTCATCAATGACAATTTAATGGGACTGCTTACATCCATAAAGGCACCTACTTTGCTTGTGTGGGGTGAGAATGACGAAGATACACCTTTGTACATGGGAAAAATAATGGAAGATAAAATAAGTGACAGTGGGCTGGTTGTTTTAAACGGCGCCGGTCACTATTCGTATGTGGATTGCTATAACCAGTTTACGGCAGTTGTTAATGCGTTTTTAAAAGATGAAATTAATTAATGGGAGTGAGAAGATGCAATCTATTATTATATTATTTTCGGCATGCTGGCTTTTGCTTTGTATACTAAAGCTTAAATACGGTCTTCATGTATTGCAGATTGAAGGATATAAAAATGAAAAATACATAGAGTGGATGGGTAGTCACAAGGATAGAATCTATACAAAAAAAGATAAGATATATACGGTTATTTCAATAGTGAATACAGTGTTCTTTGTGCTGGGCTCAACCGCAGCCCAAGACAAGGGAACATATTCCTACGGCATTGCAATTTCGCTGATAACATCTGTATTCCTAATGCTTAAATCAAGAGAGAAATCTGAATCAAAAAAACCTCTCGTATTCACAAAGCGGGCGCAGCGTCTTGCAGCAATTGCGGTATTGCTTGTTTTGGCAGATTTTTTAATTATTTTGATTATTGTTCATCTGATTACCAATGATATCGTTAAATATTTCCCCCTGTGGGCAGGCATTTTGTCTGTGGCATACTACTTCAGCTCATTTTACATAGCAGGTGCAAATTATATCGCGCAGCCTATAGAAAAAAGAATCAACATGAAATATTATGAATCCGCAAGGGAAAAGATAAGTAATATGGAAAAACTCACTTCTGTGGGGATAACAGGCAGCTACGGAAAAACAAGCACAAAATTTGCTTTGGCAACTATTTTAAAAGAGAAATACAACGTATTGAATACACCGGACAGCTACAATACACCCATGGGAATCAGCAAGATAATCAATAATGACCTTACAGACGAATATGATGTATTTATTGCCGAGCTTGGTGCTACAAAGACGGGTGATATTGCTGAGGTTGCTGCTCTTACCATGCCACGTATAGGTATAATTACATCAGTAGGACCATGTCACCTGGAAACTTTCAAGTCAATAGACAATATTATGAGAACAAAGTATGAGCTTATTGAAAGGCTCCCGGATAATGGAACAGCTATTTTTAACTATGATAATGAATTTGTTAAAAAACTTGCTGATAAGACCTTTAAAGAAAAAATACTTTATGGAATAAATAACACTGAGAATACAGATGTATTTGCGACAGACATAAGTGTTGGTAGCGCGGGTTCAAAATTTATGTTGTGCATTAGGAGTATGGGCACAATTGAATGTGAAACAAAGCTCCTTGGAGAGCACAATATATCAAATATTCTTGCAGGTGCTGCTGTTGCCAGTGTCATGGGGCTTTCGCTTGAGGAAATTGCGAAAGGTATTTCAAAAATAGACAGCGTTGAGCACAGGCTTCAGCTCATAGACCCGGGTACAGGAGTGCTTGTCATAGACGATGCTTTCAATTCCAATCCTGACGGAGCAAAAGCTGCGCTGAATGTTTTAAGCTCATTTGCAGATAGAAGAAAAATAATTGTTACACCGGGTATGATTGAGCTTGGAGTAATAGAAGAAGAGGAAAATGAAAGGTTTGGCGAAAATATTGCTCGGGTTTGTGATGTGGTGCTATTGGTTGGCAAGAAGCGCACAGCTCCAATATACAGAGGATTAATAAGGCTTGAGTTTAATGAAGATAATTTGTATGTGGTTAACTCATTAAATGAGGCCAGCGAGCTTTTGAAAACAATTACGAAATTAAATGATGTTGTTTTGTTTGAAAATGATTTGCCGGACACATACGACGAACAATAAATGGAGGGGTATATGAAAAAATCAGTTGGTATAATCATCGGCGGGAAGACTGTGGAGCATGAGGTTTCCATAATAACAGGTCTTCAGGTTTTTGACAACATTGATAAATCAAAATATGAACCAAGGATAATTTACATCAATAAGGAAGGTAAATGGTATGCAGGCAGCAGCCTTCATGATATAAACATCTACAAGTCAAAAAAATTTGATGATGCTTATGAAGTACTGCCAGGGTTCAAAGACAATAAGCTGATGCTTTATCCTCATCCTGAAATCAAGCAGGGATTTTTTGGGAAGAAGTATGATACATATGAAATTGACGTCGTATTTCCGGCAGTTCATGGTACGAATGTGGAGGACGGAGCTCTTCATGGCATGTTCCAGATGAATGGAGTACCTTGCGGCTTTGGCTCCGTGCTAAGCTCAGCAGTAGGAATGGATAAGGTAATAATGAAAAAGGTATTCCAGAACTGCGGACTGCCCATTGTAGATTATGTATGGTTTTATAGGAGCAGTTTTGAAGCTGAAAAGGATAAAATACTTGAGAAGGTCGAAAATATCGGCTATCCCATGATTGTAAAACCGGCAAATCTTGGCTCAAGTGTAGGGATAAGCAAGGCAACCAACCGTGATGAGCTGCTCTTTGCAATTCAAGTAGCCATGTCCTACGACAGAAAGGTAATAGTTGAAAAATGTGTTGAGAATGTTAGAGAAATAAACTGTGCCGTTCTGGGATATGAAAATGACCTAATGTCCTCTCTCTGCGAAGAGCCGATTGGCTGGAAGGAATTCCTCACTTATGAGGATAAATATGTGAACAAAAAGAAAGATGCTTCTGAATCAAAAAGAAGGATTCCTGCCGACATAGACAAGGAAGTTGAAGATTTAATAAAGAATTACGCAAAGGAATCATTTAAGGCAATAGATTGCTGCGGTGATGCAAGAATAGATTTTCTGTATGACGGCAATAATATTTATGTAAATGAAATAAATACGATTCCGGGGTCCATAGCGTTTTATCTGTGGGAAGGTGCCGGAATATCATTTACAGACCTGATATCAAAAATTATTGAGCTTGCCGAAATTCAGCAGGAGCAAAAGAAATCAACAATTGTTTCATACGATATAGATTTACTGAATAAGATGGGAAGCAGCGGAAAACATAAGTAAAAGAAGAGTAGAGAGGCGGGGATACCTGCCTCGTCTTGAATATAGGAGAATAATATGAACTTTAAAGAAAAAATACTGGAATTCATGAAAGAGGAGGCCTATAAGCCACTGACAATTAACGAGCTCATGCAGGCATTTGAAGTTGAGGGCAGCATGAAAAAGGAAGTGCTGAAAACGCTTAATGAGCTTGAATATGAGGGAAGCATAATATTTACAAGGTCTCAGCGATATGGACTTCCGGAAAAAATGAGCCTGATAACAGGTACATTGGAAGGTAATCAAAAGGGATTTGCTTTTTTGAGACCGGACAACAAGGATATAAATGATATATTTATTCCGCCTGCGGATATGAACGGAGCAATGCACGGTGACAGGGTAATAGTAAGACCTATGAAGGTTACGGGAGAGGTAAAAAGCCCTGAAGGCAAGGTAATAAGAATAATTAAGCGTGCCAACGAATATGTCATAGGAACATTTCAAAAAAGCAGGCACTTCGGATTTGTTGTTCCTGACGATAAAAAAATTGCATTTGACATATTTATTCCCATAGAGGAAGCTCAAGGTGCAAAAACCAATGACAAGGTAAATGTTAAAATAACCGAGTGGCCTGAAAAGCACAAGAAGCCCGAGGGCAGAATTGTGGAGATAATAGGTGATATAGAAGATACAAAGACTCATATTGAGGCTGTTCTTCTGAATAAAAAGGTGCGTCAGGTATTTCCTGAGGACGTTGTAAATGAAGCGGTGAGAGTATCTGCAGAAGGAATTCACGAACAGGAATACAAAAGAAGGACAGATATAAGAGAGCTTCCCATAATCACAATTGATGGAGAGGATGCAAAGGATCTCGATGATGCTGTGTATGCAGAAAAAATAAGCGACAACGAATACAGGCTTGGCGTGCATATTGCAGATGTTACCCACTATGTAAAGGAAGACAGAAAGCTGGATAAGGAAGCTCTGAAAAGAGCAACGAGCATCTATATATCAGACCGTGTGATCCCGATGCTGCCAAAGGAGCTTTCAAACGGTGTGTGCAGTCTGAATCCCAATGAGGATAAGCTTGCGCTGTCTGTTGAAATGACCATAAACGGCAAGGGAAATGTTGTGGACTACAAAATATTCGAAAGTATAATAAGAAGTCACTACAGGATGACATATTCAGATGTTACGGATATACTTGAAGGCAACGATGAAGGCTTGACAGAAAAATATATTGAAATAGCCCCTATGCTGAAAGTAATGGAAGAGCTGAGCCTTATTCTGAGAAAGAAAAGGGAAGTGAGGGGAGCTATTGATTTCGATTTTTCGGAGACAAAAATTATAACTGATGAAACAGGAAAGGCAATAGATGTAATCAGGTATGACAGAGGTGTTTCTAATAAAATAATCGAAGAATTCATGCTTATTTGCAATGAGACGGTGGCTGAGCACTACTACTGGCTGAATATGCCCTTTGTTTACAGAATACATGAGGACCCGGATGAAGAAAAAATGTATGTGTTCAAGACACTCATACATAACTTGGGTTATTCGCTGAAGGGAGTGAACAACGAGGTTCATCCGAGGGAGCTGCAGCAGCTTTTACTTAAGATAAAGGGAAAGAAAGAAGAAAGCATAATAAGCAACATGATGCTGCGCTCACTGAGAAAGGCCGTATATTCATCAAGCGGTACAGAGCATTTCGGACTGGCCGCTCAGTATTACTGTCATTTTACATCCCCAATAAGAAGATATCCTGACCTTCAGATACACCGTATCATAAAGGGGCAGCTGAACGGAAAATTTTCTGAGGAGGATTACCGCAGACCGGCTGAAAGAGTTGCGGCGGTTGCGGAGCAGTCATCGACAATGGAGAGGATAGCGGATGAAATTGAAAGAGATGTTGACAAAATTAAGATAGCGGAATATATGTCCGATAAAATAGGAAATGAATACGATGGTGTGATATCAGGAGTAACAAGCTTCGGAGTGTTTGTGGAGCTTGAAAATTCAGTTGAGGGGCTGGTGCACATATCCCACATGGTTGACGATTTTTATATTTTCAATGAAGAAAAGAGAGAGCTGTATGGTCGGACGGGCGGCAAGATATTCAGAATAGGGGACAGAGTCAAAATAAAAGTTGAGAATGTAAGCATTGCAAAGGCTGAAATTGATTTTGCCTTCATTGATGCTTTCAGTGAAAATGAATAATAAACTGACTGAATAAATTAATGCTGGTTTAAGGTTGGGGTTTTATAATGGCATAGTAAGCATTATGTTGTCCCCCTTGGGTATTGGGAATGCCCTCCAAATATTAATTATGTATAGTAATGTTTGCTATTTGACAACATAAAAAAATAATCATCCTACGTTTAATGGTAGGTGATAATATGGCTGAAAACACAAAGAATGTTGCAAGCAACAAAAAAGCATATCATGAATATTTCATAGAAGATAAGTATGAAGCCGGAATAGTGTTGGTGGGTACAGAAGTAAAGTCCATCAGGCAGGGTAAGGTTAACTTAAAGGATAGTTATGTAAACATAAAAGATGGTGAAGCATATGTCTATAATTTGCATATAAGTCCCTATGAAAAAGGCAACATTTATAATGTGGATCCCCTGAGAGTGCGCAAGCTTCTCTTGAATAAGAGAGAAATACGCAAGCTTCTGGGACTTGTAACACTAAAAGGATATTCACTGATACCGTTAAGCCTCTATTTAAAAAATGGTCTCGTAAAAATGGAAATGGCTGTGGCAAAGGGCAAGAAAAATTACGATAAACGTGAGGATATTGCTAAGAAAGATGCCGAACGCCGGATGCAGAGACGGGACGATTGACATTTCGGGGGCGTAAATGGTTTCGACGGGGATATAGAAGGAAGATAAGCGAGTCGTTGTCGCCAAACAACGCTAAAAGTGGCAACAAAAATAAACGCAAAAGAAAATAATAATTTAGCATTCGCAGCGTAAGCTGCTCGCTTGTCCCGCTCAGACCACCTGCAGTTTGAACCGGGGCATCATCTAAAGCAGGGAACGATTTAAGGGGCTCTTCGACCTTAAGTTGTACAATCGAAGATAGCTGAGACTTAAGCCCGGACATAGGCGTAAGTCAAGGCGAAACAAAAAATGTGTCCTGCACTCGGAGAAAGTCTTGTGGAAATATTTTCGGACGTGGGTTCGACTCCCACCGCCTCCATCAAATAAACCTTCAAATTTCGACATGAAGTTTGAGGGTTTATTTTTGTTTCATTAAGTGTTAGAATAAGGATAAATGATTGCACGTATGCTTAAAACAGGAATTGGGACTGCCAATCATAATTTACCAGTGAGAAAAAAACACAATAGTAAAGATTGTTAACTCTGAGATAATTGTAATTCAGTCTTAGAGAAGAATACCTATTTGATTCTAATTTACAATGAGGAGAAGGATAAAAACATGAACAATTACTATGGCGAAAAGTTAAATTCTCAAAAGCTATTTCAGGTGTATGAAACACAAATACCACGCGTCAAGCAGTATTTACAAGCGGAGATAGACTTTGTCAAGAAAAATCTATCAAAGACACAAAGCGCTTTAGAACTTGGAGCCGGATACGGTCGGATTGTTAGGGAATTGGCTCCCCACTGCGGCTCTATAGTTGGGATAGATATCTCGGAGGAAAGCGTTGAGTTGGGCAGGGAGTATCTCAAAGACTATCCCAACGCAAGCATGGTTGCGTTGGATGTTCACAAGATGGAATTTGCTAAACCCTTTGATAATATTTATTGTCTGCAAAATGGGTTGTCTGCCATGCGTGCTGATTCCACCGTCATTCACAAAATTTTTGAGACATTGGCTCCGGGAGGAACGGCCTATTTTAGCAGTTACAGCGCTAAATTTTGGGATTTCCGCCTTAAATGGTTTGAGGAGCAGGCCGCTAAGGGGCTTTTGGGGGAAATTGACTATGCCAAAACCCAAAATGGCGTGATTATTTGCAAGGATGGCTTTAGGGCGACTATCCATTTACCGGAGGATTTTCAGAAAATCGGTGAAGAGTCGGGATATCCCTATAAGGTGCAAGAGGTGGATGAGTCCAGCGTGTTTCTTATCGTCCATAAAAACTAACCGGCAAAAAAGGTTACGAAGGGGCGGTATTTTGAGAGAATTATTTTCGAACAGGCAGACATCTGAAACAAATATTTTTTTATGCAGTAATTTAACATTATTTTGCGTTATACTTATTATAAGTCGTATTAAGTTAAAAAAGCTATTTATTTATGCATTAATTTGTGATATGATGAATTAAAATAACATTGGAGGTTATTTTTAATGAAAAATTAATGCAAAATTATGCTTCGTTTAAGTAAGTGGGTGTATATTATCTGTAGTTGCTAATATATTCGGCATGAGGGTTAAATTTGTTGATATTATGCACAGATGAAGAGGGAGTATATATGGCTGACATTTTAATTTTGACCGCATCATTCGGAATGGGGCATAACAGTGTTTCAAATGCCTTGAAAGAACAAATCGAAGCAAGTGACAAAAATGCTGAGATTATGATTGCGGATATTTTGGAAATAGTAGATCCCAAGGTGAAAAAATTCAGTTCAAAGATGTATTGTGAGCTCACGGAAAATTATCCGACAGTGTACAACACATTTTATGATATGAAGGCGAGCAGCAAAAAAAATATTATTGATAATGTTTTTTGCAACTTATATTATAAAAAGTTTTATGACTATATGGAAACAGAGAAGCCTAAGCTTATTATAAGCACATTTCCTCTGTGCTCGTGTATAGTATCAAGGGTAAAGGAAGAATACGGTGTTGATGTCAATCTGATTACTGTAATAACAGACGTGGTGGACAGCTGGGAATGGATATATGAAAAAACTAATTTGTATCTTGTTCCTACAAATGAAATAAAGAGCAGACTTATCAACAAAGGAATTGATAAAGACATTATAATCGTGACAGGCATACCGGTTAAAAAGGAATTTTTAAGCAAGGACATTGGTATGCCCTATAAGGAGAAAAACACGATTTTAATTGTGCTTAGCGGCATTGACAATATCTCGGCAGATTTGCTGCAAAGGCTTGACAGCAATACTAATTTTAAAATAAAGATAGTTACAGGCAGAAATAAAAAATTATATAAAAAATTGTCTGAATATGAATACTTAAATATAGAGGTTTACGGTTATGTAAATAACATAAATCAAATGATGGATGAATCTGTATTTATTGTGACAAAGCCGGGAGGCGTGACCATATTTGAAGCAATAAATAAGGAACTGCCTTTAATAGTGTTAAATTCAAACATAGGCCAGGAGAAAGGGAATATTGAATTTATCAAACATACGAGGACAGGTATAGTTCTTGATGATATGAGCAACTTACCGTACATACTGGATTATTATGCCAATAATTCGGGAGTGATTAATTATTATTGTAAAAATATAAGAAGAGTTAAAAGAACTCTTAATTACAACAGAGTCATAGGTTTAGTTCTCGATGAGGTGGTTCATGTATGAGTTTTAAAAAGTTAAAAAAGTCGTTTGGGTTGATATTTGTTATTTTATCAGCTGTAATAATGCTGTTTTTATTGTTTAGAAACGACGACCTGCCTAATTTATTTAAGGCGGTAAAGAGTATTAACTCCAATTATATTGCAATTGCATTGGCGTACATTTTTATTTTCTGGTTTCTTGAGGCCACGATGATTTATTCACTGATCGTTAAATTTACCGACCATGAAAAAAACTTTCGGACGTTCTGGCTGGCAGTCAAGGTTACAATGATAGGGCAATATTACAGCAATATAACGCCTCTGGCTACAGGCGGGCAGCCGGTTCAACTATATGTTTTAAAGGATGATAATATTTCTTTAAGCAACGGAACCGCCATACTTATAAGCAAGTTTTTGCTTTTTCAGATAGGTGTGACTGTTTATTCGTTTTGTCTCGCTGTTTATAAAATAAAGCTTTTGTCTAATTATCACAATGGTGCTTCAATTTTTATAGTAGCAGGACTTACATTAAATATGATTATGCTTAGCGCGATTATTTTAATAGCATTTAACCAGCAAATATTGCTGAAATTATGTGAGGGAATATTTAAGCTGCTGAATAAAATTCATATCTTAAAGGATGTAACGAAAATAATGGACAAAACAGAAAATTTTATTTTGGAGTATAAGGAGAGCATAGGAAAATTAAAAGAGGATTATTGGTTTACAATAAAAATGTACGCCATAACTTTTATACAGCTTACGGTATTTTTCAGTACTACATTTTTTGTTTATAAATCTCTTAATCTAAATAAATCAACAATAACAGATATAATATGTCTTCAGGCGTTTCTGTATATGGCGGTATCATTTATACCCACTCCGGGAACGGCCGGTGCCAGCGAGGTTGGATTTATGCTTCTGTTGGGACATTTGTTTCCGACAAATATCATTTCGACGGCGTTGCTTTTATGGAGAGGAATAAGCTATTATTTTAGCCTGATATTCAGTGGAGCATTTTCTTTTGCAGTAACTACATTGGGAAAGAAAAAGATAATCGTATAAGCGGCTCTGCCGCTTTTTTGTATGCCCTAACCCCGTTTATTTGACCGATAGGGAGAATAGGGCACCGCTATAATGTCCTAATTTCTAATGAACAAATTAGTTTGTTCGTAATATTATAGTAATATAACATTAGAAAGGGGATATTAAAATGAGCAGATTGGACCCTGAAAAGCTTCATGTAGAATATGTCGGTACAACTCCGACAGAACCGGTTATACCAAGGCGCCATACCATAATACGTTCAGGTGCAGCAGATAATCTATATCTGACAATTGGACTTGATTACGCTTTTAACAAATTTACTCCGGCGCGTGAAGAAATACTGGGAGAGTGGATAGTCAACGGTGAAAGTTATGAATATAATGTTTTTTTGTTTATTAATGGCCGCTATAGTGAAGATGCTAAGAAGGAGAGGGAGGCAGCATTCAGAAATGAGCTTCCCGTTGCTTTAGAGGCAATAAGGTATGGTGATGCGGAATTTTTCGAAGCGCATCCGGAACTGGATAATGTTCCTATAGTTGTTTACTTTCTTTCAACAGACCCTGCCTTTAATAAGGTTGAAAACTGGGGTACATTTTCGGACTATAAAACAAGCGATTCATAAACGGATAAATAAAAAAATTGCTCAATACAGAGCAATTTTTTATTTGTTATCTTAGTTCGGAAACAAGCACAGCGTCTAATATGGAATTTTCCTTCGGCATTCCTACCAAATACAGTGTATAGAAGGTATTTGCGTCCAATGGAGTATCGGAAACAGTTGTTGCACTATCGCTTGTTCCGGAAGGGGTTATTCTGAACGTGTATGTCCCAGGCTGTGTGCATGCGTAGCTTGATATTCCCTTAAATGGGACGTTGCTGAAAGCAACTGAGTCGTCGGGAAATATAACGTCCATAGCCGAAGCATCGGAAGACAGATGGATGAATCTCACACATGAAACTCCTGACCTGTTTGGAGAAATTGGTTCCTGTATGGGATATAAGTTTATATCCGGCACTTTTCCAACGGCAGCAATAGTATATATTGCCTTCTCGGGAATATAAACCATAGTGTCAACAATTGCATTGTTCTTTGTCCCGGCAGGATAAATTTTAACATTGTAGTTACCGGTAGGAACCGGTAAATAAGAGGATAATTCTTTAAAGGGAATATTTTTAATAATAATATTGTCATTGACATAAACATCTGCAGCCGGAGCATCCGGCGAGGCGTGAAAAAATCTGACATTTGAATTCATTTGCCGCTGCATCATATAGCATTGTGCCAGCATACTTCCATATGGATTACCGTACATTGTATTAACTCCTTTATTATTATTTAATATCAATATATGAATCATATATTAAATAGTGATATATAAGTTAGGTCGGAAATATGGAAACGTAGATGATTATTGCACGACATGCAAAAATCACCCTTTTAACATACAAAAAAGGATGATATAATAAGTATGAGACAGATAACAAAAATTGTAGACATAAAGCAATCACAGGGAAAGAAGTATTTAATTGTAAAAACGGAATGAATGGCTTTATGCGCCCTGCAATTGCAAGCCTTTTGCAAAAAGCAGCAGTGGACATCGAATTTTCAGGACAAGAACCTCTATTCACATCTTACGATTCATTTGAATTAAAGGTAATGAACAATTCACCGCAAAAAGAGAAAGTCACTGTTGTCGGTAATCTATGTACGGCGCTTGATGTTATAAAAGAAGACGTTGAATTGAATAAAGCGGCTATTGGAGATATTATTTCTGCTGTGTGGTTTATTTTTTGAGGATTTTTAGAACTAAAGGAGTAAGAAATATATGGATTCTAAACCGAATATTGATGTAAAGGAAATTAAAACAAATTTAACCCGATTTATGATGTCTTACAAATTTGCATTGAATGAGATGAATACAAAGATTAATATTTTAATGCAGGAATTTCAGTATATTCATGATTACAACCCTATTGAGCATGTTAAATCACGCCTTAAGACACCGGAAAACATTCTGAAAAAGGTTCAAAGGAAAGGGCTTGAATTATCGTTAACTTCAATAAAAGAAAATATTCGTGATATTGCAGGTGTTCGAATTACATGCTCTTTTTTATCGGATATTTATAAAGTAAGTGAAATGCTGCAAAGCCAGAAGGATATAACAGTAATCGAATGCAAGGACTATATAAAGAACCCAAAGCCAAATGGTTACAAGAGCTTACACTTAATTATACAAATTCCTATTTTTATGTCTGACAGAGTGGAAGATGTCTATGTTGAAGTTCAGATAAGGACAATTGCTATGGACTTTTGGGCAAGCTTAGAGCATAAAATTTATTATAAATATGACAAAGAGGTTCCTTCAAGCTTAATTAACGAACTGAAGGAAGCGGCTGATTCAGTATCTCAGTTAGACGATAAGATGGAGAGAATTCACAGAAAGGTCAGTCAATATAAAGAGAAGACCGAGCATGATGGCGGACTGTTGGAGCTCTTGATTAATAATGAAAAGTTCAGCATCCCCCAGGATTTTTGACACAGGACATTAATTTAATTGAATAGATTGTATAAAAAAAAATTCACGCTAACATTATTTAAAATAAGTATTGGAGGTTGGAAATGAAAAATATATATTCTGCTGGAAAAAGAAATTGGAAGAAGATTACCGGTATTCTTCTTTTCATTACTCTTTTTTTCTCAATAATCTTTATTATAATAAAAATGATCAATGCCCCTTCTGTTATAAGCGAAGATGCATATACAAAGGTAAGAAGTGATTATGTACTTATGCTGCTGCAGTGTATATTAGGTATTATTGTTATGTTTATTCCATCAGTGGTAGAACGTAAATTGTATATAGACATTCCAAACAAAATGGAAATTATGTATTTTATTTTCCTTTACTGTGCTATTTATCTTGGAGAGGTCAGAAATTTCTATTTTCTGATACCATATTGGGATTTAATACTGCATGCATTCAGCGGAGCGATGCTGGGGGCATTAGGATTTAGTCTTGTCAGCTACTTCAATGACATGAAGGTGCTGGAAACCAATTTAAGCCCTTTTTTTGTAGCCTTATTTGCTTTCTGCTTTGCTTTGGCGTCCGGAGCAGTATGGGAAATATACGAATTTTTAGCCGACAGTCTGCTGGGTACCAATATGCAAAAATTTATATTGGCTGATGGAACCGTACTGGCAGGGCATGCAGCTTTGAGAGATACAATGACTGATTTAATAGTTGATGCATTAAGCTCTTTGACGGTAACTGTTATCGGATATTATTATACCGTTAACAGCCTGAACAAGCGTAGTTCTTGAGCAAGTATTTACCGATAACTGATTTGTATTGTAAATAGGTATTGACATATTTTATAGAATTTTGTAATATTCATAGGGTAAGTTAAGTCGTAATAACAGGGATAGATTTATGGGAAAAAATATAACGCCTATTCAGGCTATAAGAAAAAAGTGCCTTGAATGCAGCAATGGGCAATATAATGAAATAAGAGCATGC
>DAMAEI010000059.1:13977-18921 GCA_031997345.1 Sedimentibacter sp. | reverse complement strand
GTTTTAGATGATTTTTTTAGCTCTAGTGTGTAACATATGTTTGACAAACCAACACCCCCACTGTTGGTTCCGACAAAAATCACATTGTCCTTATTGCGCAGAGCAGCAATCAGCCACTCCCCGGCTGAAAATGTCCGGTTGTCAACAATCACAAATAAAAAATTGCTGTTTCCACTGCGCGCAAAAACCGATGCTTTCTTTATTTCCCAACTGTTGCTTCCTGAACTGTAGTTGCTTAGTAACCGCTCTGTTTCCTGTTTTGATAAATATTTCCCAAGGTTCTTGTATATCAAGTAATCAGCAGCCCGGCTCCGCCTGTATATGTACATATTGCCCGCAGCGTATTCCGATAGCACCGGATCGTATGTATCCAACCAGTCTGTCACATATTTAGACATTCCTCCGCTGTTTCCGCGTATATCCAGAATCGAAACCTTACTATTTCTTATAGCCTCAGCTGACCTGACAAATCGGCTGCCATCCTGTTCATACATGAATGAGCGTATGGCAACCACGTGAACGCCATCTGCTTCATAGTCAGAATAATATGTACTGCCTGTATTGTGTATTTCAAATTTCGGCGGCGACAATACAAGTTTTTCAGTACTGTTCTCAAGCACAACCTCCACCGTTTCTCTTTCATCCGTAGAGAGTATGCCAATCCTGTAAACAAGCATGCCTTCATCATTTATGGAACGTTTCATGTCCTTTTCAACCGCATCGCTGCCGTCTACAAAAGACACATAGTCTCTCTTCTTCCCATCTTGCTTGGTGTAGTATCCCTTTTCATCCTTAAAAAAAGCATTTTTTCGTTTGAAAAATACACGGCTTTTGCTATAACAGGCCCGTTGTCAATCCAAAAGTGACCATCCTTCACAAAGCCAAGATTTCTTTTAAGAGATTCACGCAAAATATCGACAGATAAATTTTCTCCAGCAACCTCACAGTCCGAAAGCACGTGCTTCTTTGCTCTTTCAAAAGCTTTATCGCCTCCGAAATAAAAATACGCACCATAGCAATCCTTCAAAACCTTAAATGCAAGGTCCACGTCCTCCGCCGCCTCTTCATAAATAAGGTGGCTTGCAGCTTTTTTATGTTCGCCGTAGTCTGTCATACTATCAAGCTCTTTGACGGTAAATCCCACTTCAAACGCTTTCATCTCAGGTGTATAGGCCTTAATGTCCACATCCGGTACACGCATGGTTTCAAACGCATGCTGTTCATTAATCTTTTTAATCTCACCATAAAATCCCTCTTGACTGGTGCAACCGTATCCGGGAATACCCAGCATTAATAAACATATCAGAGTGCATTGTACTTTCATCATTATTAAATCAGCTTTCATCACAGAACAACTCCCCTATGCGGTAATTCATTCTATCTTTCGTTTAAATATGCAAATTTTGGAATTTCAGTCCATTCATATAGGCACTTTTGATGTTCTTTTGATGCATCTCAATGCGGTGATAAATTAATGATACCTTTAAATTTAAGTGATAATCTCTCTTAGCTTTTCCTTGTCCGTTATCTGTATCAATCCTCTCGATATTTTGAGCATGCCCTGTAATTCAAAATTTTTAAGCATCCTTGATACAACCTCCCTTGCACTTCCCATATATTTTGCAATCTGCTCATGGGTGAGATTTATATCATTGCTCCTATTTTTCGATGCTTCATCTATTAAAAATGTGGCGAGCCTTTTGTCAAAGCTCATAAACAATATTTGCTCCATCGCCCACATAACATCAGAAAACCTCTCGACTGTATTTTTGTATGCGAAGTTCTCAACATATATGTTGTCATTGTTCAGCCTGCTGAAGGTTCCAATATTTAAAAGCAGTATCTCAGTATCCGTTTCGGCATCAATGACCACCTCAAATGTTATGCTGTTCAATATACAGGAGGCTGACATAACACATGAGTCTCCCGCTGACAGCCTGTACAGGGTTACCTCCCTGCCGTCCTCCGACAGCATATATATTCTAAGACCCCCGCTTTTTATAAGAATCAGTCCCAGACATTCATTCTCTCCGCTGTGTAGTATTTCATCCTTTTTATATGTAAATTTGGCAGTATTGTTTATCATAAGCTGCTTTTCATTTTCGTTCAATTTATCCCAAAAGCTTAATTTTTCCTTCAAATAGCTAATATCGTTTTTATTCAGCACGTCATCACCTCATACCATTATATAATAATTCTATACATATTGACACTATTTAGCAACAATAAATAAATCAGCGCGGTAATTATTCCGCACTGATTTATTATCAGATGCTTGTTTAATATTCGTGTCGGAGGCTTGAACGAATATTACAAATCTACTTCCATCATTTTTTCATCATTTATTCTATCAAGATTATCATCCCACAGATATTCCTTTGTTTCTTTAACAATAACACTTGACAGCGCCCATAAGGAGATAAGGTTCGGCACAGCCATCAAACCATTGAATAAGTCTGCCAAATCCCACACAAATGCCAAAGACATTACTGAACCAAAGAATACTGCGATTGTATACAGAACCCTGTATGGAAGTATTGCTTTCTTTGAATGGAACAGATATTCCACACATTTTTCGCCATAGTATGACCAGCCCAAAATTGTGGAAAACACAAATGTCAATAAACCTATTGTTAATACTATAGGACCTACAACAGGAATATTTCCGAATGCAGCATTTGTTAAATCTCCGCCGTTTAATCCTGTATTCCATACACCTGTATTAATTATTGTTATACCTGTAATTGCGCATACTATAACAGTGTCCCAAAATGTACCTGTTGAAGCAACAAGCGCCTGCCTTACTGGATTTCTTGTCTGAGCTGCTGCCGCTACTATAGGAGCACTACCTAAACCGGATTCATTGGAGAAAAGACCTCTTGCAACACCATACCTTGCTGACATCATGATAGTTGAACCTGCAAATCCACCTACAGCTGCCGTTCCCGTAAATGCACTGGAAACAATTAATCCCAATGTTGCGGGAATTGTCTTGTATGTCATAACAAGTCAACGCTGCTAAAACAATACCTGTTATCCATGAAGGTGTCCCAAATTGATTAGTCATCATATTTGAGATGGAGTTTGCCTGTACTGTATTTCCGATACCAAAAGCTGCAACGCTCCCAAAAAATGCGAACAGATACGCCAGTGTCTTACTCTTCATTCCATACTCTAAAACATACATAGGTCCTCCGGCCATTGAACCGTCAGCTGTTTTGACTCTGTACTTAACAGCCAGAAGTGACTCAGCATACTTTGTTGCTATGCCAAATACACCGGTCATCCAGCACCAGAACACGGCGCCAGGACCACCAAGTGCTATAGCTGTTGCAACTCCCACAATATTACCGGTTCCGATAGTTGCAGCAAGGGCTGTGGTAAGAGCACTGAACTGACTTACATCACCTGTTGCAAAATCGTCCTTAGTAACTGAAAGCTTAATTGATTTACCAATGTGCCTTTGGATGAATTTGAGACGGAATGTTAGGTAAAGATGAGTTCCAAATAATAGAATAACAAGCGGCCATCCCCAAAGCCATCCATCAATTGTTGATACTAATTTTGCGATTGCTTCCATATCTTCCTCCATATCAATTATTTAACGTTATTCAAAACGTTTGCCTTCATTATAGTCCCCGGCACCTTCAAATACAATATTTAGTTTTCATCGCTTTTCTCCTTTATACTCATATTTACGCCGTTTTTCTACCAAATCTCTCTCCTGCACATTCGCTGATATTATTTAAGCATTCTCTTGTTTAATTTCAATAAACGTACCCACATTTTTATCCTTACAGTCAAAAATGTGGGTACGGCATATCACAGTCTCGCTCACCAAAGTATTCGCTCCCCGGCATACAAAAAGCACCCTTAATTTATTGGGTGCTTTTACTTGCCGGTCAATATACTTTCAATCCAATCGGATATTTCCGTATAAATCTGTTCTCGATCCAGTTCATTCAGTATCTCATGCCTGTCTTCTTTATACAGCTTAACAGAAATATTTCTTATTCCTGCTTGCCTATATATATCAAATGCTTTGCAAACTCCTTTACCTGAATTTCCAACGGGATCTTTTTCTCCTGATAAAAATATCATTGGCAGTTCCTTAGGTATAGAATTAATTTTTTCTTGCTCATTCATGCGGAGCATGCCTCTGAACATGTGGTAAAATGCATTTAATGTAAAAATGAATCGGATACGCTTGTCTGAAATATAAGCATCAACTATTTCAGCATCTCTTGTGAGCCAGTCAAATTCAGTCCTTGCCGGTTTAAACATATTGTTGTTACTTCCCACCGCAAGGTAATTCATGAATTCGCTCCTGTAATTCCAGCCCCTGAATACAGCAATCATCCTTGATATTGCTATACCCGAGCATACAAGCAGCTTCGGCTGCTGTCCGGTTCCCACTATAACAGCACCGCTGAGTTGTCCTCCATAAAGAGTTATAAATTGCCTTACAAGAAAAGATCCCATACTGTGTCCTAAGATAAAGTATGGCACATTATATTCATCCTTGATGATATTCATTAATTTCTTCATATCTTCAATGAGATATTCATTTCCATCCTCACCAAAATATCCTCTGTGTCCTTCATCAGAAACCGAGCTTCCATGTCCCAGGTGATCATTGCCAACAACAAGTACGCCCCCATCAGCCATGAAAGATGCAAAATCATCATATCTTTCAATATGCTCAAGCATACCGTGAGATATTTGAAGAACAGCCTTAACCTCATGCTTCGTCAGCCATTTCACGGCGTGGATTTCAGTCTTCCCATCTGAAGATGAATAATAAAATTTTTCTGCTGACATTACACATCTCCATTACATCACAGGATCAACAAAAATTTCTATTACTCCACCACACACCATTCCGTCTTCCTCTGCTGTTACTCCTGTCATATCCACTTTTATCAATTCGCTTTTCTTGCTGTC
>DAMAEI010000059.1:8940-13967 GCA_031997345.1 Sedimentibacter sp. | reverse complement strand
AATAGCATTGAATGCTCTGAATCTCAAATCTGCTTCAACACAGCCTCCACCTATTGTGCCTATCATAGTTCCGTCTTTCAGAACTATCATCTTTGTACCCACATCTCTGGGCGACGAGCCCTTTCTTGACACAATGGTTACAACTGCCTTTGGTGTAGATGCATATTTATCATCAAATATTCCTTCTAAAATTTCATCATCATAGGTGCTTCTTATCATATTCTTGTTCTTAACCTGAATTATTTCAGCCATAATTGCAACCGCAATTTCTGCAGGTGTCTCGGCGCCTATTTTCAAGCCTATAGGCGTGAATACTTTATTTAAATCCTCTCTTGGAGTTCCATTTTCCTCAAGATAGTCCAGAACCTTTGCAACACGCAGCTTGCTTCCAATCATACCTATGTATGCATTTTCTTTTTTTATTATTTTTTCAAGACACATCTGGTCGTATCTGTGTCCTCTGGTTACTATGATAAAAAATGTCCCGCTGTCGCCCTGTATTTTATCCAGCGCATCATCGAAAGGTTCATAAATAACCTTATCTGCTCCTGCAGCGGATGCATTGTTTGTAAAAGTTATGCGGTCATCAATAACGGTTACAGGCAAATCAAGCAGTTTGCATATTTTAATAATTGGAATTGAAATATGACCTGCACCGCAAACAACTACATTATATTTTTGGCTTAAAAATTCAACGAATATTTTTTCGCCATTCAGCAGCACTATCTGACTTTTTTTATTTTCAGGAATAAGCTTAATAGCTTCACCCCACTCAGCACCTTCAGAAAAATAAACTTTCTCGTTGTCTGAAAGAATCAGCTTGGCTCCCGTATTCTCACCTGTCAGATATGTGAGTACAATATTCTCCCTGTTATTGTCAAGCTGCTGCAAAACACTGTAAAACTCCATGTTATACCTCCGTATTGTTGTTCAATATAATTTTAAACCTGCTCTTTTATCAATCCTATTCTGTATGCATCCAAAAGCATCTGCAAATCCTTAATCTGCTCCTTAAGCTGTTCGCCATTGTCTGTATCTCCCACCCTTTTTCTTTCAACCTCTTTTTCTAAAACCATGGTTGTGGAATGTATGTCCTTTTCCTCTTCAATCGCTTTTTGTGCAGATTCAAATGGGTCATGGGATACCAGCAGAAGTCCGTATGAATTATAAATCAGAGTATATCCCGCGATTCCCGTAGTGCCCTGATATGCCCTTGAAAATCCACCATCAATTACTATGAGCTTTCCGTTTGCTTTTATAGGACTTTCACCGCTCTTGCTCTTAACAGGGACGTGACCATTAATTATGTGCGAGGTATCCGGGTTAAGCCCAAACTCTTCAAATATAAGCCTGCACATTTTTTCACTGTCTTCCATTTTGAAGTATGGGCTTTTTCGCTCTTTATGGGTTATTTCATCATCTATAAAATACCTTTCGAAGGTAGTCATTTTGTCCTTTCCGAAAAGCGGCGAATCTGTGCCTGTCCATAAATACCAGGTCATATCCATACCGTATAGCTTTCCTTCAGGGCTATTCTCAGGAAATATCCTTCTCTCACTAAAATTTCCAATCTGTCAAAATATGCTTTGCCGCTGTATGCCTTTCCCGACGAGCCGATTACAACCTTTTTAAATGTCCCGTCTTCATTTACTGGAATGCACCCATGATACAGAAGATTTGAGTTGTATTTTAAATACATGCTGCCGTTTGATAAAATAAATCTTACATGCTTCTGAAGCTTTTCGCTATTTAAGAATGAAAACTTAAGTTTTTCAACCAAATCTCTTTCTTCCTTTGTCAGCCTGTATGGGTCTTCCGGGTCGATTGTGGGGAATTTTCTGTCATTCAGTTTGAATGTCTTCCCATACCAATCGATTGTACCATCTTCGTAATTTATTTTATCCAACAGAAGCCTGTCGTCCATGCGAAAATGCTGACGCCGTTTGATTATTTCGCCCTCAAGCTTGAACTGTATTATAGAGATAGCTTTATGCATTTTTGCTATGAGTTTAAGGTCATTATCGCTGTAAACAATATCTGTCTCAATTTTTGGTTTGAATTTGGAGCAATCATCTTCTCCGTAAAATTCCAGTGCAAATGTGGCAAGTGGGAGCATATTTATTCCGTAGCCGTCTTCGATTGTATCCAGGTTTGCATATCTGGTGCAAATGCGTATAACTGTGGCAATGCATGCCTCACTTCCAGCTGCAGCACCCATCCACAGCACATCATGATTTCCCCACTGTATATCCACAGAATGGTAATTCATAAGGGTATCCATAACCTTATCTGCTCCCGGTCCTCTATCAAATATATCTCCAACAATATGCAGCCGATCTATGACAAGTCTCTGAATCAGCTTTGACATGGAGATTATAAATTCATCCGCTCTCCCAACCTTTATAATCGAATTGATAATTTCGCTGTAATACTCTTCTTTGTCATATTCTTCTGTACCCTTATGCATAAGTTCTTCTATTATGTATGCGAATTCAGCAGGCAATGCCTTCCTCACTTTCATTCGGGTATATTTGAAAGCTGCCTTTCTGCTGACCACTATAAGTCTATAAATGGTTACTTTGTACCATTCTTCAATATTTTCTTCCTGCTTATGAATGATTTCCAGTTTCTGTTCCGGATAATAGATGAGAGCAGCAAGGCCTTTTATGTCCTTCTCGCTCATGATATCCCCGAAAACTTCAGATATTTTCCTCTTTATATTTCCGGAGCCGTTCTTAAGAACATGATTAAACGATTCGTACTCCCCGTGGATGTCAGATAAAAAATGCTCTGTCCCCTTGGGAAGATTCAAGATTGCCTGCAGGTTGATAATTTCCGTGCAGCAAGAAGCAATAGTTGGAAATTGCTTGGATAAAAGCTTAAGATAACGCAGCTCCTCATACAAATCTTTTTCTGCGTCCTCACTTGAATATGGCATAATACATCTCCTTAAAAAGATATTCTCCATTAACGGACCTTATATATTATACCATAAAAATATTTAATATCATACCTAATTAATCAACACAATTACAGATCTTTTTCTTTCCTCTTTTTTCATTATACATTTTACTGTCTGCCATCCTGAGGATTTGCTCGAATCCATCCACATCGTCAGAAAATGCTGTTCCGGCACTGATTTCAATTTTAAACTCTTCGCTTTCACATCTGGTTTCCAAATTATTACGTATCCTTTCAACTATTCTATCTGCAACTGCTATTCCTGCATTAGGGAGAATTACAATATATTCATCTCCGCCATAATGAATGGGGATATCATTTTCCCTTACAGAAAAACTGATAACTTCCGCTACTGTTGCAATCGATTTATCGCCTGCTATATGACCGAGCAGATCATTGCATTTCTTTAAGTTGTCAATGTCAATGACAATAAGTGAATAGAAAAAGTTCCCCGGAGGTTTTACCATTCCACTTTTTAAGTGTTCCCAAAGGTTACGGTTGTAAAGCCCCGTTGAAAAATCTGTATATAAATCATAAAAGTCGTGCATTTCTGCAGTTATGGCCCATACTTCCCTATCCTCAACTATAACTTTCTTTGCAGTTATAATATAATCATCAATTTCCTTTTCCGAGAAATCTCCCTCATTCAGCAGGTCATTGATGCTGAGCATGTCAAGAACCTCTTGTGTTATCTTTGTATTATTTATGTTGTTGTAATAAATCTCGCCATTTTTGCCTGCTAAAATAAAAATTGTCTTGAATGTCTTTCTTCCTATCCAATCCACGAGTTACACCTCACAACCAAAGAATATATTTTCATAGTATGTTAATAATATAATTATGCGCTCTAACGAATTAATTCATTTTGCTTATTATTATCCGCATTCATATTTAGAATAATTTTAATATTTTCAACATACATATTTCCGGAACGCTCACCATACAAAATCATGCTGAGATAGGCATCCGAGGTTCCCAATTTTTGTGCCAGCACCTTCTGAGACATATTTAAATCAGCCAATCTATTTTTAACGCTTAATCCAAAAGGAGTTAGTTTTCTTTTCTTCATAATAATTTAGCCCTCCTTAAAAATATACTTCGTTTATAAAATATTTGTGATACAATATGTATAATTTAATGAATAAAATTTAATCATAATCATATAATATATCTGATATCAGAGAAAGTCAATATAATAATTATTGACATTATCTTTTTTCAGAGATATTTGGAGGTGATTCTTTGAATACCATAGGCAAAAGAATACGTTATGCACGTAAAATCAACAAATTATCTTTAACTGACGTAAAAAACATTACCGGAATATCGACAGGTAATTTAAGCGAACTTGAGAATGACAAATTTGCACCGTCAAGCAATTCCCTCATTGCATTCAGACAGATGTTCGGAGTCTCCATTGACTGGATTCTTACAGGTGAATCGCCTGTTGTCATCGAGAAAAACGATAACATTAATCTTCTAAGCACTCTTCATTTGTCTGATGATGAAAAGGAATTAGTTGAAGCATACAGAAAACTTGACACGGAAAGAAGAAGGGACATACAGGGCTTCCTGCATGTAGTGACAGCATCGGGACAAAGTAGCCATGAAGATAGGCTTTAAGAAAGAACACGCTTTTATTTATGCTAAATGATTAAAAATTAATCATTTAGCATAAATACAACGATGATCCCAATAATAATTAGGATCATCGTTTGTATGTTCATATATAAAGCTAATGATGTATTTTTACCCAAATGTGAATTACACTTCCATACACTGAGTGGACCGCTTCATTTAGCATACTCCCACTTCCTCTCATATGGAAAATGTTCATTCATTGCAACCTACTTATGGTATTTTCGGTCCTGCTATTGATATTTACCAAAACAAATCCTTGAATAATCAATATCGCTTTCTTCGTACGGCTTTCTGCTCTCATCCTTGTATCCCAGCGCCAATATACACATCACACCGTAGTTATCAGGTATGTTCAGCACCTTTCTAACCTCAGTTTCCGAATCACTGAAGCCATTGCTTCGTTTTCTCATCTGTATCCAAACGGA
>DAMAEI010000059.1:7564-8930 GCA_031997345.1 Sedimentibacter sp. | reverse complement strand
GCCTTAAGCTGCATATATGATGCCGCAACAGATGCATCCTCAATCCACACATCACTTTTCTGACTGTCGGCTATTACAGCTATTGCGCAAGCTGCCGTATAAAGAGCATCCGCGCCCTTCTCCTTGCAGCTTCTCAGCTTATCTAAGTCATCCCTGTTTTCAGCCACTACAAATTTCACCGGCTTTTTGTTTTTTGACGACGGCGCCAGAAGCCCGGCCTTTAGGATGTTCACAATATCTTCTTTAGGTAGCTTTTCATCCCTGAATATTCTTATACTTCTTCTTTGCTTTATTAAATCAGTCATTCCAAATTCCATAGCTTATTTCTCCACAAAATCTTTATTCCGCCCATATTTCAAAATTAAAAATAGCATAATTGATGAAGCAATCAAAGAAATTGTATTTGTAACAAGAAATGCTCCACCCGCACCATGCACCACAAGATTGATTGCATAGGCTTCCATAAATGAAATACCTGTAACCATCATAACATATGTCTTCAAATTCAAATCCTTTGCAGATTTAGTCCTCATTATCTGCATAATCTGCGGCACCTGTCCCACAGATAACATTATACCGCCCAAAAGCTGTAAAAAATCAAAAAACATAATCTCACCATCATCGCAATTATTATATATCGTTACCTTATGATACACTATAAAAATCAAACAAACAACAAAAAATTCCTAAAAAATAAGAGGCTGGCGCCTCATATCCAAGTGCGTCAGCCTTTTAACCTTATTTAATTTAAATTGCAGTCCAGCCACCGTCTATTGCAAGATACTGTCCTGTGGTGAAGCTCGAAGCATCTGAAGCGAAATATACCACTGCTCCGTCAAGCTCTCCCTTTCTGCCCACCCTTCCCATTGGACAGTAAGCCTGTAATATGGACTGGAATGACGGGTCTGATACAATGGCCGATGTCATCTCACTTTCAAAGTATGAAGGACCGATTGTATTTACCGTAATGTTATATTTAGCCCACTCAACTGCCAGGGCCTTGCTCATAGCCATAACTCCGCCTTTCGCCGTCATATACGCAGATACCGGGAAAGAATTCATTGCAACCGTGCTGTGAATTGATCCTAAATTTATTATTTTCCCGTATTTCTGCTCTACCATTACCTTTCCTACTTCTCTGGCAACAAAGTAAACAGCATTGAGATTAAGCCCTATCATTTTATTCCACTGTTCGTCAGTCTGCTCTTCCGCAGGTGCAGCAAATCCTATTCCCGCATTATTAACAAGAATATCAATCCTTCCAAAATGCTCTTTAACCTCAGCGACGGCCTTTTTTACCTGCTCCACATCCGTTACGTCACATTGAACAGGCAGAATTCTCACTCCGAATTTCTCCAGCTGATTT
>DAMAEI010000059.1:0-7554 GCA_031997345.1 Sedimentibacter sp. | reverse complement strand
AACTATGGCAACATCCGCACCTTCTCTTGCAAGCGCTGTTGCAAATTGTACTCCTAAGCCTGATGACGCTCCCGTTACCAGTGCAACTTTTCCCTTTAAACTAAATAAATCACTCATATTTCAATTCTCCTTTTCACTAAGATATAAAGTATTCTTCATTAATATAATTATACCCAAAACCACAAAGATAAACTTTTTTTAGCAAACTTTTTTTAACAAATATAATTACTGAATTATCTTTGTTTTTTTTAATTTTATAAATTATTAACATTATTTATTAATCAAATTATCTTCTGTGACGATAAATATAGTACGATCTTTATTGCCGCTGCAAACATCGTCTTTGTCTTGGCAATGACATCCAACCTAACTATTATTGAAAATATAAGGCGGTAAGTATGAACGAGAGAAATTATTCAGGCATATTGAGCGAGCTATACAAAAAATCCCTTTCATTTAGAGCAAAAATACTGTATCTTCCTCTTTTAGTTGTATTCATGGCCATATTGACAATTGCCGGTCTCTCTTCTTACTTCACCAAAGAAAGCCTGCTTAATAATATGAGAGCTAACGGCTTCCATATTGCACAGCAGTTTGTTGAGCGCCTTAAATCCAATGAGGCGGCAGAAGTCGTGCTAAACGGCGTTATTGAAGACCGCATCCGTGCAGCATGCAACATAGTAATCAAAAATCCGGATATTTTAAGTGACGAGTATCTAGGTGAATTAGCAGAAGACCTAGGAGTTGACGAAATTCATTGGTTGGATGAAGATGGAGAAATCATCTACTCAACCATACCGGGATATTTAGGCTGGAGACCTGACGCAGACCACCCTCTGAACGCAATCATCCAAGGCCAGAAGGAATTGATGGAGGATGTACGAAAGGATGCAAAATTCGGCAACTATGTAAAATACGGTGCTGTCAGAAATTCAGACGGCAGATTTGTGCAGGTAGGAATTTCTGCCGATAAAGTATACGAGCTCACAAAGAGATTCAGCTATCAGGCGATTGCGGAAGATGCGGCATCCGCTGAGGGCATCTTATATGTTGACGTTATAAACAATGATGCTGTCGTAATTGCAAGCAGCAATAAGAGCAATATAGGTTTTAAGAAAGGAAATGCAGAAATTATTTCCGCCATTCAAGACAGAACCCCTTATGCTTCGGAATATTACTCATCCTCATTGGGTGAAGACATCTATGATATAATATATCCCATTGCTATTGAGGGGAAACTCATCGGTTCCGTCAATATAGGGTATCAAATGAAAGATGCGCATGCAGCCATAGCAGGCAATATCAGATTAATTTCAATTGTAGCATCCTTAGTATTTGCTGCACTGATTTTAATATTAGGCAAAATATCCGACGGTGTAATAAAATCAATTGAAAATATCAAAAATCAGCTTAGTATTATGGCCTCCGGAAACTTCACCCATGAAGTGCCTCAGGACTTAATTCGTAAAAAGGATGAGTTCGGAGATATTGCCAAATCCCTGAGCACTACTCAGGAATCCATTAAGGACATCATCATTAGCCACCGAATGCTTGTAGAAAAAATGCAGCTTGGGTTAGCGGTTCATGAAATCATTACGGATGAAGAAGGCAATCCGGTCGACTACAGGTTCTTAAGTGTAAATAGCAGCTTTGAAAAATTAACAGGATTAAAAAGCGATGAAATAGTGGGTGAAAGAGCTCTGAAAATATTGCCTCACCTTGAACCCTACTGGATAAATGCATACGGAGAGGTTGCGCTGACAGGTGATTCTCAGGAATTTGAGAATTATAACGATGAGCTTGAAAAATGGTACCAGGTTGTTGCATATTCGCCGAACCATAATCAATTTGCCGTTATCATTGATGATATTTCCAACCGCAAAAAGATGGAAGAGCTCCTGTATATGGAAAAGGAAAATTTCCGAACAACATTACTATCAATAGGTGACGGAGTAATCTCAACCGATAATAAAGGACGGATTATTTTAATGAACGTCATAGCAGAACAGCTTACAGGCTGGAAGGAAGAAGAGGCTATCGGCAAAGATTTTGTTGAGGTCTTTACAATAATTCATGAATATACAATGGAACCATGCAGAAACTTGGTTGAGGATGTTCTTAAGACGGGTGAAATCAAGGAGCTTGCAAATCATACCGCGTTAATTCGAAGAGATGGCACACTTCTTCCCATAGAAGACAGCGCGGCACCTATTTGGAGCAAGGATGGAAAAATAACAGGTGTAGTTATTGTTTTCAGAGACTTCACCGAAAAGAGAGAAAAGCATAACCAAATAGAATATCTCAGCTATCATGATTATCTCACAGGATTGTACAACCGCAGATATATGGAAGAGGCGATGAAACGCATGGATACGGTTGAAAATCTCCCTGTTGCCATAATGGTGCTGGACATAAACGGATTAAAACTTACCAATGATGCCTTCGGCCATGAAATGGGAGATAAGCTGCTTAAGAAGGTTGCGGAAATACTGAAGAAAGCATGCCGCACCCAGGATGTTATTGCACGCATGGGCGGTGATGAGTTCTCTATATTACTGCCAAATACAGACCATGAGCAGGCGCTGAATATAAGAGAGGCAATTATTGAGGAAACAGCTAAAATTGAACTCGAATCTGTTATTGTCTCCGTCGCTGTCGGTTATGATATAAAGACCGACAAAAGCCAGGATATGGACGCAGTAATTAAAAATGCCGAGAACTCAATGTATGAAAGAAAAATGAAGTATGGCAGAGCTATGAGAAGCCAGGTTATAGAAAATGTACTGCGCAGCATCAATCTGAAATATGACAATGAACAGATTCATACGGAAAGGGTTGCAGAATATTGCGAGCTCATGGCAAAGGAAATGAATTTCAGCGATAGAGAAATTTATGCAATAAAGCATGCCGGAATTCTGCATGATATAGGAAAAATAATAATTCCTCCTGAGCTGTTAAACAAAAAAGAAAAATTAGCAAATGACGAATTTGATATAATTAAAAAACATTCTGAAACAGGATACCATATACTTAGAAATACATACGAATATGCAGGTTTAGCAAAAATTGTGAGACATCATCATGAAAGATTTGACGGAAACGGATATCCCGACAAGCTTAAGGGCCATGAAATTCCGCTGGAATCAAGGGTTATAACCATTGCGGACGCTTATGAAGCAATGACGGCCAACCGCCCCTATCAGAAACCAAAGAGCAAGGAAGAGGCGCTGCTGGAAATAAAAAGATGCTCAGGAACACAGTTTGACCCCGATATAGCCGAGGTATTCCTGAATCTCATGGGAACAAATAAAAATGTCAAAAAGCTGTAGCAAAACCAAAATTGCTACAGCTCCTTTTTTAAAGTTTCGTTGATACTATTATAAGCCTATGTTCAGTACCCTGTATTACGCCGTTCTCCTCTATTTCTTTCTGTAAACCGCAAAGCTTATCAAAACAGCTCTCAACCGAAAAACCCGGAAATTCCCACTGTATTATTTTTGCAAAGTAAACAAAAGCCCCTACATCATAGAAACGTACCGGAATAAGGCTTTCTTCTCCGTCAAGTATTTTAAAACCGTTTTTCTCCAACTTATCTGCCGCATTTTTCAGATCGAAATCAGGAAATTGAGGTCTAAAGTCATCTATAAGTCTGCATGACAAATCATAGTTGTTTTTTCCGCCTATTTGCTGTGTAATAAATAAGCCGCCTTTTTTTAATACACGGCTTACTTCTGACTCTTCATAATATTCATGGCGATTTATAACTATATCAAAATATTCGTCATCAAAAGGCAGATTATCATCTTCATATATTTGCTTAACAATAATTCCCAAGGGCTCAAGTCTTTCTCTGCAAAGTTCCACATTGGGAGGATATGCTTCCGTAACGCAGGTCAGATTATGCGGATGGTTCAAGCTCAGTAGGAACTCTCCGCCTCCTGTACCCATATCTAAGAGTCTATATTTATCATTCAAATGAGACAGTACAATGGAACCATAATCCCAAGGTATCCCCTCTCCGTCATATCTGCCATGAATATGTGAAAAATCCCAGCCTTTAAAGACATATGCCTCTTCCTCCAGCCATATCTTTTTTAATTCATCAACATCCATTCGAACTTCTCCTAATTTTTTTCTTTGATAATCTCTTACTGCACGTTTACAAACAGATATCAAACAAATCTTTTAATAAGCCTGAAAGCAATAAAGAAAATGGCTGCAACTACCCCGATTATCAGAACAATGAGGCCGATTATGGAAGCTTTGTATAAATCTACCCTGTCGAGCAAGGATATTTTTTCTTTATGATACAGAGTAAATGAAAGTTCTTGCTCCGGCAGAGAATTTAAGGTTGCAATGTAAGTATTCCCTGTCAAAATCAACGCTGCTTTTAATAATATATGGAGCTTCCTCAGGAGTGATAATTTTTATGTTAAGGTTCTTGAAATCATTCCAGTTTTTAGCCGGATTCAATATATAGTCAAAAGTGTATTGAGGAGTGTTTGTTTCCCTTCTGTCCATGGTTCCGGCTGCAGTGTAGCTCACACTCACAGTCTTCGTTGAATTTTCAGGAAATTCAACTGTATATACCAATATTAATATCCTCTTATTGTACCATTCTTCGGATAACATATCCTCCGAGCAAAAACCCATATTGCTTGTAAAAACCCTGTCTAATGCCTTCGCATACATATTGTACAATTGTATTTCATTGAAGTTATAAGTATCATTATCACCATTATCGGTATATTGCTTCAAATAATCCTTCAGCAAAATATCTTCGGAGGTTACCTCATAATGAAGTAAGTCTGTTTTTTCGGTAAGAGTTCCATCCTTATATTTTTCAAAGACTAAATTGACATCATCACCTAAAATAAATATTTCTAATACTTCAGGTTCCCAAAGTCCCGCAGCAACTCTTATATTTTCACCATCACCTGAAAAGCTGTTGAATCCTTTTGTCATAACCTTCGTATGTGCCGAATCATAATTAAATTCAACAGAAAGATTAACATTATCCGCCTTGGGCTCCGCATATATTTTATATAGTTTTCCTGTTTCATCCTCAGAAAAATTATACGGCAAATATTTATCCCTTTTAATTGTGCCAACTATTTCATTGAAATCATAAATACCTTTTTGCTGTTCTTCACCATAATTACCTATGCTGTCTATCCTGCTTCCTACATAAACCTCAAATGGCAGTGTATCGTCATCTACCATAATAGATACAGCATCTTCCGAAAATCCTCTTACACTTTCAACAAAGGGAAAAGCCATTACGGATGTTTCTCTTTTGTCCGTGGGATTGTGCATTTCATACTCTGCTGTTACTTTTCCGCTTATGCTGTAGGATGAATTCTTTGTATCATTAAAATCAAACGTCAGCATTTCATTTCTCACTTCAATCGAACTGTTTTCTTCAACTGCAACAATATCAGAAGATGGTGCCGCAGGCCATACTACCGGACCCGAATTGGCGTATGCAAAAACAAAATTAGAAATAAGAATAAGAGAAACCACAACATTGAAAATACTCTTTTTCATACAACTACCTCCTACTGTACAAGACGAATTTTCCCATATTTTGTTCCCCTGTTTTTAATAGTTCATGAAATTATTTCCTCTATCCATTCCTTCAATACATGAGCATGGTTATATGTCTCATTTTTAGCGGCATATAATAGTGTTACATTTCCTTCGTCCAGCTTATTGCGAATCAGATCAATAAATGCGCCGCGATGCTCATTGTTATCTAGCTCCAGATAGTATCTTATTTTAAATTCATCCATGGTGTCCTCATCATGATTGAATGTTTTTCTGAGCTCGGTACTGGGCGTAATTTCTTTGGCCCAATAATCAATATGTGCCCTTTCCTTTGTTATACCTCTTGGCCAGAGCCTGTCTACTAAGGTTCTGTATTCATCCGTATGAGAAAACTCCGAATATATCCTTTTAACCTGCAAATGATTAATTTTATCCATTTTATTTCTCCTGCACCTTGAACTTGGATTTAAAAACAGCCAAATTATTTCCCTCGTTTATCCCCTCAACATAGACTGTGTTTCCGTCCTCGTCATCAATACCTTTTTTAAGTATTATAGTTTCCCCGGGCAATGCCTCGTGAATATAATTCACCTCTATTGATTTGGTAAAATAATTCTTATGGTCCTCCACGCTGAAGCAATCCATAATATAGTCCAGATATTTAGAATTGTTAAGATGCTCATTCATATCTATGTCGCTGTACCCCACGGTTTTTCTGTAGGCCTCGGACATATCCCCGTTTGCATTTATCCTTCCCAATGTGCAATCTATGGATCTTTCTCTTCCAGCATCCGGAAATTCCGCATTAATTACCTTGCTTCTCTTTAATTTTCTGCTGTTAATGTCAATTATTACCCAATTGGTAACAGCTCTCGCAATTATATTATTATTTTCATCATACACTAAGAAATCTCTTTCAAAATTTACCTTGTCCGGCTGAAGAGGCCATGTTTCTATGAATATATTTTCATTCCACACAGGATATCTCTCAACATCTGCTCTGGCACCGGTAAGCACCCATATCAGATTGTCCTTTTGCAATATGTCTCTTCCAACACCTAATCTTTCTGCATGCTCCGTTGCCATGTCCTGAAAATAAACAAACATGGTGCTGAGTTTCAATTTTCGGCTGAAGTCCACATCGCTGACCTGAACCGTGTGTTTTTTTCTATATATAGCTTCCACTTTAATCCTCCGGTTCTAAAATATACATTAATTATACCACCATAAAAATGCATGTTCAACTGCGAGCATGCAAATAATTTAGCGTAGAAGCATTACCGGCTGTAGCCTCGGCTTAAAGTCTTACTATGCTGACATGCCCTCATAAGAGCAACAAGCTAGCTGCTGCTGACCACCCGAAAGCTGGTGAGGATATTTGCATAGATATGTTTTCATAAACCCTGTATTTCTTCTGTTTTTTCAATAATATTGACTTAAAGAGAAAAGAAGTAAACTTAAGAAATGCATGTAACAAAAATTACATGCATTTCTTTGATTTCTTTGTACTAAAATATACACTAAAATATACTAAAAAACATTATTATTACTATTTTTTTTGTACTTTATTTTTTACATTTTGTAATTCTTTAGATCCGACAGATGTAGAACTATTTAAACTAGGAACAGAATTTGTCATATTCTCAAGATTTGCTGAATTTGAAATATTTGAAGTTAATTCAGCTCCTAAAATCATGTTTTTGCTTGCTTCAGAGTTCATATTTTGCATAGCATTTTGAATTTCTGCCTGATCTATTAATTTTGAATTTTTAATACTAGGAATATTACCATTTATATTTGTCACGTTATTACCCTCCATTTAATATTCTTTCGTAAGTCCTGCTTACATGAATTAGTATCTGCAAATAAAATATGATTATTCTAGCAGTATATTTTAGAAAAACAATTTAATTTAACCAATTATTTTTCTAACCAAATATTCTTTCAAAAATGGGGCTGTCTCAAAAATAATTTTTGAGATAGCGCTACAATTTTAGAAAAATAGAA
>DAMAEI010000058.1:13115-18934 GCA_031997345.1 Sedimentibacter sp. | reverse complement strand
AAATACCATATATAAGCGCACCTAAGTGTAGCCCAACAGTTTACGGTGATTCTGACACTATAAATATTACTATGAAGAAAAAAGATTTTGAGAATGCAACGGAAATATATATCAGCAATGCAGTTCTTAAAATTGATGATTTTAAGTCAGGGAAAGACAAAAATGGAAATTCTGTTGAAGGTAGTCACGGTTTAAATTACTTTGATGTTTATGTAGAAGGGTCAAGCAATTACTTTACAAGTTATGATAATAAGAGCAGGCAAAAAGGCACTTCATTCAATGTGCCGAAAAATATTTTTACTCAATCATCATCAAACGCAGATTTATACACAGCAAGCCTGGAAGTAACATACGCAGGATTTTGTACTTGCTTTGACGGTAGACCGGATGCTGATGGGGATAGAGGGTGGTCAACGGATTACGGAAACCTAAGCATTAATATAAACCTTATAGCAAATAAACCTCCAGTTGCGGATTTTACATATTATACACAGAAAAAAATAAATGGTGAGATTAAAGGAGTGATTAATGAAAAGGCTTATGTTAATCAGGAAGTTGTGATAAAGAATAAAGCCTATGATCCAAATGGTAAAGAGGATATAAATAAACTCATATATACTATCAAAGATAGCAGTGGGAAAAAATATGAAGTTAATCTATTGATGGTACAAGGAAATATGTATTTTCTTGATTCCGGAGATAACATTACATTTGAAGGAGCTACGGACGACGGAGACATTAAGCTAAAATTTAAAACAGAAGAAACATGGTCTGTTAAACAGTACATTGAAGATATAGAGGGGCTAAATGACACCTGTGAAAAAATCATTGTAACTGAAATATTGAACTTGAAACCGACGGCAGTAATAGAAGACAATATATACTACCGCTACCCTGTTACACAGCCCCTTAATGGCAAGCAAAACCGAGTTGTGATGTTTGACAGCAGTTATTCATATGTGGCTGAATTTTATGAAGGATTAACAGGCGTTAAAATTAACCATGATAGAGATTGTTGGGAGATAATGCCTATAAACAATCAAAATGTAAATAACATTAAATTCAGTAAAGATATAAACGTAATAGATGAAGATAATGTGCTTAAGATAAAATATCAAAATTTGAATGATGTAAAGGTAATGTTCAAACAAACATGGCAATATAAATTACGGCTTCAGGTAACGGACACACAGGGAAATGTTTCTGAATGGACTGAGGAAATAATAACAATTAACGAAGACTTACCCCCTACGGTTACGGCTATGCTTCCTGAAAAAGAATACCGAAATTCTTCTGGAATTGCTGAAATTAAGCTAAATAATATCACTCCATATTCGTCTGATGGGGACGATGTGGTTGTTGAAAACATCAAATATAGATATGACAGCAACAATAACGGAAGCTTCGAGGATGAAACTTGGTTTATACTACAAGACAATGCATTAAGAACATCTAACCTGGGTAAGTATCAAATTATGATAACTGTTAAAGACAGATTTGGACAGGAAACATTGTTACCATATATAACAGACTCGGATTATAAAAGAGGAACCGTAATGTTGCATACGGAAATAGACAATATAGCTCCAAGCATAAAGGATTTTAAAATAATGACAACAGAATAGTAAGGAGGTGCAAACATGTTAAAAAATAAGAGAACAGGTATTGTGTTGGTTGCATTATTATGTTTGGTAAGCCTTATAAGTTTAAAGAACAAGGCATATGGAGATACAATATATTTCTCAGGCACTACTGCAGCTGAACTGCAAACTGCAGTAAACAATGCTTCAAATGGTGATGTTATTGTTCTCCAAAACAATATTAATATTAATAATGTTATTGAAATACCGGCAAATAAAAACATTACAATAACGGATAACGGAACAGAAATAGTTTTAAAAAGAGATCCTTTATACAAATCAGGTTCGGGAATAGAATACGGTCAATTAGGATACTTTTTCTACATTCCATCAACTTCAACTCTAAATTTAAAGGGAACAAACATTGATACTTTAGTTTTAGATGGAAATAATGTTGCATTAGATAAAAGAACAAATAATTCCAATGCAGGTTTTATAGCTGTATATGGAACATTTAATTTGTATGACGGTGTCGTTATTAAGAATTGTAGTTGTTATAGTATCGGATTTCATACCATTCATGCTATATCGGTATATGGAACATTCAATATGTATGGTGGTGTGATAAAGGATAATAATCTCACTGGCGGTGCTGTTGATATGCGAACCGCAGCAGGGAAATTTAACATGCATGGTGGGGTTATATTAAATAATGCTAATAATTATAGCTCTAGAGATGATGACGGTAGTCGTGATTACGGTAGAGGCGGAGGGGTTTATTGCGAAAGAGGCATATTTAACATGTACGGTGGTAAAGTAATAAATAACAAGGCATATGAGAAAGGTAGTGAGGGTTATTATGGGCTGTGTGTCAATAGTGCCACATTTAATAAAACAGGTGGAATCATAAGCGATAATTATACACTTATAAGTGGTATAGTATTGAGTGGAGATGCAACCATAAACGTTGGACAAACAATACCACTAACGGCAACTGTAAGCCCGGCAAGTGTGACGGATAAAAATCTTCTATGGTTCAGTAGTAATAACATTGCGACTGTAGATAAGGATGGAAAGGTAACAGGCGTTTCCAGTGGAACGGTGATAATAACAGGGGCTGCCAATGATGGCAGCGGCGTAAAAGCTACGAAAACCATAACGGTCAAGGCCACGAATATAACAGGAATTACAATAGAAGGTGACTCAAAGGTTTCAAAAGGAGATATTATAAATCTCAAGGCTATAATACTTCCATCAAATGCGAGCAATAAGAATCTAACTTGGACGTCCAGCAACACAAATATTGCGACGGTAAATGGGACTGGATTAATAGGTACGGTAAGAGGTATTGAAAAGGGAACCGTAACAATAACGGCAGCTGCTACAGACGGGAGCGGAGTAAAGTCTACTAAAACTATAACAGTTGAAAATATATTTGTTTCTATAGAAACAAATTGTATCCTCTTAGGTAGTTCGGTGGATTATCAAACATCATATTCTGATCCAGAGAATGACCCTATATACAAATACAATTATTTATATAATCATGATGCCAATTACTATGAAAATAGTTTGGGCGCTATTGATAAAAATAATGTATTGTTAGATGAACCAATAAGGACATTTGACCGTACTGGTAAATATGTTATTCAGCATAAAATAAAAGACAATCCTCCGACGGCAAGATATAACGAAAATTTTGCAAATTACAGAAAAGATAGCAACATAGTTGAGAAGATTTTATATGTACATAGAAAGCCAATTGCTGTTTTTGCTTTAAATGATACAACCGTAATAGATAATAGCTATGACTTAGATCATCAAAGCAGTCCAACAAAAGGTATTGTTAAATGGGAATGGAATTACATACATCCTGAGGGAAATATATTTACTTATATCGCAACATCTAAAATCTCAGGGGAAAATAAGGTTAAAGAATGGCTTACAAACAGTGGGACAAACGCAAAAGTATTTCTTCGTGTACAGGATGTTGAAGGTGCCTGGTCGGACTGGTCGGATGATTTGCCGATTGCTGATTTTATAATCACATACAATCCCTTGCTTTTAAACCGACAGTCACAAAAAATAATTGACCAAAGCTTTGACTCAAAAGGTTTATCTCTTACATACTCTTGGACTGTAAAAAAAGGTGCAGTAACTTTATTCACAAGCGGTTTAAAAGATATTTCCTCTACACTAAATACCTATATCAACAGCAACGGGACAGGGATTTATGAAATAAGTTTAAGGGTTACTAACTCAGCAGGACAGCAGAGTAATATAAGAACAAAAAATTTCGACGTGATTAGTATAAATAATGATGCTCCAATAGTCAACTTTGATTTAGTGAGTAACGAATCACCGACATGGACATTCCCTAAAACAATAAACTTGCACACACTAAAATATAGACCGACAAACAGCTTTTTTCATGAAGAAAAAACAAAATTCAACGTCAGTGTTTCAGATCCAAATGCAGACAACACAGGTTTTATATATGACTGGATTCTTGAAAGATTTGACGTGAAAAATATAAATAATGTTTCAGGGGCTGCTGCAAATACATACAGCTATTCAACACAGTATCCATTTACAAACGACTTCAAGGGGCAAGGCCTACCATGGGGAGCATATAGGGTGACACTTTCGGTTACCGATAAACCGCCAATACCGCCTTATCAATCCGCAGATGTAAAAACAACAACGGTAACAAAACAATATTATATTATTCCAGAGTTAAGCTTATCAGCAGAGGTTGAAAGTCCAGGAGTTGAAATAATGGTCGGTGACATAATCAAGCTGAAGGCGAAAACAAGTAAAGAGACAGAAAATATAATCTGTTCTTTTGACGGTGAAAATTATACATTAGGAAAAGTCTCCGAGGATAACAACTTTGCTTACTGGGAAAAAAAATTAACCATCCCTGATAGCATAACTGAAAGCGGCACGTATCAGATGCAATTCATCGGCAGCACTACATATGGTGGCAATGGAAATGTAACAAGAGAAATAAGAGACACGGTGTCCCTCGACATTATCGCACTGAAGCTTATTAATTTTCGTATAAATGATATTGTAAATCATCCGCACATAACATTCCCTAAGACCAAGGATATGTTGCAAGCAGAGCTTATTAAGTATAAGGCCGGGTACTATGTTACATTTAGGATTGATTCAAAAGGTAAGCCGGATAATGTATATGCCCGGGTTGATATCGGTAACAATGGCAGTGTGGATCAGATAATTAACTTGACCAAGGTTGCATCCGGAGACACGGAGACCTGGCAAGGAAGATTTTATACCTCAGCATATCTTCCGGACGGTACGGTTATAAGTATTAAGTTGGATTGTAACAAAGGAGCGATAACCTATGATTACAATTCTAAAGAAAGCTGGGACGGAAGGAGCCTGATTATAAAAGGCTCTGCCTTCCAAGACGGAAGAGTTAATTTGACAAATTAAACTAAGAGGGACACCGTGTCCCTCTTAATTTCTTTTCGGGAGGTATAATGAACATTTTTTTAATCGTCATTGGTTAGCGAAAATTATAATAATATCATGGCATATACATTAGATATAGCGGTTTTGTCATTACCTTAAAAACATATGAAGTATTAGGGGGATGTTATGATTTCAGATATAGAATCTGATTGTAGAATATTATTAATAAACACTTATTTAAAATATATTCAAGATGCTTCTGATAGCTTTTATAAGGATTATTTCACTATAAGCCCAACAGTAGCTTATTATTATGTTTGGGTAAAGAAAATCAGTGTTGATAGTTCAACAAATCCAACAAGCATTGTTACATTTATTTCTATGCCGTTTGTTTATGCACATTGGACTGTTGGGATAGATGAAATAACATTTTCGGCAGATTATGTGGGTAACATCGAATTGAAGGAATTTAAACATATAATAAGCTACTCTTTGCCAGAGCGCCTAAAAAACCTATACATGAGAAAGCCAATTCCTGGCGAATATGAAGCATTATAGTTTTGACAAGCAATTCATAAGAGGGACACCGTGTCCCTCTTAAATAATTTTTTGAGGTGATGAATTGAATCAGTCAGATGAAATGCATGATATTTTAATTAATATGATAAATGAAGTTAAAAAAGATATGGAAATATATGAAATAATGGTAAAACCATTTAAAAAAGCAAATAAGTTATTAAGACCAACAATGGCGTATAGAACCGGAGAACTGTTATCTTACATGTACGAGAAATGCAA
>DAMAEI010000058.1:0-13105 GCA_031997345.1 Sedimentibacter sp. | reverse complement strand
GCAATAAAGGAAGTAAAAGGCTTAAGGCAATGCATATTCTTGAAGAATGTTTTTATCAATGCACTCTTACAGCATTGTATTATATTAATCTTGATGATTTACAAACGCTCATAAAATATCACAAGGAAAAAGGAATATGGCTTATACGTATTGAAAAAAGCTTGAATTTATGTTAAATATAATTATCATACTTAACGGGAGCTATGTTTTAGATGAATATTATGGAAATGATAAAAGGCAGGTATAAATAATGATAGATAGGTGCGTAAATGAGGAAGGTTGCCTAAATTCAAGAGACAAGGAATGCTATAAAAAAGAGCATGTTAAAGGTTATATAAAAGAAAAGATGGGGGAAAAAAGCCGCATTATAAATTGTCCCGATAAAGAAAAGAGTTATTTAAATGATGGACAAAGATCTAAAGAAGTAGACATGATATTTGAGACTCAATCTTACAAAAAAATTGCAGTAGAATTTAAATCTATAAGACTATATAGTGAGGAATATGAAAAAGATATAGTTAAGGTTATTCAATTAATAAGTCAAAAATCTAGTGAAAGTATTAAAAAAAATTATGATGTATATATTACAATAAAAAAAGGCTTCAAGAGTATAATGGGAAAAATCGAAAGATTTATTGATGAATTTAATATCAACGAACAAGAAAAATTTTTCTATGACAAAAAAATGACTATTGAATTTAAAGATAAGACATTTCAAAACTATAATTCTGGGGAACATAGAATAGTAAATGATAAAAATATTAAAACCAATGTCATTATGCCGAGAATTTCAATTTCACATATTATACTTGAAAATGAAGACCAAATTTTTTTTAGCAAGCTTCCGGAAAAGGGTGGAGAATATCTCATAAGAAATCTGTTTTTAAATGTTGAGAAAACCCAAAATGAATTAATAAGATTTATTAATTCAAAAGAAGTAGCATTCGCTAAGTATTCGAGCTATGCTGAAAGAGTATTATTTATTGATGTAGAATTTTCACCTATTGTACAGAGTATTCTGGAAGAAGATCACGACAAAAAAATAAGATATAGAATTGAAGAAATATGGATGAATTGGCTTAGAAGTTTAGGATGTGAAATAGGTCATATAAATGCAATAGTGTTTTGTTTAGATTTTTTCGAGGAAGAACAAGATTTGATTTGGTTAGAATTTTAACAACTGAAGGAGTTGAATGATTGCAAAGTATAATTTACATAGCGACAATTACATTACTTATAAAAATATCAACGATAGACTACAAACAAAAAATAATTCCTGACAAGTTAAACTTAATTGTTGCAATTGTGGGAATCTTAAATTTAATACTGAATGTACAAAACTGCAAAATATATATTGCCTCAGCTGCAATTACCTTTGCGGTTTTTTTATTATTATCTATGTTAACAGACGGCGGAATTGGTGGGGGAGATATAAAACTTTTCACGGCATTAGCCCTCATATTCGGAACGGAAGTTTTGCTAATAATAGCCGGAACATTTACCTTAGCAGCCTGTATATTAATCTCTAAAGCTATATTTAAACGAATAAATATAAAAGAAAGCATAGCTTTAGCTCCATATATATGTGCAGCAACAATTTTAATAGTTCTAAAAAACATGCTAACTATTTAATGTTTTATACAAAGCATTGCATAAATACATTGCAAAATAATGTATAAATGTATAATTCAGATTTCTGTGAAAGCAGCATAACAAAAAATAATATGGAATATATTCAAAATACAAAGAAAATTAAAAAATGATGTAAAAATGTAAAATGTCTTAAAACTGTTATTTTGCGACAAAGTAAGAAAATTAAAAAAATCGTAAGAAAAAGTAATGGAGATTATTTACTGAATAAAACTCAGATAAGACAAATAAGTTTGCATTCGTGAAGGAGGAGAATTAAAAAACCCTAATTTTGTAGCGGATTATTTTATCAGATGAGTATTTTTTCATCTGATAAAATAATTTGCAAAACCCCGGGAGGGGTATATGGAATAATATCTCAATGTAAGCAAAAATGAAATATCAAAGTAATTATAAGGACAGAATACTGTTCTTTTTTTATATAAAAAATAAGTCGGGAGAATAAAGATGGAAATATTAAAACGAATAGTTATAAAAGAAGAATTAGTAGCTCTCACAGGAGATTACAGGAAGGCAATATTATTAAACCAATTCCTGTATTGGACAGAAAGAGTTAAGGACTTTGACAAATTTATTAATGAAGAAAAAATCAGATATGAGCTTGAAGGAGAAAAAAATAAGCTAAAGCTGCAGAACGGTTGGATATATAAAACATCAGATGAACTTTCAGAAGAAACCATGCTTGGATTATCAAAATCCAATATAAGAGCTCATATAAAATGCTTAATTGAAAATGGATGGATTGATGAAAGGGTTAACCCCAATTTTAAATGGGACAAGACCATGCAATACAGAGTAAATATGTTAAAGCTTCAGAGGGATCTCTATAACATCGGATATGCATTAGAAGGATATCCTCTATTTTTATGTGATAAAGAAGAAGTTGAGCAGCCAGAAGAAGATGAAACAAATGATAAAGAGGATACAGAGCAAGATTCAATTGATTGCTGCAACGATAACCACGATGAAGATATAGAGCCTCGAAGTTTCAAAACAGAACCTCAAAGTTCTAAAACAGAACCTCGAAGTTTTAAAATAGAACCTCAAGGTTCTGAAATAGAACAGCAATACCAGAGATTACATACAGAGAATAATAATATATATATTTATAGTCAGTCAGTCAATAATCAAGAATGCCAGGGAGATAATTATCCTGATGAAAAAGACGGACCGACAGAAATAAATCAAGCTAAGGAAAAAATCATGGCCATGGGATACCCATGCCTTGAAACAGAAATGGTAATAAATAGCTTGATAGATATAACCAAAAAGAGTGGGACAAAACTAATAGATAAACTTACTGACAAAAAAATAATTGACTATGCCATAACAAAATTTAAAAAACTGGACAAGACCAAAATAAAAAATCACCAGGCATATTTTACTTCCATTTTAAATAATTCAATATTTGAATATGCTGCTTCGGAAATTGCTGGTCAGGAACAACCAGCAGATGCAGCCGTGGTTCCTAAAAATAAGTTCCATAATTTTGATCAAAGAATGAAAAATTACTCCGGAGAAGAATTAGAGGATATAGCAAGAAAAAAGTTAGAAAAAAAGCTTCAGGAATTAGAGGGTAAAAAAAGAGCCGATATTGCTGAAGAAAAAGGGGAGGGAGAAAGATTAAAGCAATCACAGACGAGAGATTAAAGTTTCCGCATCTTGAACACTATTATTCAGATTATGTTTTTAAATTCATAAAAAATAATTACATGCACTTAAATAGGAATATGTCTGTACTTGATGTAGGGTGCGGCCATGGCCGGCATCTTAGCTTATTTTATAATTTGGGCTTTAGGAACCTTACCGGGGTAGATATTGTAAAAAGAAAAGTAAGTGGAAAATATGATTATATCAAAAAAGATATAAGAGATAATTTTATTGAAGAGCCATTATTACAAGAAAAATATGATATTGTTTTGTGCAACTTTGTCTTAATGTTTATAGAGCCGGAACAACAAATAAAAACTATAAATGAGTTGTTGCAGCTGACAAGCAGATACCTGATGATTGAAACAAGGGAAATAGGCGGAAGATACAGCTATTCATGCTACATACAAAATTTATATTATTATATAAAAACAAAAAAAGAGTTTGAAATAATACACTATAACAAAAATAAAGAAAGGTTAACAGTGAAAAGAAAATGACAGCAAACGGATATATAAGAAAAATAACATTAAGAGATGAAAAGCTCCTCACTCAGCTCGCTAAAACTGGAATAGCGAGCCTTGAGCAATCTGAAAAATATTGTGATGTTAAAATTAAAAGACTTAGAAGATTGGAGCGTTCAAAATATGTTAAGCTGACTAAAATAACAACCGGCGGAAAAGAAACAACACTGATTCAACTTGAAAAAAGAGGGAAAGCATATATGCAGGAAAAATTAATGCATGATCACTCCCTTGCCAGAGCACAGATTGATCATGTTGACCATGACCTGAGGCTTACAGAAACATACTACCGCCTTCCCGAAAAATATCAAGAAACATTCAAATGTGAGCATCAAATTGTAAGAGAAATATATAAAGAGCGTCCATATCTTACAAATAAGCTTGAAACCTGTATAGATGCTACAATAGAGGTCAACGGAGAAATAATCGGAATAGAGGTTGTAGGAAAAACATATACAGAAAAAACAATGCAACTCAAAGCAGAAATAGCAAAAACATATGCTAACTGCACAAAAATCAAATGGATAAAATAAAAAGGGTGCGTAGTTAAAGGAAGGTGACGGAATTTATGATAAAAACAATCAGAGATGATGTAATAAAACTTGAAAGCTTTGTAGCAGCATCATTCAAATATGATGAAGAATTGACCAGACTTCAGGAAACGGGAGGATATTGTTTTATGCTGCAGCTGAAGAGTAGGTATGGTGAAAGCAAAGCAAAAAGAATTATTGAAGATATGCAGGAGCATAAGCTTTTAGATACACAGAGCTATTCAAATTCTAAATATGTGTATCTTACGCAAAACGCATTGAAATATTTAGCAAATAAGAATAATACTTCTGAAAGAATAAATCAGAAAAGAAAAAACATAGAAAAAAATCCGGTGGAGAAAGTAATAATAGCAGCGGTTATAAAATATGAAATACAAGAAGATCTCCCAGTTGTTAGAAGGTACGAATATATAGAAACACTTAAACAAAAAATAATAAAAATAAAAGATTATCCGGAGCTAAATGATCCGGATTTTTATATTGAAAATAAAAAGAGATATATTTCAGAAAAGGATTCAGTCATAAAATATTCAAAGCTATTACATGAAATGAACCAGGACAAAAACCAAGAAATAAAACAAGTGCTCGAAAAGTCAATCCAGAGCTATGATAAAAAGGTTGCTGAATATGAAAGTAAAATAGAGCAAGCAAAACAGATAAATTCAACACTAGAACGCCAGATTAAGGCAGGAATAAGTTTATATGACATATCTAAGATAATAGCACTTCCGGAAAACAATGAAACACTAGTAGTATACATTATTGATCATAACAAGGTAAAGCCGGTTAATAAATACTTAACATTAATATATGATTTTGAAAGATCAATAAGCCATACGTTTAAAAACATAAAATTTGAATTTGTCAGCTATAAAAAAGAAAGATATGAGCAATTTAAAAAGAAAGTTGAAAACTATCTTGAAGATAATATAACCAGCAGAAGTATAACAATAAAGGACATAGACAAATGCTATTATCTTGAAAATATAATTGAGCGGACAAACTTTTATAATCCGGCGCCGAAAATGGAAATTAAGTCAAAGGACATAGAAGCCTTCGAGAAAATAAAAAAAGAAATGGAGAAAGACATATGAGAAAGAAAGTAGTTATAACCACAATTATAATAACTATAGCTTTGATATACTTTCTAACTTTTTATACGGTTGGAATTGCAATCAATTTAAAGTTCAGCAAAGACACAATCCCGGATCATATAAACAAAGTAATACTAAAAGATGCAAGTATTACAGATTATATTACAAATAAAGAGCAGATAAAACAATTAGCTAAAACACCTATAGAAGCGGTAAAGCAATCATTGCAAATAGATAAGAGAATACTTACAACAATAACATCCATTTTGACAATATTTATAATTTACAAACTAATAATTTTGGTGATGTTTAATCAGCAAATTGCGAATTTCATTGGATTTAATAAACTAATACGCGATAAAAAGGGTACATTTGGCACAGCTAGATTTGCTGAAGCAAAAGATATACATAAAATGAAAAGAGAGGGAACCCTGGATGATTGCATAGGGACCGTGATAGGAAGTACAAAAAAGCCTTATACAATGCCGCAATTACTGAAATACAATCAGAAGCACAGACTTACAGTAAGTCCGAAGGCGTTAATGATGAACTCACACACAATTGTAGTAAGCGGTTCCGGAGGTGGAAAAACCTTCAGCTTTGTATTAACAAATGCAATAAAGGCTTTAAAAGAAAGAGCAAGCATTGTTTTTACAGATCCTAAGGGAGAGATATTTCAAACATTGGGACTATTTTATAAATTAAAAAAATATACAGTAAGATCACTAAATCTTGTCAGGCCAGAGCTGAGTGATAGATTTAATCCAATAGAGCTTATTGAAAGTGAACTGGATGCGCTACTGTTTACACAGATAATTCTTAATAACACAAATATAGACCTGGACATGGCAAGCACCGGCAATCCATTTTGGGAAAAAGGAGAAACTAATCTTTTTAAAGCATTAGTACTCTATATTATTGAATATTATCCAAAGTCAAAGCAAAATATGGGAGAACTCTACGATCTTATAATAAATTCGAATATTAAAATACTAGACAAGCTCTTTAATGATGTTCCGGATAATACAGCAATGAAAAGGGCGTATAAGGTCTATGCTCAAGGAGATGAACAAGTAAGGGCCGGAATAATAATAGGCCTCGGCTCACGTCTTCAAATATTCCAGCATGATGAAATCAGGAGACTTACAGAATCAAATGACATAAACATATATGATTTAAAAACAGGTAATGCCGCATTCTTCTTGATTATTCCTGATACGCATAGTGCTTATGACTATCTGGCCGGTATATTCATGAATTTTCTTCTCGTAAAATTGCCAGCGCTGCATGACTTAACAGATGATGAAAATATCAAGAATAAAAAGCTTAAAATAATAGGCGATGAAATAGCAAACGTAGGTAAGATTGCAAATCTGAAAAAAGTAATTGCAACATTGAGAAGCAGGAATATAGACTTCTATCCAATATATCAGAACCTGGCACAAATAAAAGAAGCATTTGGTGAAGGATGGGAAACAATAGTTGAGAACTGTGATACCTTTATAACCCTGGGTGTAAATGGTGAAGAGACATCAGAATACATTTCTAAAAAATTAGGTAATCAGACCATCAAAACCATAAGCAAAAATAAAACAGACGGACTGACAGACCTGACATATATAAAAAGATGGAGTATATCAGAGCAGAAACGTGAGCTGATGCAGCCTCAAGAAGTCAGAGAACTAAACAAAAAGAAGTGCATAGTTTTCATCAGAGGAGAACACCCATTGCTCCTATGGAAGTGCGGCTATAACACTCTTGAAGAATATCCGGAAATCAAAAAACTGAAGATGAACATAAAAGATTATGTGCCGGTCCATAAAAGAAAACAGCAAAATGAAGAAATAGCGACCCTTAGCAATACTGCCATCAATTTAACCAAAATTGAAACCATCCCCAGACCTGAAGACAATAATACAAAACCCGAACAACTAACTCAAGAAGAAATAATAAATAGTGTTATTGAGGATGTTATGGAGGACATTGTTTAACGATTAACCTAAAGTATTCTCTCAAATTTTAGTTGATTTATTAATAATTTCAAGTTACAATTTATCATGTGATAAAAAAGATTAGAGATGCTTTTAGGAGATTTATGCAAAATATAAAAATTTTTTATGTGGAGAATTATTATGATGTATGATAGATGCGAGATATTTACTCCATATGAAATAGTTTTGGAGCTTTTAAATAGAGTAGGTTACATAACAAATTTATATGGGAAAAAGGTCTTGGAAAATTCGTGTGGTGACGGTCAAATACTAAATGTAATAGTTGAGCGTTATATATTAGACTGCTTAAAACGTGGACTTTCAATAGAAGATATAAAACAAGGTCTACAGAGAGATATATATGGGGCTGAAATTAATAAAAAACATTATTTAACATGCATTGAGAATTTAAACTTAACTGCCGCTAAATATAACATTAACAATATATCCTGGAATATATTTAATGAAGATATATTAAAAAAGAATTTAGATTTAACATTTGATTATATTGTTGGTAATCCACCATATATTAAATATAAAGATATTGATAACAATACAAGAATATTTTTAAAAAATAATTATGAAGTATGTGAGCATGGGAAATTTGATTATTGTTATGCATTTATTGAATTTGGATTAAGATATCTAAATGAAAAAGGTATATTATCGTATTTAATACCAAGCAGTATATTTAAAAATGTTTTTGCACAGAAATTAAGAGATATTATGCTACCTTCTATAACAAATATATATGACTATACAATTAAAAATATATTTGAAAAGGTTCTTACTTCATCAGCTATATTCATATGTAATAAAGGTTACAATACAAAATATTTAACTTATTCAGATATAGTAAATAAAACGTCCTACACAATAGAAAAAGAAAATTTAGAAAATGGTAAATGGATGTTTTTAAAGAATAGTAAAAAGATTAAAAATAAAAGGCATAAGTTTAATGATTATTTTAATGCATCTATTACTATTGCAACTCTATATAATAAAGCTTTCGTTATTAAAGATTATATAGAGCAAGAAGATTGCATATTAGTTAAAGATCACAGAATTGAAAAAAAAATAATTAGAGAGACAGCTAGTCCACGTTCATTAAAATATAAAAAGAAAGAATTTATAATATACCCATATTACTATAAGGAAAATAAACTATATAGATATAATGAAGAAGTTTTTAAAAGCGAATTTTCGGAAGCTGCTAGATATTTAGAAACATATTATGATAATTTATTAAAAAGAAATTCAGACAAGAGTGCTAAATGGTATGAATATGGTCGTTCCCAGGCTCTTTCACATATGAACCAGGAGAAACTATTAATATCAACAGTAGTAACAAAGGAAATAAATGTATACGAATTATCAAAAGTATGCGTGCCATATTCGGGGATCTATATAACAGCAAAAGAAAAACTTCCGCTAAGCTATGCAAAAAAAATACTTGAAAGTAAGTCTTTCTATGAGTATGTAAAAAAAATAGGTATTAATGCAAGTGGCGAATCAATAAGAATAACTGCCGTAGATATAAATAATTTTGAGTTTTGTGAGGAGGAAATATAATGGAAAAAATGAAGTATAGAATTTCATCTCGTGCGACTATTCTTTTAGGAAGAGAAAGTGTTTCAAAAGTAGATGGTGCGGTCATAGAACTAGTAAAAAATACTTATGATGCAGATGCAACTCTATGCTTCATATATTTTGATATAAAAAATGATTATATTCATATTTTAGATAACGGCATGGGTATGACAAAGGAAATTATTGAAAACCATTGGATGATGATTGGAACTGATAATAAACGAAAAGAATATAAATCTCTAAAGAACCGTATAAAATCAGGAGAGAAGGGTATTGGACGATTTGCACTTGATCGTTTAGGAAGTAAATGTGAAATGATTACTAAAAATGAGTCAAGCTTAAAAACTATTTTATGGAAAACGGATTGGGAGAATTTTGAGGAACCTGGAAAAGTGTTAGATGAGGTTGAAGCGGAATTTTCATATTTAGAAACTAATTTTATTGACAATATCCCATCTTTTATTGTTGAAGACATAAAGGCGATAAATGAAAACGAGGATTTGGATTTTGAAATTGAATTAGACACAGGCACTCTTTTAAAAATTAGTGGGTTAAGAGATAATTGGTTAGACGAAGGTGTTTCTAAAATAATCAAATCAATGGGATTTTTGATTCCGCCGATAGAACAAAATGATTATATCATATGCATAAAACAATCAGAAGAAACCCCCTATAAAATAATTGAAAATGAAATATCAGACGAATATGATTATAAGTTATCCGCTATATTTGACGGAGAAAATTTCAATATAACTCTTTTTAGAAACGAATTTGATTTAAACAAAATTCCGACTGAAGTATTTAAATTGGAAGAATTTCAATTATATCCATATAGATATAAGGATTTTGAGGATAAAAAATTTCTATTTAAATATTCTATATCAGATTTGATGAGAAATAATAATCCTAATATTATAGAATCAGTTAAAAAAATTGGGAGCTTTAAATTTAATTATATATTTATGAAATTATCTTTACAAGATGATTCAAAAGATACCTTTTATTATAAGGGAATAAGCAATAAAAGAAAAATTTGGTTAGAAAATCATGGTGGCATAAAAATATATAGAGATAATTTTTTAGTACGCCCATACGGAGACCCTATGTCCGACTCGTTTGATTGGTTAGGACTGGATGCTATAAAAGCTAATAGCCCGGCAGCTATATCACATCCTACTGGCAGATGGAAAGTAAGAAATAAACAGGGACAAGGAACGGTATTAATATCTAGAATATTTAATGATTGTATCTTAGATAAGTCGAGCCGAGAAGGTATAATTGAAAACGAGTATTTTACTGTTTTTAAAAATGTAATTAATAATATAATTTCTATATTTGAACAAGATAGAGCATATATAGGAAGAGCTATGAAAAGGTATGCTGATATTATTAACGAAAAAGAGAAAACAAAGCAAGAAGGACAAGATATATCAAAAAAAATCCTGGAGAATAGAGAAAATATATCCTCTATAAAGGATAAATCTACACATGAGGAAGTAGAAGTACTTGCTAAAGCAGTCAAGTTTTATGAAGAAGAACGTGAAGAATTAATTACTGAAATTAAGATGTTAAGATCATTAGCTACAAATGGATTAATTACTTCTTCTATTGTGCATGACCTGAAAGGAATTGGAGCCATTCTTGTTAACAGAGTAGATTCGCTGAATTATGCAATAGAAAATGACAATAAGAATTTAATAGACAGGAACTTAAAGGATCTTTTAAAAAATGATACTTTTTTAAAAGCTTGGATAAATGTTGTTACAAGCCATATGAAAAAAGATAAAAGAAACAGAACAAAGAAAGACGTATATGAAGTTATTAAAGACATAATTGAGGTAATGAGCCCCATTTTAGATCGAAAGAAAATTAATTATGAGATTAACGAAGATAAAAATAAAGCAATTAAAAAGATATTCGAATCTGACTTCGAGAGCATAATTTATAATTTAGTTATTAACTCAATTGAGGCTTTTGAAAAAACAAAGATCTCAGAAAGAAAAATAACAATTACAATGGAGACAAATGACAACATAATAATTCACTATAGAGATAATGGAAGCGGGTTAGGAGAAATATATAAGAATCCATATGATATTTTTACTTTTGGAGAAACAAGTAAAGTTGATAAAGATGGCAAAATAATTGGAACGGGACTGGGAATGTACATTGTAGCTTCTACTGTTAGAGAATATAATGCTAAATATGTAATAACAGAATATAAATCTGGTTTTGGTTTAGATTTAATATTTCCAATATAAATAGGAGGTTAGAATATGTCTACTAAATTAAGAATCGGTATTATTGACGATGATAGTAGTAAAGTTACACAGATAATAACAAAGCTTTCGAGAGGAATAGAGGGAGCATCATCAGAAAAAAAGAAAAAATATTCTCAATTTATATTTGAACCATATGAGATAGAATTAAAAGAAGATTTAAAAGAAGTGATTGAACAAATAGTAGAATATAAGATTGAAGGCATTCTTTTAGATTATAAGTTGTCATCATTTGCAAATGTCGATTACACTGGAATAGAATTGGCTAACGCCTTGGACGATGTACTTTATGACTTTCCTATATTTGTTTTAACAGCCTATGATGATGATTTATTTACAAATGAAATATATAATTCGTATCAAGTATTTGACTTTGAAAGATATTTAAGTGAAGAACCCGAGTGTATAGAGTTACATTTTAAAATCATAGAACAAATTCTCAAAAACCAGAAGCAAAAAGAAAACTGGGAAGTAGAATTAAAAGATTTGTTACCTTATGCTGGTACTTCAGAAAAGGTAGATTCTAGATTGTTAGAATTAGATTCTAAACTGGAAAAAACAATAAATGGAAAGCACTCATTATCAGATAAAATAAAGAAAGATTTATCTTCTAATAAATTAATAGAACTATTGAATAAATTAGATGATATTTTAGAGAGGGAGTAAATGTTTTGGAGAAATTGAAAGAAAAGAGGCCGGTTAGATTATATACAGGTGAAAGATGGACAACCAATCACACAAATAAGAAATATCTTGATATAGATTTTGAGCATAAATGTGGGTATTGTGACGATCATCACTCATATGCTGGCGGGTATAGGTCCTACCATGTTGAACATTTTGCGCCAAAAGAAAAATTTAAGAATTTACAATATACGTATGATAACTTAATATATTCTTGTCCTTATTGTAATATATCAAAATCTGATAAATGGGTAGGAAGAACATCAGAAGAAAATATAGTTGGAGATAAAGGGTTCATTGATCCATGCTCTGAAGAGTATGAAGAACATTTATGTAGATATGCTGATGGTAGGATAAAGTATTTAACACCCATAGGGAAATATATGTACAACGAGTTAAAATTGTATTTTAAAAGGCATCAAATAATTTATAATTTAGGAAAGTTAAAGGAAAAAATAGATAACTTAAATGAAAATATTACTAAAAAAGATATAAAAGATCAGGAATACTTTATGTTGAAGGAAATTCATGCAGAATTATGCGTCACGTTTTACAGATATTACAATCTGCTTAATGTAGAAGGTGAAGAAGAGGAGTGCTTATATGCTACTAATGCATAAGAGACCGGTTCAGGCTTTGTGTTTACAAAAATTTGACAGGATATTAATGGTACCGCTTTTCCACATGAAGTTCGCAGTGATGTAGTCCGTCTTGATGTGCGAAGATTAAGTAATATAATTATAAACAGTATGAGTTGAAATAAGATTATAAGATATGGCATAAAAGGATAGCAACAGCATCCGCTTGCCTTCAGATGAGTAAGATGCTGTTCAAACATACAAAAGACGATATTATCCATAAATACATGCAGGGAAATTTATATGGAACATAATACTACTTCAATATATTAGATTTTTTCAATAATCTTTCAATACCACCGCAAGGAATTTTTTTTGAACGAGAGTAAATAAGCAGTTCATTAATTATTTCTTGAGGAATAATTGAACTATTAGCATGCCAAGTATTGGCAGCGTCCCGAGACCGCTTCAAGTTTTGTGTAAACACAAAAAACTGACGTAATTTTAAAAGTAA
>DAMAEI010000057.1:2987-19278 GCA_031997345.1 Sedimentibacter sp. | reverse complement strand
TGGGCTGTATAGGCCTCGACCTTTCATGCACTGAGCAGGATGTTTCAATTTGCGCCAAGGACAGCTCAGGTCCATATGATTACGATATAACAGGAAGGCTGATTGAGCTGGCTGAGAAGCACGAGTTAAATTACGCAGTTGATGTATATCCTATGTACAGCTCTGATGTTTCCGCATCATTAAAGGGAGGAAACGACATCAGGGGAGGACTTATCGGTCCGGGGGTACATGCTTCTCACGGAATGGAGAGGACACACATCAAAGGTATTGAAAGTACAATCAAGCTCATGTATGCATATCTGACTGAATAGAAAAGGAAGGACATGCTGTGGAAAATCTGATATTTTCAATAAACGCCGTATTGCCTATATTTTTGCTCATGTGTTTAGGCATGTTTTTTCGAAAGATAAATTTATTTGATGATAATTTTATATCCAAGGCAAATAAATTTGCATTTAAGATTTTGCTTCCGGCGCATCTCTTCAATAATATTTATAAAAGTGAAATATCTGAGACGGTAGATGTTAAGCTTATTATTTTTGCGCTTGTTATAAATGTGCTCATTATAGGAACAATGAGTGTAATAGTTCCTAAATTTGAAAGGGACAAAAGGAACATCAGTGTAATGATTCAGGGACTTTACAGAAGCAACTTTGTTCTTTTCGGCGTACCCTTAAGCATAAACCTGTTCGGAGATTCAAATGTTGCCACAGTTATAACCCTTATAGCCATAATGATACCTTTCTTTAATTTTACATCTGTTATATTGCTGGACTGGTATTCAAATGACAGAAGCGATTATAAGAAGACTGCTATAAGCATAATAAAGAATCCGCTGATATGGGGATGCATTTCAGGGATTGCCGTTTCTGTCCTGAACATTAATATTCCTCAGTTTGCAGAAAAGACAGTGAACGAGGTGGCTAAAATGGCCACGCCACTTGCCTTGATGGCATTGGGAGGAGAAATAAAAATAGAGAATACGGGCAAGAATTTAAGAAATATTGCATTTGTAACCGTAGGAAAGCTTCTGGCTGTGCCTGCATTTGTCATTGCAGCGGGCTTGGCTTTCGGCTTCAGAGGTGTGGAGCTTGGTGCGCTGTTCAGTATGGCAGCTCCCTCCATATCTGTATCAAGCTATACCATGGCACAGCAATGCGACTGCAACAGCGAACTGGCAGGACAATTAGTTTTTATAACAACCTTATTCAGTCCGCTTACAATATTTTTATTTGTATTTTTGTTAAAAACTGTCGGTATATTTTAGGAGAAAAATATGGATATTAAAACATATAAAAAAAGCTTTGATTATTCTTATACCTTTGGAATATTTCCTACGGTGGAACTGATAAAATTTATGCCTGAAAAGGTAATAAAAGTTTTAATAAGCTCTAAGTACAAGTCTGAAGAAGCAGACAATATCTTTGAACTGTGCGGAAGGTATAACATCAAGACCGAAATCAATGACAAGGCCATAAACAGAATAAGTGACAAGGAAAATAATTTTATAGTGGGAGTGTTTGAAAAATATACCTGTGAGCTGGACATGGAGAGCTCTCACATCGTGCTTGTAAACCCCGGCAACATGGGAAATATGGGAACAATAATACGAACTCTCACAGGATTCGGCCTTACTGACTTGGCGATTATAAGCCCCGGAGTTGATGTATTTGACCCCAAGGTAATAAGAGCATCAATGGGGTCTATTTTCAGAATAAATTTTAAATATTTCGACAGTTTTGAAGAATATAGGAAAAAGCTTAAGAAGCATAAAATTTATACATTTATGTTAGATGGTGCGAGGCCCCTCAAGGAAATCAATCATGGAAAAGAAGAGCTATTCTCTCTTGTTTTCGGGAATGAAGCAACCGGTCTGGATTCAAGCTTTTCTTCAGCGGGCACAAGTGTATTTATAAAGCACACTGACAGAATAGATTCTCTGAACCTGACAATTGCAGCAGGAATTGCAATGTATCATTTTTGCAGTTTTTAATCTGCCCTTGTCTTTACAGAGTTTATATTTTTAAAATTAAATAAGAGTAGGACAGCAAAGCCCAAGGAGCTTAATAAATATGGAGCCTTTAATCCTATGTTTTGGAAGGCTAATCCCCCGACTAGGGGGCCTATAATATTTCCTATATTAGCGGCTGTAGATAATTGTCCTATAGCAGTTCCTCTCTTTTCTTCAGCTATGCCTTCAATAAAAATACTGCTTAATGTAATATCCAGCATAGTCAATGCAACATAATATATGGTCCATATTACACTGTACAAATAAATATTTTCTGAATACGGAATAAGCAACATGCAGACAAACATAATTGTCAAGGAAATTGTAGTTGCTTTTTTTGTTCCAATATTATCACTGATTGTACCTACATATGGCGGCGCAAACGCAATGAAAGTTGTCGGAATAATAAAGGCCAAGGCAACCAATAATAGGTCCAAATCAAATCTTTTTTGTAAATATAGTGTGAAAACTGAAAAGACTGCACTAGAGAAAATTCTTACTGTGAGATTAAATGTTGATATTTTTAATTTGTCAGACGATAATAAAAATTTCGTCTGAATAATCCGCCTTTTTCTGAGTAACTGCCCAATTTGCCGAAGCTATGTGCATTATTTTTGTTGTTCATATCAGCAATCATACTATATGTGGATATGTTAATAAATACGGCTGCTATTGCCTGAAGGCTTCTGGCTGCATAAATCAAAGGAATATTTGTTGCTTTAGAATAGATAAAATATGAAATCAAATAAAATAGTATTCCAAGAATGAATACAGGCCTTCTGCCTACTTTGTCTGAAATATGTCCTGTTATTAATCTTACTGCTACAAGGAATAAGGAAAACACTGAAAAAAGTCCGGTGACTTGTATAGGAGTCAATCCCAATTGAATCGTAAATATTGGCAGCAAAACATCCATTACAGTCAACGGTAATGATATCATCAATATTGGAATTGATATTTTTTTTAAAATATTATTTTCAACAGTCATCATCAACGCTCCATGAAAAAATATTTGGATAGTTTAAAAAGCAAGATATTGGACTTTTGTGTTTTATTTCACATATTGCCGTGCCGAAATATAAAAAGCCATAAATAGGATAAATAAATAACTGTATAATGTAAATAATATAGTTTAGGAAGCAAATTGTAAAGTAAATTTTGCTTCGAATATTTGTTAATTGAAGGTGATCATCATAGCAAATTACAACGGCAAAACTTCGGATAACAATGTGATGTTGTACAATTGGGAAGAACAGGCTAAATTAGACAGCCAACAAAACTTGAGGGAGCAGATGAAGCAGATGAATAACAACTATCAGAACAAAGAGAACAATAAGTTCGAAAACAAATTTGAAAACAACAGATTCAACAACAAAGAAAACAACCAGCAAAACCAGCAAAACAATCAGAACAATCAGAACAACCAGAATAACCAGAACAACCAGAACAACCAGTTTAACAACCGCGATAACAAAAATGAAAATCGTAACAACAAAAATGAAAGAAATAGAAACAACGAAAATAATTTCAGATAGTTTCTAAAATAAAAATGGTCCTTCGAGGACCGTTTTTATTTTAATGCTAAGATTTCATCAGCCATTTTTTGAATACTGTCGTAATCAATTTCCGTAAAGCCGCGTTTTTCAAGCTTAAAGTTTTTCTGTACCATTTTTATAATAAGCATGTCATGAAGCCTGTAAGGCTTGACCTTCAATCTTCCTCCGAAGCAATAAATGGAAGTTGCTTTATTCAGCAGCTTCTTAGGGAAATTATGAAGCAGATACTGGTTTATTTTCTCGGGAAATCCGCAACACAAATATATTGCTGTATTTTTTTTCATAAGCAAATCAAGATTGTCACGGATGAAGTTCAAAACTGATTTATTTACATTGTTAAATCTTATGCCGCTTCCGATAATTATGGCATCATAATCATTCAAATCAGGTTTTTTATAGGACAGGTTTAAAACATGTGCCCCGGGGAGCTTTTCGGCTAAAAGCTGGGCACACATTTTGGTTGTGCTGTTGCTGCCGGCATATGCAATTAAAATATTCATTTTATGCTCCAAATGTTTGTATATATAAAATGATAATCTTTGGAACAATGAATGTCAAGGAATATTATTGTTATAAAAATACCATCTTCATGCAAAAAATATTCTTCTTGAAAGTAGATTTTTTCACGAGTCAAAAACTGTTGACAACTTGATATTTTAAAGCTTATAATGTTGTTAGCAACAAATTAAACATTTTTATTCATAACCAGAAAAATTAATATTTATATATTGAATGATGAGCTTGGGAGAGTCCCTCAGGGCGCCGAAGAAGCAAATCACACTGGTCGAAGTGTGACGAAACTTTCAGGCAAAAGGACCACGTTCTGACAATGCCTGAATAACAAAGTAAGTTAAGACAGGGGTAATGACATAGTTATTGCTCCTGTCTTTTGCTTTAGCAATATAAAATATGGAATTAATTATTATAAAAAGGAGTGATGAAGTGAAAACGACGCCATTATATGAGAAGCATCTTGGATTGAAGGGAAAGATAATTGACTTCGGAGGATGGGCACTCCCGGTGGAATATTCGGGAATAATTTCAGAGCATGAAGCTGTAAGAAATGCGGCAGGACTGTTTGATGTATCGCATATGGGAGAGATAACCGTGAAAGGTGAGGATGCGGAAAAATATCTTCAAATGGTTGTGACAAATGATATTTCAGTACTTTCTGATAATCAGATTGCATATACGGCAATGTGTTATCCGGACGGCGGTATAGTTGATGACCTGTTGGTTTATAAATACAACAGAGAGAATTACTTGCTTGTTGTAAACGCTTCAAATGCGGATAAGGATTATGAATGGCTGAAGGACCACAACTTCGGCGATACATCTGTGGAGAACGTTTCTGCGAATTATGCACAACTTGCTATCCAAGGTCCTGAAGCACAGACAATCTTGCAGAAGCTTGTGAAAGAAAACTTAAGCGAAATAGAATTTTATCATTTTAAAGATAATATTGAAATTGACGGCGTCAAGGTGCTGGTATCCCGTACGGGCTACACAGGTGAGGATGGATTTGAACTGTATTTTGCTTCAGAACACGGCCCGAAAATATGGGATTTACTTCTTGAATCGGGAAGTGATGAGGGACTGGTTCCCGCAGGGCTTGGCGCAAGAGACACTCTCAGGTTTGAAGCTGCGCTTCCTTTGTACGGTCAGGAAATAGATAAGGACATAACTCCTCTTGAAGCAGGGCTGGGATTCTTCGTAAAGCTTGCTAAAGATGACTTTATAGGGAAGGATGTACTGGCGGCTCAAAAGGCTGACGGACTGAAAAGAAAGGTCGTAGGATTTGAAATGGTTGAAAGGGGAATCCCAAGGAGCCACTACGATGTATATGCTGAAGGTAAGAAAATAGGATATGTGACAACGGGAAGTTATTCCCCCACACTGAAGAAAAACATAGGTCTTGCTCTTATAGATGCGGAATATACGAAAGAGGGAACAGATATAGAAATTTCTATAAGAAATAAAAATATAAAAGCAAAAATAATTAAAAAACCTTTTTACACAAAAAAATATAAAAAATAGAAATAGTATCAGGAGGGTTAATATGAAATTGTTAAATGAATTAAAGTATTCAGCATCACACGAATGGGTAAAGGTAGACGGAAACAAGGCATACATAGGAATTACGGATTATGCGCAGGACCATCTGGGAGAGGTTGTTTTTATTGAGCTTCCCGAAGCAGGTAAGGTTGTTGAGGCGGGAGACCAGTTTGTTGTTTTGGAATCTGTAAAGGCGGCATCTGATGTATACACTCCGATTTCCGGCACAATAACGGAAGTAAATGAAGAGCTTGCAGATAACCCCGGATTGATTAACGAATCTCCATATAATGCATGGTTTGTTGTCGTGGAAATGTCACAGCCGGAGGAAGCGGAAAAGCTGCTTTCTGCTGAAGATTACGAAAAATCATGTGAATAAGGAGGGGCATATGGCCAGATATATCGGAAATACCAATGAAGACAGAGCTCAGATGCTTGAAGAAATAGGTGTTGAAAGCATTGAAGCTTTGTTTAAGGCAGTTCCTGATTCGGTTTTCCTGAAAGACAGACTAAACATACCGGATGCTCAATCCGAAATGGAACTGGTTAAAAATATAAAGTCATTATCGGATAAAAATCTTAATCTTGATGATTACACCTGCTTCCTGGGTGCAGGAGCATATGACCACTATATTCCGGCACTGATTGACAGTCTGATTTCAAGGCAGGAATTTTATACAGCATATACGCCTTACCAGCCGGAGATAAGTCAGGGTACACTTCAGGTAATATTTGAATATCAGACAATGATAAGCGAGCTTACGGGATTGCCTGTTGTCAACGCATCCATGTACGACGGTGCCACAGCACTGACCGAGGCCGCTGTTATGGCATGTGAGTCTACAAAGAGGCCGGAAATATTAATAGCATCCACCGTTCATCCTGAAAGCAGGCAGGTTTTAAATACATACGCAGGTTTCAGGGACATATCGGTGTCAGAGATTGGATATAAAGACGGAAGAATTGATTTAGAGGATTTAAAGAGCAAGCTGAAGGTCAATACTGCTGCCTTAATAATCCAAAGCCCTAATTTCTTTGGAATTGTAGAGGATGTTGCTTCCATCAGCGGTATAATTCACGAAAATAAAAGTCTCCTTATTGTAAGCGCGGACCCTATATCTCTTGCGCTGCTGAAAAGTCCCGGTGAATCAGGTGCAGACATAGCCGTAGGCGATGGGCAGCCATTGGGGAACAGCCTTAGTTTTGGTGGACCGTCCCTTGGATTTATGGCGGTAACGGAAAAGCTAATGCGTAAAATGCCCGGAAGAATCGTGGGGGAAACTGTTGACAAGGACGGAAAAAGAGGCTTTGTTCTCACTCTTCAGACAAGAGAGCAGCATATAAGAAGAGAGAAGGCAACATCAAACATTTGCTCCAATCAGGCTCTGAATGCTTTGACAGCAACGATTTACATGACTGTAATGGGTAAGGAGGGCTTGAAAGAGGTTGCAAACTTATGCCTCCAGAAGTCACGCTATGCTTATGATGAGCTGATTAAAACAGGTAAGTTCAGTCCTGTGTTCAGCGGACCGTTCTTCAAGGAGTTTGTGGTGAAGAGTGCCGAACCTGTGGATATGCTCAATGATAAGCTTTTGGAAAGCGGGATAATAGGCGGATATGATGTTGAGAAAAATTATCCCGAATTAAAAGACGGATGGCTTGTTGCGGTAACTGAGAAGCGCACCAGACAAGATATAGACAGCTTTATAAGAAAGGCGGTAGAGTAATGCTGAAAAAACGATCATTGATATTTGAAATGAGCAGAGCAGGGCGAAAAGCATATTCTCTGCCTGAATGCGATGTACCTGTGAAGCCGGTGCAGGAAATTATGGACAGCAATCTTCTGAGAACAGAGGCTCCGGAGCTTCCTGAGGTCAGTGAGCTGGAGGCAGTACGACACTTTACCCAGCTTTCGCAGAAAAACCACGGAGTGGACTCAGGCTTCTACCCTTTAGGAAGCTGTACCATGAAGTACAATCCGAAAGTAAACGAAACAGTTGCAAGATACAGCGGCTTTGCGAGACTGCACCCATACCAGCCTGAAAAGACCGCGCAGGGAGCCCTGCAGGTTATATATGACCTTGGAGGAATGCTTTCCGAAATAACGGGAATGGATGAATTCAGCCTTCAGCCTGCCGCAGGTGCCCACGGAGAGCTTGCGGGCCTCATGATAATAAAGGCATACCACATGAACAGAGGCGATGCAAAAAGAAACAAAATAGTTATCCCGGACTCCGCTCACGGTACCAACCCTGCATCTGCAACGGTGGCAGGCTTTGATGTGATTGAAGTTAAGTCTGATGACAGAGGCTTGGTTGACCTGGACTCCCTGAGAGCTGTAATGGGCGATGAGGTGGCGGGATTCATGCTTACAAACCCAAACACCCTGGGTTTGTTTGATGAAAATATATTGGAAATTTCTAAGATAATTCATGAAGCAGGCGGGCAGATGTACTATGACGGAGCAAATACAAATGCCATTATGGGAATAACTAGACCCGGAGATATGGGCTTTGATGTAGTTCACCTTAATCTGCACAAAACCTTCAGCACTCCTCACGGAGGAGGAGGACCCGGTTCAGGGCCTGTTGGAGTAAAAAAGCATCTGGCTGATTTCCTTCCTGTGCCTGTTGTGGCAAAGAAAGAAGAGAAGGAATATTATTTTGAATACAATAGACCTTTGTCCATAGGAAAGGTTAAATCATTTTACGGACATTTCGGAGTGTATCTGAGGGCATATGCATATATACTGAGCATGGGTCCTGACGGCTTGAAGGAAGTTTCGGAAAATGCTGTGCTGAATGCAAACTATATCGCAAGTAAGCTGAAAGATAAATATTATCTGCCTGCGGACAGAATATGCATGCATGAATGCGTATTTTCCGGAGTGTGGCAGAAGGAGAAGGGTGTATCGACCCTGGATATTGCAAAAAGATTGTTAGACTTCGGATATCATCCGCCGACCATTTACTTCCCTCTGATTGTATCAGAAGCTATGATGGTTGAGCCTACGGAATGCGAATCAAAGGAAACTCTTGACGAGTTCATAGCCGTAATGAGGCAGATAGCCGATGAGGCTGAGAATGACCCTGAAATGGTGCGCACAGCACCTCACAGCACAATAGTATCGAGACTGGATGAAGCTCTTGCTGCACGTAAGCCTGTGCTTCGCTATAATAGGTAAGTGCTATGCTAAGAGATTTGGTTATTATCGGAGGAGGACCGGGAGGCTATGAGGCTGCAATAAGAGCCTCCCAGCTTGGAGCAAATGTCACCCTCATAGAGGAAAATAAATTAGGTGGCACATGCCTGAACAGAGGCTGCATACCCACAAAGTCCCTTTATAAAAATGCCGGGGCGGTGGAAGCTGTGAAGAACATGGCTGAATTTGGAGTAGCAGTAAGCGGATACACATTTGACATGGAGACGGCTCAGAAGAGGAAAAATGAAGTTGTTGGCAAGCTTGTTTCCGGAATAGAACAGCTTTTGAAAGGAAACAGCGTGGAGGTAATAAGAGGAAGAGCTTCATTTAAAGGAGCTAAAACTCTGAATGTCATCACGGCGGAAGGTGAGGAGGAAATAACAGCGGAAAATATAATTATTGCAACAGGCTCATCTCCTTCGGAAGTTCCTGTGCAGGGTATTGAAGACTGCAGAGTCGTTACAAGCGACGAATTATTGAATTTTGGGCATGTACCCAAAAGCCTTGCCATATTGGGAGGCGGTGTGGTAGGGGTTGAGTTTGCAGGTATATTTGCTTCACTTGGCACGGAAGTAACTATAATAGAATTCCTTCCTAAAATATTGTGCAGACTGGATGACGAGCTTTCCAAAAAGCTTACGGTGTATCTAAAGAAGCAGGGCATTAAGATTTTAACAGGTTCCATGCTGAAGGAAGTTCAGTCTTCTGAGGATGGCTTGAGAATAACAGTTGAAAACGATAAAGGTAGTTCGGAAATATTCAGCGATTACCTGCTTGCGGCAGCCGGAAGAAAACCTAATACACAAGGGCTGGACCTTGAAGTTTCGGGAATTGGATACGATAAGAAAGGTATAAAGGTTGATGCCAACTATGAAACATCCGTAAAGGGCGTATATGCCATAGGGGATGCTATCGGAGGAGTTATGCTTGCTCATGCTGCGTCAGAGGAAGGCAAGGTGTGTGTTGAAAATATTCACGGACACAGCTCGAAGGTTGATTACAGTGCAATACCATCCTGTGTATTTACTTTTCCCGAGGCGGCATCCGTCGGCATGACGGAGGAGGAAGCAAAGGAAAAAAATGTGGAATACATTATCGGAAAGTCAATGTTCGGTGCAAACGGAAAGGCGCTGATAATGGCAGAGGGAGAGGGCTTTGTAAAAATAATGGCTGAAAAAGAAAGTCATAAAATAATCGGAGTCCACATAATGGGACCCCATGCCAGCGATATTGTACATCAGGGCTCGATGGCAATACACAGCGAACTGACGGTGGAGGACATAAAAAAATCGGTATTTGCACATCCTACATTGTCCGAGGTTTTTTACGAAGCTGTATGCGGCTGTATAGGCGAAGCAATACACTCAATGCCAAGGAAGAAATGACATATAAAACGGAGGCAGCACAAGAAGTGCTGTCTCCGTTTCCGTTTATAATATAAAGAAAAAGTTATTTCGGAAAATAAACATCTGCGGTATATCCCGGCTTCAGTATGTTATCAGGATCGTCGGGCTTTACAATTACACGGACAATGCGTCTGCCGTTCTTTTCAACTGCCATGTCCGGAATATGTGTTACGGTTCCGCTAAGAGAGATGTCCGGATATGAGGCGGGTACAATTTTTACATTTCCACCTATTTGCACACTTCCTATGAACTCTTCATAGACCTCGGCACTTATTGTTATGGAATCTGCGTCTATAATCTGAAGCACCTCCGTGGGCATTCCCTGTATACCAAGGTGATTGCCGCGGTTGACGAATATATTCTTTATAATTCCGTTTTTCACATTGGAAACAATCTGATTTTCTTTGATGTAGTCTCTTTCTGTCTTACCAGTCATAATATTCAGGTCAACCTGCGTGGATGAAACCCCACTTTGCTGCATTGCGACATTTGTGCTGTTGCCCTGCTGAAGCTGAGAAAACTGAGCCAGCTTGGATTTAAGTGAAACATTCAGCAGATTCAATTCATCCTTTAAGGCAGTCTTTGTTTTCTGTATGCTTGCTTCAATATCCTCCACAACCTTTTGGCGCTGATCCAGCATGGAGGTATACTGATTGAGAGTCATTTCCGAAACAGCGCCCTCATCATATAATGACTGGTAATCCTGAAGGTCTTTTTTTGAGTTCTCAAGCTCCTTCAGTGCAAGGTCCTGAGAATTCTGCAGCAATTTCAGGTCGGCGCCTGTGCCGTTGTTGTATTCCTCAGTTTTTCGTGCGATTTCCTCCTGTGCACGGGCAATATCTGCCTGCAGGGCGGTAATGTCTTGAGCTGCGGAGTCCAGTGCTGATTGATTTGCAGACAGCTGCTGCTTCAATTTTTCTACATTTCCGTTGTATTCGGAAATGTCCATGGTCACTAAGGGCTGAGCTGACGTGACACGTTCCCCCTCTTTAACCAGAACATCCGTCACTGCTGACGGAAAATCTATACTGATGCTCTCAACGCGGCTGTACAGCACTTCTCCCCATGCTTCAATTTCCGAAGCCTGATAGGGAGAAATAAGAGTTTCTGCTGCCCTCATGGCTTCAATTTTGTTTTTTCTTTGTATAAAAACAGTGAGTGTAATAACCAGTGCTGTGATGACACATACCGTAGACACCGCTTTTTTATGAGATAAAATCCAGTCCTTCATAGCTATTCCTCCATATTACTAATGCTATTCCACGCTCTTGAGCGCTTCAAATATGTCAATTTCTTTCATTCTATGTGCTATCACCCTATTTACAATCCATGCAAAGAACAAGGTCATTGCTCCTGCCGTCAGGATATCAGCCAAAGTAATGTTGCCCAGAAGATCCAGCCTCTCGTCAATGCTGCTTGCGATAACCCATGATATGAACCTGCCCACGGGTATACCGGACAGCATCCCCAGCAAGACTGAAAAATAATTTTCAACCAGCACCAGGTAACGTATTTCACGGTGGTGGAATCCCAGCACGCGAAAGGTTGCCAGGTCTCTGACACGCTCCGCAAAGTTGAGCATACCTGTGTTGTAAAGTACTACAAAAGCCAATGAGGCACCGAGGATAATCAGGAACACAACCGCCAGGTTAACAATCCCGATGCTGGAAGACAAACTGTCCTGCATGCTTTCCCTCGTTGCAGAGTCAGCCACCACATCGCTTGCGAGAAATTTCCGGTCAGGCTCACCGTTCCATCTGACAAGCAGCGCCGTAGGCTTGAATTTCTCACCAATGGATTCCCAATATGTGTCGGTCATATAAATTCCCTGACCTGAGGCAATATATGCAATCTGAATTACAGGCACGGAGACGTAGCCCTTGTCAGTGAGCTTAATGCGGATGATGTCACCGGTATTTAAGCCCCGCTCCTTACATAGCTTCCGCGTCATGAGCACTCCATTGTCCGGCAGGGAAACAGGGTTGCCGTCAATATCCTGCAATCGAATCAACGGACTTTCCTTGGTTGTGATATTGACAAGTTCCATTTTCTGAACTCCGTCAGGAAAAATCACCTGCACCGCGGACTCCTCCAGTTGCTGTGTTATTCCATCCAGCTCTAAGTTTTTGAGATATACTGAGTTTGTTTTAGCAGTGTCCAGGACAATTTTCTGGTCAAATGTAAATGTTGTTCCATAGGTATAATCACCGATTCCGGACAGTGTGCTTCGGACCGTCAATGCGGAAATAATCACGCCTGTGCAGCCCATGACTCCTATGGTACTCATTATGAGCCGCCCCTTATTCTTAATTATATTTCGTGCTATAAGCTTGCTGCTGAACTTCATTTTCTGCCACAGGGAGGGCATGGATTCAAGAAATATGCGCTTCCCGCTTTTAGGCGGCTTTTCACGAAGAAGTGCTGAGGGTGAATCACTCTGGAGATTTCTGCAGGCAAGGAATGAAACGCCTCCGGTACACATGAGAATAAGGAATAATGCAAATGCAAAGTTCACGTAATTAATTCTGATGCTGTAGCTGCTAAGTGTAAGCTTAAGCTGAGGAACCATGATGCGTCCGAACACATTGGGACCCAGCAGAAGTCCAAAAATCGAGCCAAGCACGCCCACTATTACACCATAGGAGGTGTAATGCCAAAGTATGCTTCTTTTGCTGTAGCCGAGTGCCTTCAAAATTCCTATCTGCGCTCGCTGGTTTTCTATCATGCGCACCATGGTGCTCTGTGTAATCAGTGCCGTAACCAGAAGGAATAATACAGGAAATACCAATGACAATGTTTTAAACTGCTGAATTCGTGAATTTACACTGCTTACGCTGCCGCTGTCCTTTTGCAATGTTATGCCGATAACGTCATCGCCAACCACGTCACCGACTTTCTGTACCACCTGTGCAAGGTCGGAGCCCGGTGAAGTTTTCACGCTGATTTGATTATATACCTTCTGTCCGTATACGTTCTCCAATGCTCCTGTATGGATTACTAAAAAGCCATAGTCCAATGAATCTGGTGTCAGAGTTGCGGAGTTTTTAACGGCATATACATGCTCGCTGCTCAGTGCCATGCCGTCAATCTGGATACGCAGCCAGATACCGTTTAATTTAATAGAAATATAGTCTCCTATTTTCAGGTTGTGAACCTTTGCAAACCTGCTGTCCAGTACGGCACCGCCTCCGCTTTTGCTGAACCTGCCACTTTGAAGCTGGGGCTGGTCAAGAACAGTACGGTCATCCAATGCGTATACGTGCAGAGTGGGTTCACCGGGCAAGTCGGTGTCTGCATCAATGGAAAATCGCTTTTCCATCAGCTCAACACCTTGAATTTTGCTGATTCCCCACAGCTGCTGTTCCGAAGGGCCTGCAACCGTCACCCACAAGTCGGATAAATTTGTTGACTGATACATATTGTAGGCATGCTTATCAATGGTGAACCAAATGCTGTCCAGGCCTGTCATTATGAATACGGCTAATGTCGCCATAATAAAAATCGAAATGAACTGCGATTTTGACTTGCGCATGTCACGCAGAGACTTTTTAAACAATGCGCCTCTCACCATACAATTTCCTCCACATCCTTTGGATGCTCGTTTAATTGTACCTTGGCGATTTTGCCGTCCCGCATGTGCAGCACGGTATGTGCCATTTCTGATATGGGAGCATTGTGCGTCACGACAATTACAGTCTTGCCCAGATCCCTTGACACATCACGGATGAGCCGGAGGACCTTGCGTCCCGTTTCAGAATCCAGAGCACCTGTGGGTTCATCGCAGAGAACTATCTGCGGGTTCTTCGCCAGCGCTCTGGCTATGGAAACACGCTGCTGTTCTCCTCCCGACATCTGGCTTGGGAAATTGTCCATTCTGTTTTCCAGACCAACACGTTTCAGCATTTCCCGGGCATCCAGAGGTTCAGGACATATTTCTTCCGCAAGCTGCACGTTTTCAAGTGCGGTCAAATTAGGTACTAAATTATAAAATTGGAATACAAACCCTATTTGAGTACGGCGGTATTCTGTAAGGTCAAACTCAGAAATGCCTGAGATTTCTTTTTCGTTTACGACTATTTTGCCGGAGGTGGGTGAGTCCATTCCTCCAAGCAAATTGAGCAACGTGGTTTTTCCCGCGCCGCTCTGTCCCAGCACAACATTGAATGTTCCCTTGTTGAGGCTGAAGCTTATACCGTCCACAGCCTTAATGACGGCATTACCGATATTATATTCTCTTTCCACGTTTTCAAATGTAATAAAATCCATAAGGTCTCCTTTGCTGATTTTCATTACTATCCTGATCATTCTTGACATTTAACTAAGAATTAATTATAATGACACCGTGTTGATTATGCAACCATCAGATGTTTATGGAATGTAATATTTGCAACAAATTATATTATAAATGTTGGTTTGAAAGCAAAAATAACTGAATTTGTTGTGTATAATGAAAGGAGCAGCATAATGAAAGAAAGCAGGAAGACCCGCTATACAAAGATGGCTTTACAGAACAGTCTTTTTGAATTAATGGAGAAAAAACCAATCGCAAAAATAACTATCAAAGAGTTGTGCGAGAATGCCGATATAAATCGAACCACCTTTTATGCCCATTACACCGACCAATACGATCTTCTTGCAAAAATTGAGGATGAAACTCTTTCATGGGCTAAAGAAGCAATTGCCAATTTCAGCGATAAAACAGATAAGTATGAAAACATCAAGCTCTTAGAGGAAATCTTTCAATATTTTGTGGATAACAGTAAAAATCTGAAAATCCTCATGAGTGAAAGTGGGGATATTAACTTCCAGAAGCAGGTATTTACAATAATATATAAGCAATGCGGAATAACATTCTCATCCATTGCAGATATAAGTCCAGGCATAAGGGATGAATACTTCGTATTTGTTGTAAATGGAAGTATCGGTCTGCTGCAGCACTGGCTTAAAAACGGTATGAACAGATCCGCAAGAGAAATGGCTGAAATTATTTACAATATGGCGTATCAGTCAGGAGGAAAGCGAGTGTAAAGCCAAAGCGCTGTTTTGTTATATATTGCAAGCGTTTTACATGGTCTTGATGCTTAATTATTAATTGACACAAATAAATTTTTTTGATAATCTATATAAAAATAAGTCGTGCCTTAGAGGAGTAAAAAATGATATTAATAGTTGATTTTGGTGCACAATACAGTCAACTCATAGCAAGAAGAGTTAGAGAGGCAAATGTGTACTGCGAAATTATCCCGTACACATCTTCAATTGATAAAATAAAAGAGAAAAACCCCAACGGAATTATACTTTCAGGAGGTCCTGCCAGTGTGTATGCTGTAAATGCCCCTAAAATATCACATGAGGTTTTTGAACTTGGAGTACCCGTTTTAGGAATATGCTACGGTGGTCAGTTTATAGCTCAGGAATTCGGTGGTAAGGTAAACAGAGCCGATTTCAGAGAATACGGAAAAGTTAAGCTGGATATATTATCCGATAAAGGATTGTTTAAAGGCGTGGCTCAAGATACCTTGTGCTGGATGAGCCATACGGACTATATTGAAACAGCTCCGGAAGGCTTTGAAATTACTGCAAAATCCGATACATGCCCCGTAGGTGCCATGAAAAATGACGAAAAGAAAATCTACGCGGTGCAATTCCACCCTGAGGTTGAGCATACTGAAAGAGGGAGAGAAATATTGAATAATTTCCTTTTCAACATATGCAGCATGCCGGAGGACTGGACAATGGGAAATTTCGCCGAGGAATCTGTTGCTAGAATCAAGGCTCAGGTAGGAGATAAAAAAGCTCTTTGCGCCTTATCCGGCGGAGTTGATTCATCAGTTGCCGCAGTGATGGTACACAAAGCCATAGGCCCGAATCTGATTTGTGTCTTCGTTGACCACGGTCTCTTGAGAAAGGACGAAGGAGATCAGGTTGAGAAGGTATTCAAAGAAAAGTTCAACATGAACTTAATCAGAGTTAACGCGGGAGAGAGATTCTTAGGAAAGCTTGCCGGAGTTACAGAGCCTGAGCAGAAGAGAAAAATAATAGGCGAAGAATTCATAAGAGT
>DAMAEI010000057.1:0-2977 GCA_031997345.1 Sedimentibacter sp. | reverse complement strand
AACAATTTATCCGGACGTTATAGAAAGCGGAACAGCAACAGCTTCCGTTATAAAGAGCCACCACAACGTGGGAGGACTTCCCGAGGATGTTGACTTTGAGCTTCTTGAGCCGTTGAGACAGCTGTTCAAGGACGAAGTTCGCCAAGTTGGAAGGGAGTTGGGCATTCCAGAAGAAATAGTTGAAAGACAGCCTTTCCCCGGACCGGGCTTAGCAGTTCGATGCCTGGGAGAAGTAACAGAGGAAAAGCTTAAAATAATAAGAGAAGCAGATTTCATTTTCAGAGACGAAATCAAAAAAGCAAATCTCCAAAACAAAATCTGGCAGTACTTTGCGGCACTTCCAAACATCCGAAGCGTAGGAGTAATGGGCGACGAAAGAACCTACTCCCACACAATCGCCTTAAGAGCCGTTCATTCCACAGACGGCATGACCTCCGACTGGGCAAGAATCCCCTACGAGGTGCTTGAAAAGGTGTCAAACAGAATAGTAAACGAAGTAGACAACGTAAACCGCATAATGTATGACATAACCACAAAGCCACCGGCAACGATTGAGTTCGAGTAACACTATATTAGTACCTTAACGTTTTGTTGATTTAGATTATAAATAACCGTGTTAGATTTTTGTAGTATTTTTAAAAATCAAATACGGTTATTTTTAATTTTTTGAGCCAAAAAGGAGGCGTGTACGAGATGAAGAGAGGAGACATCAAAACGAACAGGGTTATGGCAAGTAAGCTTAACCAAAACAAGACATTCAAGGAATTAGGCGAAGAATTTTTAAGAAATTCAGAAGTTAGGGGGCTGTCAGAATGGACAATAAAAAGTTACAGATATCAAATCGGTTATTTCCTTAAATTTGCAGGGAATGAACTGAAGTGTAAGGATATCGTGTTAGATTTATTAGAGGACTATATACTCTACATGAAGGAGCAGAAAGGAATATCTAATACAGTAACATTAAATTCTTATTTACAGAACATAAGTCCATTGATTAAATACGGAATAAAAAAGAGATATATATTGGAACAGTTTGCAATTCCCTTTGTTAAGGGACAAGAAACTTTTAAAGAAATCTATACTGAAGATGAACTGAAAGCACTATTGGAAACTCCTAATATGAAAGATTTTGTTACTACAAGAACACATAATTATTCAAGACATATTTTTTCTCATAAAATTTAATAGCTTTTTCAACTCTTACAACTTGATCAATTAACCTTAATTTAACGGGCTCAATTTATTCTCCTGTATAAAGAAATTGCCACTGCTTAACAGGTTTTATTTAGAATCTCATAAAAATCACCTTGAACATATATTCTGCTACAAATTGTAATTAATTAAGTTGTTGGTAGAAAAATTTGTAATTTATGATATAATATTCAATAAAGTAATTTTAATTCATATTTGTAAAATGATAAAGTAATTTTATGTTTGTTATTATAGAATGGGGGCAGCTAATCATGCCAAATAAAGAATGGAACATGTTAAATAATTTACAATTAGGTAGATATGCTGAATACTTTGCAAAAATGGAATTTGCATCTTATGGATTAGAAGTTTATACTTCTGAGGTAGATGACCATGGAATTGATTTTATTGTAAAAGATAAAAAAGGGCGTTTTTGTGAAATTCAGGTTAAGTCAAAGACTAATAACGGATATGTATTTATGCAAAAAAATAAATTTGACATAGATAATAAGAATTTATATTTAACATTATTAGTGTTTAAAACGGGTAAGCTTCCAGATATATTTTTAATACCTTCAGAAACTTGGAAAGAACCAAATGGAGTGTTTGTTGATAGAAAATATAATAAACCAGGACAAAAAAGCAAACCTGAATATGGAATTAATATATCACAAGTAAATTATGATATTCTTGAAATGTTTAAGTTTGAAGAATATATTAAGAAATTTATAGAATAATCAGTAATTATTTATTTTTTCTTGAAAAAAATAGGTAATCTTAGATAGTTGAATTACAAGTTGTTACTGGTAAATAGATTATTGAATTTACAAAATTTCAAGTATTAAATATGAGGATACTCTTTTAATAAAATTATATTTTGAAGATAATACTATAATTTGGTTCAATTAGTTATTGAAAGCTCTGATAGTGATGACTGGTTTAATGCTGTCCGAGAATGGGAAATTCTAGACTGTGAAGAAGATGCCGATATGTTATCTTCTTGTTTATGTGGTAAAGAAAATTACGGTGCATCAGTAGAATTGTATGTATTCGCAAATAAAAAACAGTCAGGAGGGTTAAATTATGAAATTTGATAGAAAACTTTTTAATTGGTCTGCATGGATAGCATTAGTTTTAACATATATAGTACCTTATCAAATAGATGGCTTAGCAATGAAATGTGGATTTCCAATACGATTTTGGATAATTCATATTAACACTACGCCAAATTCTTCATTATTGAATTCCAGCAGCCTTAATTTGTTTGAGCTTGCAATTAATATATTAATTTGATACTTTCGTTTATCTACAAGTTGTATATTATGCAAAAGAGTAAAGAAGATAAAGAATAAGAAAATTGTTTATTAAGATGTTTAATACTACTTATGTATTAAAAATTTGATAGAGCCGATTTAAATAACCTTGTTACAATAAAAGAAAGTATGTTTAAATTATTGCATGCTATTTGATGAAGGTGCTTTTAAGCCTAATAAATATAATGGTTTTAATGGTGAAAATGATTATGAATATATTTTAGAAATGTTTAACAAAAGAAATAAGGATTCAATTACAGAATCACAAAACAGAAAAGTAAGAGCTATTATAATGAATTATATCAAGCCGCATTTAAATAGTAGGCTTAATGATAAATTTAAAAGAATATAGTGAATTAGGAAAATTGTTATTAATATTGGATTGTCAACAGTAAACTAAACAACTTTTTTAAGGGTATGAGACCGCTTCAAGTTTTGTGTAAACACAAAAAACTGACGTAATTTTAAAAGTA
>DAMAEI010000056.1:0-19792 GCA_031997345.1 Sedimentibacter sp. | reverse complement strand
TGTGTTTTTGATTGCTTAGAAGAATTGCTTGAAGGTAGAAACGAAGAAAGAAATAAATGTAGGCGTAATCGCTGCCGTAGAGACAATGATGATGTTCGCGGCGAAAGAAACAGACGAAATTGTGACTGTGTCTTTGATTGTTTAGAAGAATTACTTGAAGGTAGAGAAGAAGAAAGAAATAGACGTAACAGATGCTGTTTTAGATAGATTAGATTTTTAGAAGTACAATGGGCCGAAACATCCTTCCGACCCATTGTACTTCTATCGCCTTTTTTCCGTAGAGGTTTTATACGACGAAGGGTTTTAGAGCATGCTAGTTTTCATCATAAAATCCTCTGTATTCTTTTGGTAAAAGTTCAGCAATCCTCATCATAATGTAATTTAGACAATTATCTTCCCAACTCCTCTTGGTTTCATCATCACTTTTTTCAGGAAGATTTAAAACCTCACCTATGCTAACATTTATATCAGCATCATAAAATGCTTCTTTACCCATATCATTTTCTATAGGCATAAATTTTTCCGTGCCCCAAATACCTATTGGCACTATTGGAGCATTGGTAAGCTTTGCAAAAAGCAAAATTCCTTTCTTCCCTTCAAGCATGCTTGCTGTTCTGCTTCGTGTGCCCTCAGGAAATATCAAAATGTTGTTTCCTTCTTTTACCGCATTAACGATCTTCTTTATCGCATCTTTATCAGGTGAATTTGGCAATATTGGTATTGATCTGACTACCTTAAATCCTAGATTAGTCATAGAATTAGATTCTAATTTTTTCCCGGCTACAAAAATAATATTCTCTTTTTCAAGTACCTTATTCAATACTAACCCGTCAGAATTGCTTAAATGATTGCAGACAAACATATAAGGCCTTTTAAAGTCACTGTTTAAATTTTCAAGACCTTTTACATCTAATCTTGCATGATTTTTTATTTGCAAATTAACATAAAAGCTAACAAACCTGATTATCAAAGGTTCAGGCAATAGATTGACAAATATTAATAAAAATTTGTTCATTTAAATATAAACCTCTTCATAAAAAATTATTTTCCGGATTTAAAAACTCAACCGCATATCGTACCAAACCGCACCGCCATGAGCAGAATTAGAAATACCGATGTTTACAAATCCAAACTTTTCATAATAATGAATCAGCTCTTGCTTACAAGTAAGGATACAACCTTTGCGGTTTTCTGATTTTGCATCTTTTATTACCTGCTCCATAACTTTTGCCGCACAACCCCTTTGACGGTACTCCGGAATAGTATTAACACCAAAAATGGCTTGCCAGTTACCGGACTCATTATGCAGTAATGTGTTTTCGAACATCTCATCCCGAATAGTTGGCTCATCCGTTACCATACCGTTGATGAAGCTTACTAGTTTGCCGTCATCCTCCAGAAGCCAAAAATGATTAGGATAGACAGTCAGACGAGCTTTGAAAGCTTTTTCAGTGGCCGCTTCAGCTGCCGGAAAACATTCAGCCTCCACGGCGGTAATTGCAGATAAGTCACGCATAGCGGCTTTACGAATATTCATAGTTATTATCTCCTTAATTTTCTCAATATGGCTCTTCTTTTGTATCTGTGAGCAGAACCCCTTTATCCTTAGACTCTTTGCATATTGCTTAATACCCTTATTAAATCGCTGAATACCCCATATGCTGTCTGTTCTATTTCCGGCTCATGCTCTACAATTGAAACTGTGCCCATTAAGTCAGTGGTGATGCTCACTATTGAGGTTGTTCCTTTAATATTTGATAAAAGAGAGCTTTTATCGATTTCCTCAGGCTGCACTCTTGCAATTACTTTGCCGTTTTCTATTTCTCCATAGCATATCAGCTTAATTACATTGTCCCTTTTTTCTGCTTCTTTTATTTGTTCGTATGTAATATCTTCAATTCCTTTTCTATCAACATCATTAGGTGTGATATTTGCTCCCATGAGAACATTTAATAAGGCTGCGGTCTTAGCGGCAGCATCCCACCCTTCTATGTCCATTGACGGTTCTTCCTCAACAAAGCCTCTTTTCTTCCCTTCCTCAATTACTTCATCGTATAATTTGCCATTTGCAATTTCTTCTAAAATAAAATTAGTGGTGGAATTTAAAATACCAATTATTTTTGTGACCTTGCAAAATTTCAAAGTTTCATCCACAAGATTAAAAACAGGAGTTCCATCCATTACGGTTGTCTCATAATAAAACAGCACCTTGTTTTTTTCCGCCAAGTCTCTTAAATATTCAAATGCCCAGGCAATCGGACCTTTGTTTGCACTTACAGCATGTTTCTTTCTCTTTAATGCGGTTGCTATGTGGTCAATGGCAGGCTGACCTGAAAAAATTTTCAACGGAGTAAGCTCAAAGAGTATATCATAGTCAACATTCTCAGCAACCTCCATTGAACTTATATCCTTATAATCACTCGTATTTTCATCAAAATGATTCAGTACCTTCAAATCATTAAGTGCTCCTGTTAAGTCAATTCCATTTTCATTTACCAAGCAACCTTTTGATTTAGTTGAGATTGCTACTACGCTGATATTTAAATTGAATTCTTCAAATATTTCTTTTTCTTTTTCAATCAGCAACTTTGCAAATGCCCTTCCTACGTTACCAAAACCTAATATTGCGATTTTAATGTTATTGTTGGTCATTTCACACCTCTATTTAAAAGTAATACGGATTATATTATATTACCGCATATTATAATATTAATTTCTCCGTGCTTTATCCATAACTTTACCACAAAATTACTAAAACATAAAGGAATTTATCAAAGGCTTAGCATTTATTGCAAAACTTAAAAGCCGCCTGAAGCGAGTGAAAAGATCACTATACTTCCAGCGGCTCCTATCATTTACATGTCCTTGCACGTTTTAGAGCAAGAAGAATAACCACCAAAACGGAAATCTCATATCAAAATTATTCCTTCTGTCAAATTCTTGTCTCCTGTCAGATTCATGCCTCCTGTCGAATTCCATCCTTCTGTTAAACTCATTTCTGTATTCAGGTTCATTTCTTCTGTCAAAATCCATCCTTCTATTAAACTCATTTCCCATGTAAGGTTCATTTCTTCTGTCAATCATTTTTAAACTCCTTTCCATCAAAAATTAATATTCTTGAATATTATTTAATACAACAACCATTCATATAATCCAATATATGTTTCAATATATATTGTGTTCTTTATTTTTACTGACATTGCTGATTTTAACGATATTTATTTGGTGACTGAATTTTATATTTCAGGGTTCTTAATGTAATTGCGTGAAAATACTATTTATTATCACAATTATCGTAAATTGGAATAACCTATTATTAAGCATGTCTCAAAATACTAATAGAGGTGTATTATTTATGAGTTGTAGAAATAGTAATATCGAATCCCGAAGAGAGCGCCGCAATTGCAATTGCGTTTTTGAATGTCTGTTAGAGCTTCTTGAAGATGCAAGGGAAAACGACGAGTGCCGTGATATTTGCAGAAGATGTGAAAGGTGCAGAAGAAGATAAGTGAATTTAAGCCGGAGAGTTGACTCTCCGGTTTTCCATATTCGGCAGAAGCTGCGGCTGTAATTTTTGACAATAAAAAGGAGCGGTTACACTAATTTCTTAGTGTACCCGCTCCTCGTTTATTTTTACTTTTGATTTTTATCATGAATTATTTTCAGGCCCTTGAACAACAGCTGCGGGTCATACACATCAATCATAGATGTACCCTCATAAATAATCCTTCCCAAGCCACCTGTAGCAACAACCTTCGTGTCTTGCGCGCCGGTTTCTTCTTTAATTTTTTTAATAATATATTCAACCTGACCGATGTAGCCATAAACAAGACCTGCCTGAATGCTTGTTACGGTATTTCTTGCAAGAATTGAATCCGGCCTTTTTATTTCCACACTGGGCAGCTGAGCTGTTTTCTGCCACAGGGCATCTGCTGAAATCTGAATTCCCGGAGATGTTATCCCGTACTTAAATTCACCTTTTTCGCTTACAAAATCATATGTGGTGGCAGTTCCAAAGTCGATTACAATCAACGGTCCACCAAACATGTAATAAGCAGCCACAATTCCGACAATTCTGTCCGCACCGACTTCCCTAGGGTTTTCAGTGGCAATGGTAATTCCGGTCTTTATTCCAGGACCTACTATAACAGGGTCTATATTAAAATATTTCCTTAAAGCATTTTCAAAGGAGTGCATCACGTTTGGAACAACAGATGAAACTATTGCGCTTCTTATCTTTTTATGGTCAATATTGTTGTGCTCCAATAAGCTTAATATGAATATGCCGTATTCGTCAGAGGTCTTCTCACTTCTGGTAACCATCCTCCAGCTTCCGACAATATTATCTCCGTCATATACCCCTACAACTATATTTGTATTGCCTACATCCACGGCTAAAATCATATTTTCCTCCTACCTGTTAAGTCTATCATGTACGTTGACCACTGCGGCGGTTCCGATTCCTGCCACTGAGCTTTCTATCAATGCACTTGTTGAAATTAGGAATATTACAAATGAAGCAAAGGTAGTTCCTATCCCAAACTCAGTGCTAATCTTAACTATTTCTTTGCTGTAAACAGCGTAGAGCATTAAAATGACCAAGGCTGTATTTGTCAGTGCTCCTGACACTCCTGCAATTAAAAGAGCTACCGTCTTAGTCTTTATCAAACTGTTAAATAATTTAAAAACATAATATGGAACTACACCGACAAAAATCCGTGGCAAGATTGCAATTAACGGATTTAAAAAAAGATAATCTAACGGTGATGCGGGAGCTAATAAAGCCCTGAGCAATGTTATGAAGCCTGCCAGCCCTCCCATAACAGCTCCTGATTTTGGTCCTTGAATAACGCTTGTAACTATTGTCGGCAAAAATATCAAAAGAGCCATAGATGCAGAAGTTGTCGGAATTACCGTCATAGCAACAAAGACAATTGTAAGTGCCAGCATAACTCCCATAAAGGTGAGTTTGCCTGTTTTAGTATTTCTATTCATTTTATCCTCCTATTCTCGTTCTGCCAAGCAGATACAAGATAATCAAGGTATTATATCATGTTTTTTTATAAATGCAAAATTTTTTTATTCCTTGCTCAATTCATCAATGGGTTTTGTGGTAACCTGGCTTCTGTCAAGCTCCAAGAGCATAATGGCCTTCTCAAGATCTTTCTCCATATGCACCTCTATCTCAAGATATGGCTTAGAATACGTAGCTTCGTCCCATGTATCTATTTCAAATGTAATATTATCGTATTTATATGATCGCCTGTGCTTATATCCGGGTCGTTTCTGTTTGTATCCCATAAGCTCCAGAATCTTAGCCGTGTTTTTCCAGTCGGATATCTCTGTTTCTGTTTCTTCATTTACTCTCATGGTATCTCTAGTGAGACTTCGCTTAAATGTCAAGGTGTTTTTTATTTTTCCGTTTAAAAGGTTCTCAGTAATTCTTATTCTTAAATATCCATTATGCGTTTTTTTAAGAAAGCTGTCTTCCGTATCAAATCTGTAATTTGTCTGGTTCTCATCCTTAATGAGAGATGCTCCAAGCTTAATGAGCTTTCTTTCAATTTCTTCCTTATCGATATTAAGAACCTTGACTTCCCTTTCCTTCATAAACTCCTCCCAGGTTGCATTTTTTGTATTATATCACAAATGTAGGATTGTTACAAATTTTATACTAAACTACGTGAACCGTATGAAAAATAGGCAAATATCAAGTTTCTAAAATTCGTCTATGGAATAGAAATACAATAAAATTCAAAAGAAATAAAATAAATTTTTGACGTTTTTTTGACGGCATATATCACATAGTACCAGTACAAGCATATAATAACCCAAGCTCCAAATTAACATCAGTGTACTAAAAAAGGCAGTCTATACTTTGTGTATGGGTTGCCTTTTTATTTTATCTTGTACTTTGTAAGTTGATTATTATTCGTAATTCCTTTAGCATGAAAATAATTGATAATAAGCAATAGGCCATTTACGGTTCATCTCTGGGGTGAGGTGGAATATCAAACCTTTCCTCTATTTGAGGTTGAGCTCTAAGTTCTGTTACAGGAAACAAATCAATTTCAAAGTCCGTTGTTGTATTAGGAAACAAACGTATATTGTATATATTTTTAGCAAAGTAACCAAAAGCATCTACTCTTACATTATATGTAGAAAAGTTATACTCAGGTCCTGCTATAAGAGTTCCTAAATCATTTGCCATGGGTAATTCTATTCGTATTGGGTTTATTGTTGTTATTAAATGCATAACTGGAATATCTCTTTGCAAGGTATCAGTAACATAAATTGTTATAGTAGCATTAGAAACAGGTTCTTTATCTGTTTGATTAATAATATTTAGTCTTATAAACCCTGTATTACTTGTAGTTTCTAATATACTAGCATATTGACTTGGATATGTGTTTCGTAAAAAATTTAAGTTTTTACATTGTTTCATATAATAATCTATTAATTGTTGTTGATGCATATTTTTCATCATATATAATACCCCTTCTTTTAACTAATTAATAAACATTTCAATAGTATTATATGCAACAAAGTTTTTTTGTTTTATGAAATTGCAGCATCATTAGTCTTTGATTTACTTTCGCAAATAAAAAAATCCCCCGAGCGTAATGCCCAGGGGGATTCGAACAAGAAGGTGTTGTTAATCAAATGATTCTTTACGAATCTATTTCATAATATGCTTGTACATAATATCTGTGACATCCTATCGGGAATAGGTATCAAGTCAAGGCGGAATTGTTACTTATTACCTATAAAATCAGACAAGCCATCACACTTTTTTAAATATGTAATATATTAACATTGAGCTTTGTCTCAAATATAAAAGAGGAGCGATATTATGAGTAGCTGTAATAGAAATAATGAAGTTAGAGAAAGAAACAGAAGAAGATGCGATTGTGACTGTGTCTTTGATTGCTTAGAAGAATTACTCGAAGACAGAGGCGAAGAAAGAAATAGACGTAAGCATAATCGTTGCCGTAGAGACAATGATGATGTTCGCGGCGAAAGAAACAGAAGGGATTGCGACTGTGTTTTTGATTGCTTAGAAGAATTACTTGAAGATAGAGACGAAGAAAGAAATAGACATAACAGATGCTGTTTTAGATAGATTAGGTTTTTGAAGTTAAAAACGAAAAAATATATTTGTAGCTTCTAAGTATAAGAGCATATAATATCAAATAGCCACCTCTTATGAACAGTAATTACTGAATCATTACAGAGGCTGGCTGGATAAAGTAAAAACAAGAGCAGAACCTATTCTTTGTGTATGGCTGCTCTTGTTTTTACATAAAAACACTCCGGGTTGCCCCGGAGTCAAATCTTATAATTTTGTAGTTAATCTTACTATTCTTCGCCAATAGGGTTTTCGATTAAAGTAGCCACTCTAAAGTCATGTCTATGCCCATCATTAAAAGATGTTTCATCTTCAAGAAAATGAACATGCCTACCTCCACCTACAGGTACAGCTGGACATGTTCTGCCACAGAATGTGTGGAAATGGTTTTCGTAAAAATCTGTTCTAAAAAATATTTTGTGAATATGATTATCTCTTCCGCATGGAATTACTTCACATGTCACTGTTGCAAATCGATGATTATGCGGATCTTCTTCTCGTTCAGCTATTTCCAAACTACCTTGGACTTCATGAACATGCGTTTGTTCTTCATCAGAAGAACCGATGATGAAATCACTCATTTTTTTCAACTCCTAAGTTAATTTGCTTAAAAACAATTGAAAATAATTATATAAGGTTGTACCTTTATTTTCATACATATAATATGTAGCATTAACTTAAACGTGACTAAACTAAATAAAGAATATAGTAAATTAACCTGTCTAAAAAGGGAGGCGATATTTATGTGTGATTGAAATAGATGTGAAGAAAGAGTTGAAGAAGAATTCGGCGAACGCCGTTGCGGTTGTCGTCGTCGCTGTTGTTTCTTCCGAAGAGGTTTTATACGTCGAAGGTTTTTCTAATGAAACAAAAAATAACCAGGTAATTAAGCTTGGTTAAATTATTTTATAGCTTCACTAGCTTAATCAATAAAACCTCGCCGTATCTATAAAATTTCAGAAACTGCATCGTATTATCATCAAGCCCTGCCTTCTCTTTTACTATTTTTTCTGCTTCTTGTACTGTCATATCTTTTACTCCTAAAAATTCTAATATTGCATTGGCCTGAGCTTCAGCAATCTTCTTCAAATTAGCATCTACTTTCAGGAAAGCTTCATCAACAGCATTGTCATGGAAACCACTTTCAATCAACATGATATGCTTGCAGTTTGTAGCAGCAGCTCCCCGGATAACTCCATAATAATTATAGATTTTTCCGTTTTCAGTATACACTCTTGTCTTTGCTCCCTTGTTTGAATTACCCATAACAGCAGCAACATTACCGGCTAACTTCTCAGCAAACTATTGAAAATAGGCAAATATCAAGTTTCTAAAATCAGTATACCGGGATAAAACAAAAAATCCCCGGTATCACACCCGGGGAAAAATCTTTAATCAAGGTCTATTATGCCGTGGAACAAATATCCTGTCATTATCTGACTTGGTGAAGTTGCATAGACTGTAATAACATCTTATGCTCATACATAATATTTGTGACATCCTATAGGGAATAGGCATCAAGTTGATGCGGAGTTATGTAATATTCGTTTAAATAAAAGAGTCACACTTTTTTAGCTGCAGAATATAATACTGTTACGTTTGTCCTTAGTAAAGAAGGTGAAATTTATGTGGAATAGAAATAATTTAGTTCTCGAAAGAAACAGAAGAAGATGTGACTGTGACTGTGTTTTCGATTGTTTAGAAGAATTACTTGAAGGCGCATTTGAAGAAGATAATTGTAACCGAAATCGTAATCGTTGCTGCAGCGACAATGATGATGTTTGTGATGAAAGAGACAATGATGATGTTCGTGGTGAAGAAAACAGACGAGACTGTGACTGTGTCTTTGATTGTTTAAAAGAATTACTTGAATGTAGAAACGAAGAAAGAAATAGACGTAACAGATGCTGTTTTAGATAGATTAGATTTTAGAAATTAAAAATGGGCTGGAACATCCTTCCGGCCCATTGTACTGCTGTTGCCATCGTTCTTTAAGTTACAGAATCCAATCCTCGTTAGTCGCTTAATTAATATTGTCTAACTTTTTGGGGTCAGTTTCAGTTCATAATGAGATTCTTTTATATTAATCATATAATTTTATAGTTTGGTTTTTCTTCCTTGAACATCCAATACCTTAAATAGTCATCTAAATATATTGCCGGTAAGGCAAGAAAGAACCATATGATACTTGTTTTCAAACTTATCTGACCTAACAGGTTAAACCTTAAATTACTATAGTCCCATACGTCAAGTTTTAACCATACATTTAATATCACCCCTGCAATAAATTCTATTGCTGTTACTATAAATGAGGATATTATCATTTGTTTTACAAGAGATATTTTATAGGTGTAAAACTCATTCAGCAGGCCTATGCATACAAAGCACAATCCACCAACTAGAATCATGGTGTGATGGCTGTATCCTCTATAAAACATCTCAATAAAATAATATATTACCCCGCCATATATAAGCAAAGTCATATATTCAAATATTTTTTTCATAGTATATTACCTCAAACTTCATTGTAGTTTATTGCACTTGTAAGTTAAGACTATTTTTCCCGTATCACTGAGTAGTATTCGTTTAGCAGGGAATAATTCTCTAAAAACTCCACAAACTGCTGCCCGGTTTGACCTTTTTACCAATAATCTATGCCTTTTTCTCTTCTGTAAGCCCCAAATTACTATCAAAAAAAGAACCAATGCACCCATTCGGGCCTTGGTTCCTCGTTAAAAATTACCCTATTCTTTTGTAGATACATTACCTCTTAATTTATTAGCTATATACAATAATACACAAGACCCGATCACAGCAACTATTACGCTCCATATATTAAACCCCGTAACACCAGAGCCTCCTATTAGATTAAATATAAATCCTCCAATAAAGGCCCCTACAATACCAACTATAATATTTGCAAAAGCACCCATCTCTGAGTCTTTACCCATAAGCATACTTGCTATCCATCCTGCAAGTGCTCCTAAAACCAACCATGCAATATATCCCATTATTTCACCTCCTTATTTTAGACAAACAATTTATTTGAAAGTATGCCCAATATATTACAATAATATTAAAAAGGTTATTCATAATCTGCTTCCATCATTTTGCTATGCTGCATTGAAAGAACTTTGTTAGGATTTCATTTAAAAAATTTTACATATAAATTATAAAAAATAGTTAATACGCTTAAAAGTTGTGATATAATTAATTGTATTTTCGGAGGTGATATATTGGATATTAACATAAACAAAATTTTGAATGTCATAAAGCTTTCCGCTCAGATTATACTGGAAAACGGAGGAGAAACATACAGAGTAGAAGAAACCATAAAATTTATATGCAAATCCTGTAACATAAAAGAAGCGGATGCAATAGCAACTCCTACCGGATTTTACCTTACTATTTCCGCAAATGGTGAGGAATACAGCACCATAGTCAAGAGAATTAAAAACCGCACTATAAATCTTCAGAAAATAAATGATGCCAACAGCATATCAAGGCAACTTTCATCCGGTGTCATATCATTGGATGACGCTTTGACAAGCCTGAAAAGTATAGCCGACGGCCCCCACTGTCAATACAGGCACCCTTTCATATACGGCGGAATTTCTTCGGCATTGTTTGCCGCTCTTTTCGGAGGAGGTTTATTTGAATTCTCCGCGGCATTATTTGCAGGATTAGCCGCTGCAACTATTTCGAAATACTTCGAAGGTCTTCATTCTTATAAGTTTTTTTCGAGCCTCATATCCGGAGCGCTGATTGCATTTATTGCCGTTGCGGTAAAAGAAATTTCAGGCATCGGGAATTACAATCAAATAATAGTTGGAAGCATAATGCCTCTTCTTCCCGGCCTTGCCATGACTAATGCAATACGAGACACCATCAGAGGAGATTTAATTTCAGGGATTGCAAGAGCTGCCGAGGCTCTGCTGATAGCATCTTCGTTGGCTGCCGGAGTAGGTACTGTCATATATGTGGCATATTCATTTGGATTTTGGGGAATATAGGAGGAGTATATGGAATTTATCTTGGAAATGTTTTACTGCTTTGCTGCAACCTTTTGTTTTGCCTTAATTATGAATGCTCCAAAGAAATCACTTATTCTATCATCAACATCCGCATCTGTAGGCTATATAATTTATACATATTTCCAGCTATATCACAGTCCGATGCTTGGATTCTTTTTAGGTACTTTTTTTGTGGCTGCTTCGGGAGAAATCTTTGCCAGAAAGCTGAAAATGCCTGCTACAATTTTCATATTTCCCGGAGTAATTCCAATTGTTCCAGGCCTTGGTCTCTATGAAACAATATTGGCACTTGTTCAGAATGACATTTTCTTGGCGGTGGAAATTGGAACAAGAACAATACTGAACATAGGATGTATGGCTATAGCTATGGCATTTGTCAGCTTAGCCGCCTATAAAATAAAAGCACATAAAATGGAAGCATAAAATTAATAATATATGTTTAAAATTTACTGATTTGGGTATAAAATAAATGTTGAATTATAAAATCATAGGAGGATATTATGTGCAATACAAAATTTTTCATATGCAAATCATGTGGTAACTTAGTTAATTTAGTACTTTCAGGTGGTGGAACATTGGTATGTTGCGGACAGGAAATGAAGGAACTCGTTCCTAACACAGTGGACGCAGCCGTTGAAAAGCATGTTCCCGTTGTTGAGGTTGAAGGAAATAAAGTAACAGTTAAGGTAGGAAGCGTAACTCACCCGATGGTTGAAGAACACTATATTCAGTGGATTTACCTTGAGACAAAAGAAGGAGTTCAGGCAAAATGTCTGAAGCCTGGTGAAGCTCCTGAAGCTGTATTCGCATTGAACGAAGGCGATGCTGCAATTGCTGCATATGAATACTGCAACCTTCACGGATTGTGGAAAAAAGAAGTTTAAGAATAGTTATATTAAAAAGCAAGGGACTGCATTCAGCAGCCCCTTATTTTTATATGCTATGACACTGTTGCTCCGCTTTCAATATCCTGCAATGTTGACAGCATTGTCAGCTTCTTTCCTTTTTCTGCTGTCAGGAGCATTCCCCTTGATTCAACACCTCTCAGGGTAACAGGCTTCAGATTGTAAACCATAACAACCTTTTTACCAACTAAATCTTCGGGGTTATAGTATTTCGCTATCCCTGAAACCACCTGTCTCATTTCATCTCCGACTTTAAGCTGAAATACAAGGAGCTTATCTGCATTAGGATGTTTTTCTGCCTTAATAACTTCCGCAACTCTTAAGTCCAGCTTATCGAAATCATCAATAGTAGCAAATTCTTCATTGCCCTTTTCGTCAGTTTCATTCTTTTCAGAAGGCTTTTCTTTTTTTTCTTCCTTTATTTCCTTTATTTCCTTTGCTTCGTTTATTTTATTTATCTCTTCTATCTTTTTAACCGCATCTATTCTTGCAAACAATATTTCCGGCGTACCAACCTTTTCACCCGGAACCATGCCGTTGAAGCTTTGTAGGGACTCCCAGTCTTTCTTGTCTGTGTTCAGCTGTTCAAGCATTTTCTGCGCCGTTTCCGGAAGGAATGGTTCAAGCAATACTGCCGCTATTCTTATTGATTCAAGCAGATTGTACAATACTGTTCCCAGCCTTGCCTTCTTGCTCTCATCCTTTCCAAGCACCCATGGCTGCGTTTCATCGATGTACTTATTGCTTCTTCTCAGGAGTGAGAATATTTCATCAATTGCATCCGCAACTTTCAGCTCATCCATTTTCTTTTCCACTTTTACAGGTGTTTCTAAAGCAAGTTTAATCAGCTCGTCATCAATAGCCTCATGCTCTGATGCAGGAAGGATTTCTCCGTCAAAATACTTGTTCGTCATAGTAACTGTTCTGTTAACAAGGTTACCCAGAATATTGGCCAGGTCCGAATTTATTCTTTCGATCAGAAGCTCATATGTCAATGTTCCGTCATTAGCAAACGGTATTTCATGCAGCACATAGTATCTTACCGCATCCACACCGAACAAATCTACCAAATCATCGGCATAAATAACATTACCCTTTGATTTGCTCATTTTACCTTCACCAACTAAAAGCCAGGGGTGTCCGAACACCTGCTTCGGAAGTTCTTCTCCCAGTGCCATCAGCAGTATAGGCCAGTAAATCGTGTGAAACCTCAGTATGTCTTTTCCAATAAGGTGTACATCCGCAGGCCAGTATTTCTTGTACAGCTGGTCGTGATTGCCTTCCGTATCATAGCCGAGGAATGTTATATAGTTGCTGAGGGCATCAATCCACACATAAACAACATGACCTTCATCAAATGTCACAGGAACTCCCCAGTCAAATGATGTTCTTGAAACACACAAATCCTGCAGTCCCGGCTTGATAAAGTTGTTAACCATCTCATTTTTACGAGATTCTGGCTGAATAAATTTAGGATTTTCCTCTATATGCTTCATGAGTCTATCTGCATACTTACTCATCCTGAAGAAGTATGCCTCTTCTTTTGCCATGTGGACTTCTCTGCCGCAGTCAGGACATTTTCCGTCAACTAACTGTGACTCTGTAAAGAAGGCTTCATCCGGCGTACAATACCATCCTTCGTAATATCCCTTGTATATATCTCCCTGGTCATAGAGCTTTTTAAATATTCTCTGAACTTTTTCCACGTGCTCAGGAGCAGTAGTTCGCACAAACCTGTCATAGCTCGTGTTCATCAAATCCCATATGCGCTTGATTTCAGCAGCAACCTCATCAACAAACTTCTGAGGAGTCTTTCCCGCATCCTTTGCATTAATCTGTATTTTTTCTCCGTGCTCGTCAGTTCCTGTCTGAAAATATACATCGTATCCGTTTAATTTCTTGAATCTCACAATACTGTCCGCAAGTACTATCTCATAAGTATTTCCTATGTGGGGCTTGCCGGACGTATATGCAATTGCCGTTGTTAAATAATATTTTCCTTTATTCATATTTGCCTCCTAATTTTATTAAGTCCTTGCCCTACCTCTGTTTTTATCTCCCTACCGGTGGTCAAAACAGGGTTAGGGCATATCACAGTCTCGTTCATCAAAGTATTTGCTCCCTTTGGTCGCATACTTTGAGAACTCGTTGCGGTTGACCTACCGCTGTTTTTATCTCCCTACCGGTCGAAAAAACAGGGTTAGGGCATACAAAAACCTCTTTGCAAAAAGCAAAGAGGCGAATTCCGCGTTACCACTCTTATTTGCACATATTTCACAATATATGCCTCTGTAGGTTAAACCATGTATTGTAACGTATACTAAACGTCATACCCTTACAATGCTCGGGTATAAAGCTCCAAGACCATGTTCGTCTTAAAATCAATCTCCGGCTTTCACCTTACCCGGTTCTCTGCGTCATGATTAAAAAATTACTCTTCTCTTCATCGCTTTTAGCTATTTCATATATTATTGTTAATATATTTAAGACTATACATAAACTTGAAGATTTTGTCAACAATTTTTAATATTAAAATATAAGCTGTACACACTTGACTATGGCAACTATTATACCTATGACTATAGCCGGAATAATGAGCAATCCTATTCCCAAAGGTATTAAAGCCATTATCATTACAAATCCGATGATTGCACCTATAACCGTAAATGAAACCTTCAACAGCACTATTCCTATTTTTAATGCGGCAATTATAAATACAAAAAACGCTACTATTCCTAAAAATATATTCATTTTCACATCTCCCAATATTATTATATTATATTTTATTCTGTTATTGTTATATTACACACACAAAGTTCAAAATCTATTAGCGGAAAATTAAAATTGCATTAAAATAATGGCAAAGTACATTATTAAGTGATATAATAAACCATTATAGACAGGAGTGTGCCATGATAGATTTACATATTCATTCAATATTTTCGGACGGGACCGATACAATTGAAAATATAATAGAAATTGCAAAAAACAAATGTATGCCTGTTTTCTCCCTTACCGATCATGACACCACTCTCGGTGTGAAGGATATAAAAGAAAAAGCTTCAACCCAAAATATCAGAGTTGTGCCTGGTGTTGAAATTTCTTCTGTTTCTAATGGTCACTTGCTGCATATTCTTGGATACAACATAGATATTGAAGACAGCCAGCTTCAGGATATGCTGTCAGAAATAAGCAATTATTACAATCAATGCTTCTATGAACATTATAACTGGCTCTATAAAAACAATATAGTGGATTTCCCTATTGAAAAAATTATAGATTACGCAGCTTACAAACAGTCCATTGCTCTTCCTGATATATTGAAAGCAATGATAAAGGACGGTGCACCTTACACACTGAGGGACTGGCCTGATTTTTTTAACAGCAGGGTAAAGCTTTATCCAAGCCCCTTTGTCCAAAACTTCCCTTTTCACTCCTCTGAGGTTGTAGAAGTAATTACTCAGGCAGGAGGAACCGCGGTATTTGCACATCCGGCGCGTATCGGAGAGGATGATATAAGAGAAATGAACATATTGCTTCCCTATGGTCTTGGCGGAATCGAAGTATATTATCCATACCACGATAGATGGCTGACTGAAAAATATGAGACATTCGCCAGGAAAAATGATTTAATACAAACCGGAGGAACAGATTGGCATGGTCCCGAGCTTACAACATGGAATGTGGAAATCGGAGACTATGGAATAAATGATATAATAAAAACCGGTCTATAAAACTGTCAAAAAATGTAGCTAAGGGCGCATATTACAATGCACCCTTTTTTATTTCAGCAATACTACTTCATGAAGTTTTCAATGTCATTCACTGTCTTGATAATATCCTTGGAAAGATTGATAATACCTTTTTTTGTAACCCATACATCGTCCTCAATTCTGATTCCGATGCCTTCTTCCTTTATGTAAAGTCCAGGCTCAACAGTATATACGTTGTTTTCCTGCATAGTTTTGTCTCTTCTTCTCAGGTCATGAACATCAAGACCTAATGGGTGACCAATGCTGTGATAATAGTATTTTTCCACATCTGCGTCATCTTTTATTATGTTCAGGGATTTTAAGCCTTTTGCAAAATGTTTTTTAACCGCATCATTTACCTCAATCTCAGAAGCGCCCACATGCATTGCATCAATGGCGACATCCTGAGCTTCAAGCACTGTATTATAAATATCTTTTTGTCTTTGCGTAAACTTACCGTTTGCAGGATATGTCCTCGTAATGTCTGAAGCATAATAGTTTGACAGAGCTCCCAAATCAAGGAGAATCATGCTTCCGTCCTGTATTTTCTGCATCAATTCTATATAGTGAAGTATCACCGCTTTTTCTCCCGAAGCTCCGATTGTTTTGAAGCTTGGTTTTGAACCTCTGAGCATAAGCTGGTACTCAAAGTCTGCACGAACCTGGTATTCAAACTTGCCCGGTTTTAAGTTTTTCATAACAAATTCAAGGGCTTCCTTTGTATATCCTATTGCGGTGTTAATTTCATTTACTTCTTCTTCTGATTTAGAACTTCTCAAATCAATCATTATATCCAGCGAATTTTTTATTGTTACGGCAGGATATTGGCTTCTCATCCAGTGAGCAAGACTCCTGTATTGGTCGTAGGGCTCATCCACATCGGTTAAATATGAGAAAATATAGACTGAATCAGGTCTGTCTGAGGAAGAAAGCTTCTTTGCAAACTGAGTCATAAATTCATCCTTATGCTGAACGGATTTAATTCCTGATATTTGGACCGCCTCTTTTTTTCTCATAAGAATTCCAAACCATTTTTCAAAGAGCTCATCCACAGGAGGAATATACAATGCTTCTGTAACGCTACCTCCTATCTTGTTAATAACAAGAATCATATCCTCTCTATCTATACCTGTAAGATAAAAGAAATTTCTGTCCACAGAAAAATCATATGACTGATCTGCGCTTTCTCTCGGAGCTTTTCCAGAAAAAAACACTGCAGTTGAATAGTCCTCCATTCTTTCTGCAAATCTTGCTCTGTTACCTGTAAAAAATTTTGTTTCCATTTCGTCCTCCAATAATTTTTATCAATTTATAGTAATTAAATTTATTCCGCCCAACCTTTCGACCTGCCTACGGCCTTTTTCCATCCACTGTAAAGTGTGCTTCTCTTTTCCTGGCCCATTTCAGGCTTAAATTTTCTACTGATACTCCAGTTTTGCGCAATTTCCCCCTTGGATTTCCAGAACCCCACAGCAAGACCTGCAAGATATGCTGCACCTAAGGCGGTTGTTTCAGTGATTTCAGGTCTTTCTATATTTACATTGAGTATATCTGATTGAAACTGCATGAGGAAATTATTTGCTGTGGCTCCTCCGTCAACCTTCAGAGCCGTTAAATTTATTCCCGAATCTTCAATCATTGATTCAATTACATCCCTTGTCTGATAAGCTATGGACTCAAGTGCAGCCCTAATTATATGGTTGCGATTGACTCCTCTCGTCAGCCCAATGATGGCTCCTCTTGCATACATATCCCAATAAGGTGCTCCAAGTCCTGTAAATGCAGGCACCACATAGACTCCGTTGTTATCCTCTACCTTCTCTGCAAAATATTCCGAATCTGCAGCATCATGTATTAATTTCAACTCATCCCGCAGCCATTGTATTGCCGCTCCTGCCACAAAAATTGACCCTTCAAGAGCATATTCAACCTTTCCTCCCTCACACCATGCAATGGTTGTAACAAGTCCGTTCTTTGATTTCACTATTTTATCGCCTGTATTCATAAGCATGAAACAGCCTGTTCCGTATGTGTTTTTAGCCATACCTTCCTGGAAGCACAGTTGCCCGAAAAGTGCCGACTGCTGGTCTCCAGCAATTCCTGATATGGGTATATGCACGCCAAAAATATCTTTTTCGGTATTATCGTAAACCTCCGAGGATTGTCTGACCTGAGGCAGGATTGACGCCGGTATATTGAGAGCATCCAATATTTTTTCGTCCCATCGGAGCCCTCTTATGTTGTATAGCATGGTTCTTGAAGCATTGGAATAGTCCGTTATATGTGCTCTTCCCCCTGTAAGCTTCCACACCAGCCAAGTGTCAACAGTCCCAAACAAAATATCTCCCTGTTCTGCTTTTTTTCTTACATCCGGTATGTTATCAAGTATCCATTTAATTTTTGTGGCTGAAAAATATGCATCTATAACAAGTCCTGTATTTTCATTTATATAGGGCTCCCAACCATCTCTCTTAAGGTCATGGCATATTTCTGCAGTCTGCCTGCTTTGCCATACTATTGCATTGTATACGGGTTTGCCGGTGTTTTTGTCCCACATCACGGTAGTTTCTCTCTGATTTGTGATTCCTATGCAGGCTATTTCATCAGGATTGATGCCTTTCACCGCATCCAATGCTGAACTAAGCTGTGTCTCCCATATTTCCTCAGGGTTGTGCTCAACCCATCCGGGGTTTGGATATATCTGCCTGAACTCATGCTGAGACATTCTTACTATTGCTCCGTTCCTGTCAAACAATATGGCTCTTGAGCTTGTAGTTCCCTGGTCTAACGCAAGTACATATTTTTTACTCATATGAACACCTCGAATAATTGCTGTTTCAATTATATACTTTGCAATTGAATTAATCAAATATGATTTTTTGCTGTATGAAAAAAGCGGCTTAATTGAGCCGCTCTGTAATTTAAAACTGTATTTTTACTGAGAAACCAGCCTTTTTTCTCCTGTTATTTCTTGTATTCCCTTAATATCCTGCGTTACCTCAAGTACACCCATGTATTCTCCGCTATTGTCGCGTACAGCAAAATAACGAATCAATACATACTTATCTTTCATCTTAATCCAGAAATCTTCGTGATCCTTTTTGCCCGACTTGAAGTCCTCAACTATTCCTTCAACTATATGAACACTTGCCGGTGGATGGCAGTTGGACACATTTCTTCCTATGACTGTGGTTGTTCTCGGAAAAATTCTTTCATTGCTTTGAGAAAAATATTTAACCGTATCATCTTTTCCCACAAATGTAATATCAAATGGCAGTGTATTGAGCATAAAAATCAACTCGTCAATCTGGAATACCCCTGTTGGAAGTGTTATGGCTCCCGGTACAGACATTACTTCCTTTATTTCTTCTTTTTCCTCAGTCTCCGGCTTCCATTCAGGCACCCATCTCAGCATATGCCCTATTTCAGAACTGTCATCTGCTGCCTTTTTCCACTCATCCTGCGTCATAACATCCAACAGCATCGGAATCATTATGTTTTCTTCCTTAAAAATCATTTCATTCACTCTGTTAATTACATCGTTTATGCTTTTCTTAATATCTTCATTAATAACCCCGTATGACAAATCCGAGGATACAAGCTCTAAATCTGCCCTTATCATCAACACCCCACATAACCTTAGGAGGTGCCGTTATGCCGTACTTCTCCATATATGGAAACAAAAGATTTTCTTTTTTTGCATAATGTATGTCTATTTTCAGAAGTTCATCAAAACCATTTTTCAAGCTTTCAACAGATTCCCTGTCCGAGCTTTCCAGATAGGGCTTAATTTTCTTTTCAATAGTTTTTTCAATTTCTCTGTTTTCAAGAACCAGTACATTCACCGGATGCCCAGGAATTTTTATAGGATCTGTCTCTCTGTGTATTTCCTCTATCGAGCCCTTAAATACGGCCGAATGCACGTCACATAACCTTTGAACCTCCGATACCGGCAGTCCCTCCGATATGAGC
>DAMAEI010000055.1:17196-20064 GCA_031997345.1 Sedimentibacter sp. | reverse complement strand
ATCGGCAGGCAAGGGATTTGCGGGGGTTGCAGATGAGGTGAGAAATCTTGCCGGCAAGTCAGCTGAGGCAGCAAAGCAAACAACATCCCTCATAGAAAATTCAATCAATGCAATTCACAAGGGAACATTGCTGGCAGATGAGGCAGGCAAATCACTATCGGGAATAGTGAGCAAAACAAATGAAACAAATGAATTAATAAATGAAATAGTAAAAGCATCCTCGCACCAGACCGTTTCAGTAAACCAGATAAGAAGCGGAATAGAGCAGATATCTTCTGTAGTACAGCAAAATGCAGCTACAGCGGAGACAAGCGCAGCAAACAGCGAGGAGCTTTCAGGACAGGCACATATCTTAAATGATTTAGTAAATAAATTTATTATAAACTCAGCGGAGGCGCTGTAACAGGAGGATAACATGGCACTATTATGGACAAAGAACTTAGAGGTTGGAGTAAATCTCATCGATGATCAGCACAAGAAATGGTTTGAAAAGGCGGATCAGCTGTTTGAGGCTGGCAAGACTGGAAAATCAAAGGAATACATAATCCAGATGTTTGACTTTCTCGATGGATATACAAAGACTCATTTCAGAGATGAAGAAAATTATATGCAGAGCATAAAGTATCCGGGTTATCCAGAGCAGAAGCAAATGCATGAAGCTTTTATAAAAAAGCTGTCGGACATAAGAAAAGAATATGAAACAGCGGGAGCAAATTTGACTGTAATAATAAATGCAAATCAGTTCATTCTTGACTGGCTCACAAAGCATATCTCAAATGCAGACAAAAAAATAGGCGAATATGCCAGAACACTGAAATAGAAATTCATAGCGAGACTGCCCATTAACACGGCAGTCTCGATTTTTTTGTTGAAAATATTTCATAAACTATGAGTGAAAATATAATATAATGTGAATATATATATGAGAAGCTTCTTCAGGAGAAATATATGAATGACGAAAAATTAGTAACGCTTATTAAGCATAACCCGTCCAAGGGACTGACATCTGCCATAGAACAGTACGGCCCGCTGGTGAAAACCGTCATAGTGAGGATAATAGGCTACGAAAAACATCAGGATGCAGAGGAATGTGTGTCCGATGTATTTGTGGAGCTATGGAAATCCATAGACAATTATAATCCTGACAAGGGCCTGCTTAAAAACTACATAATATCTATTGCACGGCACGTTGGACTCAATGCCTACAGGCGAAAAATAATGAGGGATGAGCTTATGCCACTGGATGAGAATTTAGAAGATATGGATTGGCCTGATATGGCAAATGAGCTAAGCCGTACACTAAATGAAACAATAATTAAAGAAACCATCAACAACCTTCCCTATCCTGACAGAGAAATATTTCTCAGGAGATACTATTTGTTCGAGCCTGTCAAAGAAATTGCAGCTTCCCTTGAACTAAGCCCTAAGACAGTGGAAAACAAGCTTTACAGATGCAAAGCAGGAATAAGAGTAGAGCTGTTAAATAAGGGAATAATTTTATAGGAGGAGCGTCATGAAAAACATATATGAGTTTTTAGATACTATAGATTTGGATACCGAAAATTTAGATATCAGTGAAACTGAAATGACAGATACTGAGAAAAAGAGAATACTGGAAATGACTCTTAAGAAGTCCGGACTGAGTAAGGGGGGCATAGGAAGAAAATATATACTTCCGTTAACTGCTTCTATTACAATAATACTTTCATTTGCAGCGGTGTTTGCACAGGGAGGTCTAAGCGCAGTATACCACCGTATTTTCGGAGACAGCATAAAGTATGTTGCCGACATGGGAACAATTATTGATGAAAGCTATACATCCAACGGAATAACAATGAATATTGCCAGCATGGTTGGAGATGAAAATTCTTTTTATATAGTTGCAGAGCTTATAAAAGAGAACGGGGAAACATTTGAAGATTCAGGTTATGTAAAATTTGAAGACTTGAGGCTGAATTTCAAAAGCTCCGGAGGCTATTCGTGGTATCAAATAGAGGACGAGGACCCGTCAGATAATAAAGCCACCTTTATTATAGCAGGAAATACAAAGAAGAAAATTGCGGGAGACAGGTTGACAATTTATGCCCATGATATAACCGAATACAGCATAAAGAAACCACTGGAAGGCTTCGATGCTTATGAATTCTTGATGAACAACCCGGATTATATTTCTCAGGAACTGACTGAAAGGGTACATGAAGTTCATTTAGGTAAAAATGATTATGATACCGTACCTGATGAAAAGGCGAAAAATTTAATAGCAGAAAAAAATCTTAATCCGAAATATGTATTACCCAGGAAATATGTGAAAGTTCCTGTCGAAAGGAATTTAGGAGACATATATATTGAAAACATAGGCTTTGCAGACAATAAGCTGTGCATCAGGATGGCTTTTACGGATTCGGAAAAATATAGTCTGGGGACCGTGAGCTTTGTCAACAAAGACGATTCCGATGATATAAGATACGGAGATTTTTTTAATCTTGAAGAATCTGGGGAAACTGAATTTCACTACTATATATTCGACATAAAGGATATGAAAGAGCTGGAGAATTATCGTTTCAATTATGAAATAATGAGCAATCTCGGTACTACAGAAGGAGAATGGAGCATTAATTTCAAGGCAGACTATAAAAACACCTCCAGAACTATAGCAATAAACAAAGATGCAGAAATCAACGGAAGGAACTACACAGTTAAAAATATAAAGTTTTCACCTATTTCAATAAATGTAGAAATGAGCAACAAACTTTTAAAATCAGAAGAAAAAACATATCACGATTTCAGCGATGCAGTCACAGTTATCCTGAAGGACGGCACAGAGGCTGAAGTAAACCAAAGCGGCTCAAGTACAAGCGGACTTAGCTC
>DAMAEI010000055.1:13500-17186 GCA_031997345.1 Sedimentibacter sp. | reverse complement strand
ACTGAATGTAATGTTTAAGCAGCCGATTGACATAAGACAAATTGACAGAATAAAGGTGGGAAGCCTTGAAGTGCCTGTTGATGGGAATTAAGATCTGTTTAAATTTAAGATGATACGAAACATAAAAAATAGACAGCAATGAGAAAATAATTGCTGTCTACATTTTTATTTCATAAGAAATTTTTCAATCTACATCAGCACCTAATTACTGAAAATTAATTGCTACAGCCGTAACAATTATTATCGTGCCCATCAGGAAGAAAAATGCCTGCATTTTAATCTGAAATTTTGCCCATTTAGACCAGTCAATTCTTGCAACTCCAAGCACTCCTATCAAGCTTGCTGAAACAGGTGTAAAAGCATCAACAAATCCTGCACCCAACTGATATGCAAGAACGGCTATCTGTCTGTGCACGCCGACTATATCTGACAGAGGAGCCATTATAGGCATTGTCAAAGCAGCCTGACCTGAGTTTGATGTTACAACAAGATTGAACAAGCTCTGGAATAGATACATGCTCCATGCAGCCACTGCTGCAGGAACCCCCTCTAGCGCCTGACCAATGCTGTAGAGTACTGTGTTCAGAGATGATGCAACGTTGGCGTCAGAGCCTCCCAATACGAGCAATATTCCCTTTGCCATACCAACCACAACAGCAGTTCCCGCCAAATCGGCAACACCGCTCTGGAATGATGATGCCATGTCATTTATGGACATATCGTTTAATTTGAAGATAACAGCAATAACACCCGCAATGAATCCCATTACGAAGAATTGTGATGCTATCTCAGGAATATAATATCCCTTAGTTGTAACTCCCCATACAATCCACACCAGTACAGCAAGCATTTCCAAAAGAATGAGCTTGTGTCCTAAAGTGAATTCAATTTCCTGCTGCGTTGTATTTTCTATTCTGCTTCTGAAATGCTCATCAGATTTATGCATTACTGAAAGCTCTGGATTTTTTCTTATTTTTTCTGCATAGAACATCATGTATCCGGCAGAAAGTCCCGTAACTATGAACCACATAGCAAGTCTGAAGGAAGCACCTGAAAGAACAGGAATTCCGGCTATACCCTGAGCCACTGCAACGCTGAACGGACTCATCCATGAAGCGGCATTACCAACCTGAGATGCAACATAGGTCACGGTTACGGCCACTATAGAGTCGTATCCGAGGGCTATAACAAAAGGAACCATTATCATTGCGAATGGTATTACCTCCTCCGCCATACCGAAGGTTGCTCCGCCCAATGAAAACACGAAAAACAGCATTGGCAGCGCAAGCCTTTCAAGACCCTTAGTCTTTCTTATAAATGCATAAATACCAGCATCAACGGCACCTGTTTTCATAATAATACCGAATGCACCGCCAACAACAAGTATCAGAGCAACTATACCAACAGCTGAGCCATACTTGTTTCCAGTAGCCAAGCCTTCAAATACATAGTTCATGAAGCCGAATCCGCCGTAATCGTCAGTACCCCAGATACGTGCGGTCTTGTGGAGTTTTTTGCTTGTATCATACATAGAATTGCCGTACATTCCGTAAAGAGTATCATCGCTCAGACCGATATCATCAAGCTCTGACTGGCTCCATTTCGAAGAATCCGTTGCAAGCAGCTCTTCCAAAGCAGCCTGGTCAACACCTAGCTCTTCAAGCTTGGCAGTATCCTTGCTCAATTCCTTTAATTCCGAAGCTAAATTTGCTGTATTCAAATTGTAGCTGTAACGGAAAGAATCAGCAATCAATACGGTCTTAGTCTTTGTATCTCCGTTTGAATCAACATATTCAACGTCATGAGTGCTGAATTTACCTGCCGGAACAATGAAAGTCAACGCCCAGCAAAGCAGTACTACCGCAAAAATAATTGCATAGGTATGAGGCGTGCGCATTTTTGTAAGATCTTTCTGCACAGACGCCTCATTTGTTTTTTTGTTTTTAGACATATTAGTCCTCCTGAAGTATTTATTGCGTATATTTATATGCATAATGCGTGCCAAAAATAAAACGTTCAATTATCAGCGTTCCTGTATATTGGCACCTCCTTATGGCTATTATATGGTCACCATGACATCCATATACTTAGCAACATACATTCCTTATTTTTAACATTTTACCAGTTTTTATACAGTGGATACCAAATGAGCAAAATTAAAACATGGAGATAAGCACAATTCGCGAATGTAGCAGAAAATACTTTTTATTCACACAACTCCGATGATAAAACTTTATAGTTAAAAAATATTTGTTGAAATTTAAAGCTTTCTTCTATGGCGTAAAGGCATCAAAAAAATTAAATAATTTAAGCGGAAAAAATTTTTTAAAATATACTAAACTTATTTTTGATGCTTACGATATATATTTTGTAAAGGTAAATCTGATTTGAGCATCAGGGCCCGGTGCTTAAATTAGGACAACCTAAAATTCAGGGATGGATCCCGATAACAATTACACGGAGGTAATTATGAGAATTCAACACAACATTAACGCATTAAACTCGTTAAGACAATTAGGAAACAACAATGCAGCAACAGGTAAAAACTTAGAGAAATTATCATCAGGCTTCAGAATCAACAGAGCAGGCGATGATGCTGCAGGATTGGCAATATCAGAAAAAATGAGAGGCCAGATAAGAGGTCTTGAGCAAGCTCAGCAAAATGCTAACGACGGTATTTCTTTAATCCAGACTGCTGAAGGCGGTTTGAACGAAACTCACGCTATTCTTCAGAGAATGAGAGAACTGGCAGTTCAGTCAGCTAACGGAACTTACCAGAACGAAGTGGACAGAGAAAATCTGGACAAAGAAGTTGAAGCTTTAAAATCAGAAATAGACAGAATATCTACTTCCACACACTTCAACAAAATTAATCTGTTAGACGGTTCTTTGGGAAAAGCGAAATCAGTATCTAATTTTGCTACACCTGCTAATGTTTCAGTTAAAGATATAGATGCCACAAAAGGAACATCGGTAGCATCAGGTGCTGTTACAGCAGCAACAACAAACGATAAAACTATTTTCAAGGTAGACTATGTTGATGCTAACGGCAAAGCGGGCACAATTGATATTGAATATGCAGACACTGCTGCAGCTAAATCAGCAACAACTACAGGTCAGGCAATTGCGGATGCTTTCAACAAATCAGAATTAGGTTCTAAGTTTGAAGCTATCAACAATGCAGGCACATTGACTTTCAAAAGCAAGGTAGAAGGAAAAAATGAAGCTAAGGTTACAAGTATTGGTGGACTTGCAACTGGAGGAGCTCTCACTCTTGCTCAGACTGCCGGCGTGAATGCAAAGCAAACAATAACACTTACAGCTGCACCTGCAGCAGGAGACAGCATAACAATAGGCGGAAGAACATATGAGTTCCAAACTGCTACAGATATAGGAAAAGTTAAGGGCGGAAACATAGCAGTTGCTATAGGAGCTGACAAGGATGAAAGTGCAGCGAACTTAGCAGCTGTACTGCAAGAGAATGGTGTGAAATCAGCGGACGGAACTACAACTCCAGGAACAGTTGAGATCTCTAAGATGGAAGAAATAGGCGGAGACGGAATTGTATTCCAGATAGGTGCTAACGGAACAAAGGATCAGAGAGTAAGCCTGAACGTTGGAAACATGAGCTCACAAGGTCTGGGAGTTAGCAATATAGGCGTATCTACTCGTGAAGATGCAAATGC
>DAMAEI010000055.1:4223-13438 GCA_031997345.1 Sedimentibacter sp. | reverse complement strand
TATTAACTCAGTATCAGGTACAAGAGCTGATCTCGGAGCTTTACAGAACAGATTAGAGCACACAGTTAACAACTTGGGAGTAACTTCTGAGAACTTAACAGCTGCTGAATCACGTATCCGTGATGTAGACATGGCTAAAGAAATGATGGAATACACTAAGAATAATATTCTTACTCAGGCTGCTCAGGCAATGCTTGCACAGGCTAATCAACAGCCACAAGGTGTATTACAGTTATTACAGTAATCAATAGAATTTAATGAATGAAGGTGCAGCGCAGACTGCACCTTTATTTTTAAGCGAAGAAGGATATTTTATTAACAAAGCACATAGATTACCAAGAAAGAGGTGTTACCATGGCATACAGCTGGGATAAATCACTGGAAACCGGAAATTTGGAAATTGACTGTCAGCATAGATCCCTTGTGGATGCAGTAAACAATTTATTGAATGCATGCAGTGAGGGAAAGGGGAGGAATGAGGTGGAGAAAACACTTAAATTCCTTCAGGATTATGTGATTAGGCATTTCAGTGATGAAGAGAAGCTTCAGATTAAGTCGAATTATCCGGACTACAAGGCTCATAGGGAAAAGCACGAAGTATTTAAGAAGGAAGTAAATGAAATTGTAGAAGAATTTAAAAAGGGCGGGGCGACTATTCAGCTTGTTGCCAAGGTTAATTCTTCTGTTGCCGGCTGGCTTATTTCTCATATCAAGACAGAGGATAAAAGGGTAGCTGCGCATATTAAAAACAATTAAAATTCATTATTGACTATTGACTAAATATACTGATTGGGGACGAATATGAACAGCATAAAAAAGAAAATGTTTGCAAGTGTAATATTTGTAATATTGGTGGCAGTTATAACCATTGGGGGAGTATCTTCGTATCTGTGTTATAAGGCTACTTTTGATTCTTTGGAAAAGACAATGCAGGAAGTGGCGAAAAAGTCTTCTGAAGTTGTGTCAAAAGAAATGGATAAGTACAAGACAATAGCCAAAGAGGTGGGACTGATATCCCAGCTTAATTCACCTGATATAACTTTACAGGAAAAGAATGAAATTATCAAGCAGAGAGTTAATATGCACGGATTGAGAAATATAAATACCGCCAATAAGGACGGTATTGCTGTTTCAACAAATACGGGTATGACAGAGGTTATAAAGCATACGGATTACTTCAATGCCGCCATAAATGGAGACGTATTTATTTCTGATGCAGTATTTGACGGAACGACCTTTGAAATGTACTACATAGTTTCCGCACCTCTGTGGAGAAATGGAATTTACGGTTCTAAGGTTGAAGGGATTGTGATGCTTGAAATAGAGGCCAAGGTTATATCTGATATTGCCGCTGCGGTAGTTGTGGGCGAGGAAGGATTTGGGTCAATAATTGACAGCAAGGGCTATATTATCGGACATCCTGACTATAAAAAAGCATTAAACAGGGAAAACACAATTTTGAAGTATGAGGCCGAAGGAAGCAATGGAGAGCTTGCGATGCTGGAGCAGAATATGTTGGACAGAAGTGTAAATTTCGGAACATATAGAAATGACGGTGATAAGCATTTATTATCCTATGCACCCATAGATGGAACGAGCGGATGGGGTATGCTTGTTGATGTTCCGCAGAACGAATACATGGACAGAACATATTTCAGCATTGTCACGACGGCAGTACTGGCATTGCTTTCTGTAATATTGTCCGCCTTTGTTATCTTCAGGGTTTCAGCCAAAATAGCTGATCCGATAATTGCATGCGCCAACAGGCTGAAGCTGTTGTCAGAAGGTGACCTGCATACAGAAGTTCCAAAGACCAGAAGCAAGGACGAGACGGCGATGCTTTTGAATTCGTTGGAATTGACCATAAATGAATGGAATGATGTGATAAACGATATTTCGGACCATATTTCTTCAATTACAAATGGGGATTTTTCCAGAGAAATTTATAAGGAATACATAGGAGACTTTGAGCCTATGAAGAAGGGGATAACATTTATTATTGATGAGCTAAACCGTATATTCATAACAATAGGACAGAGCGCGGAGCAAGTGGCGAGTGGCGCGCAGCAGGTGGCTTCGGGTGCACAAGCACTTACAGAGGGGACCACTGAGCAGGCGAGTTCCATTGAGGAACTGGCGGCAACTATCAATGAAATGTCTCAGCAGATAATTTTTAATGACAAAAATGCCCAGGAAGGCAAAATGGTTGCGGAGAATACTGCTTCCGACGTTAAGGATGGAACCGAACATATGAATAACATGATAGCGGCAATGAACGATATCAGTGCGGCATCTGTTGAAATAAGCAAGATTATTAAAGCAATTGAAGATATTGCTTTCCAGACTAATATACTTGCGCTGAATGCGGCCGTGGAGGCTGCAAGAGCGGGTTCTGCAGGCAAGGGCTTTGCCGTTGTGGCGGACGAAGTCAGAAATCTTGCTTCTAAAAGTGCCGAAGCAGCCCAGAATACTACTAAATTGATTGAAAATTCCCTGAGGACAATAAAAACAGGCTCGGATATAGCGAACGTAGCGCTTAAATCCTTTAATTCAATTGTTGATAAAACCGGCATGACGGTTTCTATTGTGGAGGAAATAGCTGAGGCGTCGCAGCAACAGGCACTGGCCGCATCCCAGATAACGGCGGGAATTGACCAGATATCCTCTGTTATTCAGATGAACTCTGCAACCTCCGAGGAAAGTGCGGCAGCCAGTGAGGAGCTCAGCGGACAGGCCGAGTTTTTAAGCAATCTGCTGAAGGCTGTAAAGTTAAAGGGCGCACATGACGAAGCTCAGACGAATAATGAAGAACAGCCGGAGCTCGAATCAGTCGAAGTGTAATTAAAAGAGCTGTCAGTCGTTGATTGGCAGTTTTTTTGCGGGAAATAATATGCTGAAAATTAAATTTGTCATTCGTTTCATGATGATATATAATAGTGTAAATTGAGATAATATTAATATAAAATTAAGATTAAAGCACTATTATAATAAATAATAAACTTCAGTGCCGTGGAGGCAGAAGCGTGATTAGCGGGAGGAATGTATGAGAATATTAATTGTTGAGGATGAGGTTAAGATTACGCAGGCTCTCAGTTATTTGTTTTCAAAGCAGAAAATAGATGTTGATATTGCCAATGACGGAGAGGAAGGACTTATTCTTTCCGAAAAGGATATATATGATGTAATTGTTCTTGACATCATGCTTCCCGGTGTGGACGGAATACAGATATTAAAGTCAATAAGAAAGAACGGAATCAAGACTCCGGTCATAATGCTCACTGCAAAGGATACTGTGGACGATAGGGTGTTCGGTCTTGAAACCGGAGCGGACGACTATCTGATTAAGCCCTTTGCCACAAAGGAGCTCATAGCAAGGGTAAAGGCTCTGGCAAGGAGGAAGGGTACAGAGTATGTGGGTGAAGTGTATGAGTTTGAAGATATAAAATATGATGTTAAAAATTATCTCTTATTTATAGAGGATAAGGAATATAAAATACCGCTTAAAGAAGCGATGCTGATGGAAATGTTCATTAAAAAACCGAGACAGGTTTTTACAAGAGAGCAGATTATTGACAGGATATGGGGGCTTGAGGCTGATATCCTGGAAAGCAATATCGAGATATATGTTCACCACCTCAGAAAGAGGCTGGAAGATACCAATGCGAAGATTGAAACTGTCCGGGGCGTAGGGTATATGCTTAAGGAGAAATAGAATGTTCAGAAAGCTTCATTTTAAACTAACTGTATATATGGGCGTAATATTGGTGCTTTTTATGGCATTTATTGCTGCGGGGATATATAATTTCACACGGATTGTATTCGAGGACGGCAACAAGGAGCTCATGAAGTCGGAGGCATTCAGAATATATGCTAACAGAAATACAACAATACTGAATTTCAGAATAAACGGCAACACATTTCAGAGAATAGGCCCCAGCGTTGTATTGAGCAGAAATCAAAAGCTTAATGTTAACTATGTTATATACGACGGAAATATGAATCTTGTCTATCTGGAGGAGGACGGAGCAAATGTTTCGGGTGATATACGCACTCTAGCTGTAAAGGCTCTTGAAAACAAGAATGATTCCTATGTTGTGAGAAGAGCGGGCAGATTCAATTACAGAATATATACCAAGTATTTTGAGGATGACAAGGGAAAAAGCATCGTGCAGGTTTACCAGAACACCGTAAATGAAGAAATACTGTGGGCATTCCTGAGGAGTGTACTATATGCTACGGGATGCACGGGAACCGCCATACTGTTGCTAATAAGCTTTTTATTTACAGGTCAGGCGTTGAAGCCTGTAAAGGAAACATGGATACGGCAGAAGGAGTTTGTGGCGGATGCTTCTCACGAGCTGAGAACACCTCTCACTGTCATACAGACAAATCTTGATGTTGTGCTCAGCGACGATGAAGGTACGGTTGAGGAAAATGAAATGTGGCTTGACAATGCATATTCCGAAACAAGAGTCATGGCTAAGCTCATAGACCAGCTTCTGATACTGGCAAAGGCCGATGCCAATGAAGGAAAACTCGACATTTCCGAATTTTTAATTTCTGAGGTTGTGGAAAATGTATGTCAGAGCATGGAAATACTGGCGAAAACCAAGGGACTTGATTTCAAGCTGAATTTGGAAGAAGACATGAAGGTAAAGGCTGATTACGATAAAATACGCAGGATGATTGTAATACTTGTTGACAATGCTGTTAAATACACCGAGGAAGGCAAGGTTACAGTGAGCCTTTTCACAGATAAAACTAAGAGAAAGGTTCTGACTGTGGAGGATACGGGTATAGGAATTGCTAAAAAGGATCTGGATAGAATATTTGACCGCTTTTATAGGGCAGATAAGGCAAGGCATCGCGAGGGCGGTACAGGTCTTGGCCTGAGCATTGCAAAATGGATTGCCGACATTCACAGGTACACCCTCACGGTGGAAAGCACCATAAATGAAGGAAGTAAATTTACATTGAGAATGTAACTGATTTAAAAGATGCTTATATATTTTTCGGCTAAAATATGGTTGCCATATTTAGCCGAATTATTTATGGTTCAGAACATTTACAAAAACTTATCCTTTATTACATTCCAGTAATTGAAGGTTCCGGTGGAGAGTCTTTTGATTACTTTTTTTGATGTCCGGAAATGAATATGCTCTATCTCGTCATATTCTATGAGCTGGCCGTCTGTAAGGAGCGCTATATGGTAGTCCTCTCTTCTTTCGGGATAGATAGATATTTCAAATTCAGGCGGAACTATGATGCTGCAGTCAAGGCACCTGTATGCATTTGAAATTATAGGTGACAGAGGTGTAATCTGCAGTGTTTTCAAAGAAGGATACACAAGGCTGCCTCCCGCGGACTTGTTGTAGGCCGAGCTTCCCAGAGGCGATGATATGATAAGTCCGTCACCGCTTATTTTCTCAAGGTGGTTCGATGCTATGTACACGTTCATGTGTATGGTCTTCATATCTTTTCTTTTCAGTATTATGTCATTTACGGCATATGTTTTTTTAGAGCAGCCATGGGAGACTATTTCGCTTTCTATGAGGTTCACGTTATTTATTGTATAATTTCCTTCAATGTAATTTACAACAAAGCTCTCAAGGTTTTCTGGGGTTATTTCTGGGAAAAACCCCAGTGTTCCTGTATTTATCCCCACAAATGGAATCCCTGAAAAATTGCTTTCTCTCACCGCCCTGAGAAAAGCTCCATCTCCTCCTATGGTAACGTTTAGTTCACCGTGCTTATTAAATCCGTCAAAATAACTATAGCCGTATTTTTCAAATATATTTATAAGGTTTTCCTTTATTTCAGCCGTATAATCATCATGGTTCGCAGCTATGTTTATTACCTTGTCCTTCATGATTTTATCCCCTTTACATTGAATGCGATTTATATTATATTAGAAACGGAGGTTCAGCGCCTCCACAGGGCTTAAAAAGTCCGCCTAAAAGATGGGAGAGCTTATGAATACTGATAATATTCTTAATTATACAATACAGGAAAATGATAAAACTGTAAAGGGCATTATGGCTGAAAACTTAAATTTTTCAAGGCGTCTTTCAAAGAAACTGGAGCTGAATGACTGCATTTTTGTGAATGGCAAAACAGCCAAGCTTAACAAAAGTGTTTTTGAGGGAGATATTTTGTCTGTGCAGTTTGATGAGGATGAGGACGAATATGATCCCGTTGACATACCCATAGATATAGTTTATGAGGATAACGATCTGCTTGCAGTGAATAAGTCTCCATACATCGTGGTGCATCCAACTAGGTCACACCAGAACAACACCGTAGCAAACGGAATTGCCTATTATTTCAGACGAAGGGGCATAAAACGTAAGGTCAGGCTTGTGAACAGGCTTGATATGAATACATCTGGGGTCGTTATAATCGCAAAGCATCCCTATGCCCACAACGAGCTGTCAAAGCAGATGAAGGCAAATACTGTTGAAAAATACTACTATGCTGTTGTGGAAGGCATCATAGAGGAAGACAAGGGAATTGTAAACGAGCCTATTACAAGGCTGAATGAGGAGGATATACTAAGGGTTGTTCATCCGTCGGGAAAAGAATGCATTACACGCTACATGGTTGAAAAGAGGATGGATAATATGACACTGGTCAGGCTGAAGCTTGATACAGGCAGGACTCACCAGATAAGAGTGCATATGAAGCACATAGGCCATCCCGTATTGGGAGATACGCTGTACGGAAATGAAAGTGAGCTCATAAAAAGGCAGGCTCTGCACTGTCATGAAATGAGGTTTACACAACCCATAACGGGAGAAGAAGTTGTTGTAATATGCCCGATGCCTGAGGACATGAGGCAGATAGTTTCATATATTGATTAACAGGGAGAAGATGATGAAAAAGAACATATTGCTTATTGCCACCGGAGGCACCATTGCTTCAAAAAAGACTGAAGACGGTCTGGCGCCGCAGATAACCTCAGAGGAGCTTCTGGGTTATGTGCCTGAAATAAAGGAGTTTTGCAACGTTGAAACAATTCAGCTCTTAAATATTGACAGCACTAATATTCAGCCTGAATACTGGGTTCTCATGACGGAGGCAATAGAAAGTAACTATGACAAATACGACGGGTTTGTAATATCTCACGGTACAGACACTATGTCCTACACATCTGCCGCCCTTTCATACTTAATACAGAATTTAGATAAGCCTGTTATAATAACAGGTGCGCAGAAGCCCATAAATGTAGATATCACCGATGCTAAGAAAAATCTTCTGGACAGCTTCAGATTTGCAGCCGAAAAGGATGTTAGAGGAGTGTATCTTGTGTTTGACGGAAAGGCCATTGTGGGAACAAGGGCACGCAAGGTGAAATCAAAGAGCTACAGCGCATTTGAATCAATTAACTTTCCCGTTGCAGCCATAATTGACGACAGTAGAATTACGAAGTATATCAGGGGTGAAAAATTCACAGAGCCTGTTAAATTTTTCAAAGATATATTTCCGTCCATTTTTCTGCTGAAGCTTGCTCCGGGAATGGAGCCAGATGTTCTTGACTATATAGGTGAAAAATATGAGGGCGTTGTAATTGAAAGCTACGGCGCTGGCGGGCTTCCTTTTCAGGACAGGAGAAACTTCCTTGAAAAGCTTGGAGCACTGGCGGAAAGAGGAAAGATAATCGTAATTGCCACACAGGTTATGTTTGAGGGAAGTGACATGGGAGTATATGAAGTTGGTGTGAAGGCACTTAAAAAATATAACGTGCTTCAGGCATATGACATGACAATTGAGGCGGCAATTACAAAGCTTATGTGGATAATGGCTCAGACTAAGGATTTTGACGAAGTAAGAGAGATGTTCTACACGAGGATAAATGAAGACTCACTTTATTAGAGGTATAAATGAAAAAAACGGATATGCATATGCATACCTGTGCTTCCGACGGGCCATGGGATGTGTATGATTTAAAGAAAGAATTGATAAACAGCAAAATAAACATATTTTCAATAACTGACCACGACTGTGTGGACAATATAAAAAAAATGCAGGAAATTATAGAACCGGGAGATAACCTGATGTTTATTCCCGGAACAGAGCTTACGACAGAGTATGAGGGCAGAGAATATCACCTGACTATGTACAACTACGATATAAACAACGAGGCTCTGCTGAATTTAATCAAATGGACAAACGAAAGTAAGATAAGCACCAATTCACGTTTCATCGGTTCATATGCAGCCTCAAAATTTGATGGAGTAAGCCTTGAGGATTATGAGCAATATTATTACGACCGCAAACGTGGAGGATGGAAATCTCTTAACTATATGCTTGATAAGGGAATTCACAAGAATATATCAGCGCACTTTGTTGATTTTGGAAAATCCGGCATGAAGGCAAAACTTAAAGGGTCGGAGGAAGTTGTAAAAATTGCCAAGGAAAGCGGCGGTAAAATTTTTCTCGCGCATCCTTCATATCACTACAAGCAGACGCCTATGCCCCATGAGGAGCTGAAATACTGGCTGAGCCTGGGAATAGACGGCATAGAATGCTTTTCGCCCTACAATGTGGGCAGCGAGGAATATTACAAGGACTTTTGTAAAAAGAACGACCTGATGATATCAGGAGGCTCGGATTGCCACGGAGAATTCATACCTGCCAGAAGGCTGGGAATGCCGGAGGTATATTTAGAGGAGCTCAATTTGAAAAAAATACTGTGACAAACCGACGGATTTACATATCCGGCGGCAGGGAGGCACCATGTTTCAAGATAAATATGTAACTGCAATAATAGTTGCTGCGGGCAGGGGTACAAGAATGGGCTCGGACATGCCCAAGCAGTACCTGACTATTGCAGGAAAAACAATTCTGGATACCACTCTTTATAAATTCGAAAAAAGTAATGAGATTGATGAAATAATACTGATTGTAAACAAAGAGGATTTAGACTACGTAAGGGAAAATATTACCGGCAGCTATGAAAAGGTGAAAAGTGTCAGTGCCGGAGGCTCCACGAGGACGGAATCTGTATTTGAAGGGATAAAGACCGTAAGTGATAACTGCGATATAGTCCTTATTCATGACGGCGTGAGGCCGTTTGTTTCATATAATTTAATAAGCAGCTGCGTGGAGGGAGCGTATACTAACAAGGCATGCATACCCGTAATCGATGTGACCGATACAATCAAAGAGGTCTCCGGTGACGGGACGGTGTTGAGCACTCTGGACAGAAGCATGTT
>DAMAEI010000055.1:0-4177 GCA_031997345.1 Sedimentibacter sp. | reverse complement strand
GATGATGCCTCAATAGCTGAATTTTATGGTCATAAGGTGATGACAATAGACGGCCTCTCCAGAAATATGAAAATAACAACACCCCTTGATTTAAGGATTGCTGAAATATTCGCAAGTATTTATTAAGGTCATAGGAGATATTATGAAAATTGGTATAGGTTATGATGTTCATGCATTTGGAGAAAACAGAAAATTGATTGTAGGGGGAGTACACATACTCTATGAGAAGGGCCTTGAGGGACATTCCGATGCGGATGTGCTCATACATGCTGTAATGGACAGTCTTCTGGGAGCAATGGGCTGCGGCGATATAGGCAGGCAGTTTCCCGATACGGACAATAAATACAAGGATATTGACAGCAGAATTCTTCTGAGAAATGTGGAAGAATTAATGAGAAGCAAAAATTACAGACTGGGAAACCTTGATGCTGTTATAATTGCGCAAAAACCGAAAATGAGTCCGTATATTGAGCGGATGAAAATTAATATTGCGGAGGATTTGAAAACCGACGTATCAAACATCAATATCAAAGCCACTACAACCGAGCACCTTGGCTTTGAAGGCAGGGGTGAAGGCATGGCCGCACAGGCTGCGTGTCTGTTGGAAACTGAGGAAAAACAATGAAATAAAGCAATATATTAAGTATATCCAATGATATATACCCGTGGTACAATAGTTGTATAGATTGAAGGATTAGGTTGTTCGAAGGGGGCTATCATGGAAACTTATCAGATATTGATATTTGTGGGTGTGCTGATTTTTATATTTTTTATATTCAGAAATAAAAAATCGGCGCAGCGTGAGATAAACGGCTTAAATGAAATTGAATATAACAGCTCGTCCCGCATGAAGTTTGATGATGTGGCGGGAAACTACGAGGCAAAGGAAAGCCTCATGGAAATTGTTGATTTTATAAAGAATCCTGAGAAATACAAGAGTTTAGATGCCAGGATGCCAAAGGGAGTATTGTTTTACGGGTCACCTGGAACTGGGAAGACACTGATGGCAAAGGCATTGGCAGGAGAGGCGGGAGTTCCTTTCTACGCAGTGTCGGGCTCGGATTTTGTGCAGGTATATGCCGGACTTGGTGCCGGAAGAATAAGGAACCTATTTAAAAAAGCAAAAAAATCGGGTAAAAGTGTAATTTTTATCGATGAAATAGATGCCATAGGCAAAAAGAGGATGAACGGAAACCTAAGAGGCAGCGATGAAGGTGACAGGACGTTGAATGCACTGCTGACGGAAATGTCGGGCTTCGCCGAAGATTCAGGCACAGTGGTGGTTGCGGCCACAAACAGAATTGACACCCTGGATTCCGCCTTGCTGAGACCGGGAAGATTTGACAGGCAGATAGAAATTATGCTTCCTGACAGAAATGCCAGGATAGACATACTCAAGCTATATCTTTCTAAAAAGAGAACTGCAGATGACATAGATTTCGATGAAATTGCTGATATGACAGTTTATTTCAGCGGAGCAATGATTGAAAACTTGGTAAATGAGGCAGCGCTTGCCGCAATCAGAGAGAACTCGGATAAAATAAGCGGTGAGAATATCAGAAAGGCTTACCTTCAGGTTCTTGCCGGTTCTGAAAAGAAGAATGTATCTGAAAACAGCAAGCAAAAAGAGGTTACGTCCTATCACGAGGCAGGTCACGCTTTCGTATCAAAGTTCCTAATGCCTGAAAACAAGGTAGTAAGAGTGTCTGTAATTCCTACCAGCAAGGGCGCCGGGGGATACACTTTAAGCATGCCGGACAGCACAGAGGTCATTACAAAGAAACGCATAAAAAGCCAGCTTTCGATGCTCATGGCTGGACGAGCTGCCGAAGAAATTTTTTTCGGTAGAGACAATATCACCGTAGGGGCACAAAATGACATAGAAAGGGCAACATTGCTCGCCGTAGATTATGTAACAAAATACGGCATGGATGATGATGCGGCATTTGTAAACTTAGGTATACTTTCCGAAAAGCTAAATATACCACTCGCTTCCGTCGAAAAATCGGTGAAGGAGTTATCCGCAAAGATATATGAGGCAACATTTGAAATCATTGAAAGCAATAAAGAGGCAGTTCAGAAAATCGCCCTTCTTCTCATGGATAAAGAAGTAATAAGTGAAGAAGAGCTAAATGAAATAATAGGAACTGCCGAGAATACAAATTTAAACATGCAGGTATAAAAGTACTTTACACATAAAATATACCCCATTTTCTAAAGTCTTTAAAAATGGGGTATATTTTATGTGTAAAGAAATGCTTATCTAAGGGTTGTTGAAGCTCCTGTTTCAGGGTATGTGAGCAACTCATTGTAACTTCCGTCTTCAAACTCTGTTATCGTAAGAGTTGCGCCATTCTTAATTTCTTGCAGTTTATCTTCATAATCACGGCGATCAAGCTCCATGGAAGCCGACGAATACTCACCTTTGTCAACCTTTTTCTGCGTTTCAGCGAGCTTTTGTACCATCCAATTTTGATAATCTTCATAAGTCGTAAAACGTCTTACGATAATACCAGCCTCACTATCTTCATAAATATCAAGCCCAGTTGCACCGTCAGCTACATTATCGATGTCCTCAACTTCATCGGTATTCAATAAAGTATCAAGATATTGCTTAGATTTCTCTGGATTAGCAAGAGCCTTATCAATAGGCAGATCAAAAACCGCACTTGTGCCGTCATAATCGGGATTAGGTTTAAGTTCGCCAGTTTCTTCATTGAAAATAAATGCATCAGAATTATAAAACGATCCTGTGTTTATGCCAAGATATATACCTCGGTCGGCAAACATCGTTATTTCATCACAATCAATTATGCGATACATAACGCCATCAACTACCATTTCAGAGTGGCCACCGTTCAAAGTATGGGCATTAACCTGCCATGGCTTTAAGCCTTTAATGTATGGCGAAACATAGAAAGGCATATTTCCATATTCATCATCCTGTACGGAGGGCATCGGACTGCCGTCTGATTTTTGTATGGCAACTATTGAGTATGTACGGTCACTGAGTATATCACCATTAATATAAATCGGTTGGTCAGTAATATCCTTTCCTGACACGATAGCAAGCAATGTAAATATATAGTCTCCGGAAGTGACAGAAGCATTTATATTAATGGCAGTGTCACTGTTAAAAGCGGCGCTTAACGCACGGTTTTCAAATTTATCCGCAACTTCGCTCGGCTTTAGGAAATACCATGCAGCAAATGCAGTAGTAGTAATAAAAACTGAAGCTAAAACGGCAGCGGCAGTCGTGCCGAAAAAACGTCTGATAATAGATTTTTTCATAGTCTTCTCCTTGAACTCATGTTTTATTTTTTGTACTAACTCTGGGTTGGGTGTTTCTGAGCTGCTCAAGGATTTTTGGAGAAGAGCGTCCATGTTGTAATTCTTATTTTTCATATTCAATCATAACCAATCCTTTCTCAATAAGATTTCGCGCTTTAAACAACCTACTTTTGACTGTGCCGACAGGCACCTTTAATGTAGATGCTATATCCGATACGCTCATTTCTATGGTGTAGTACAGGATAATCGGTATTCTGAATTTATCGGGCAAGGCTTCAACCAATTGACGGACAATGTGTCTTTCTTCCTGTGCTACAAAACTATCTTCCATATTAATTTCACTTACAACCATTTCATCCAATGGTTCAACAGGTGCGAGCCGATTGCGGCGAGCGTATTTGCGTTTCCAGCTTTTCCAAAGATATAATGCAGTGGAAAAGATAAAACTTTGCGGGTTGTCTGAAGCATTTACTTTGTGTAGCTGCTCAAACGTTTTTAAAAATGTTTCCTGAAATAGATCGTCTGCGTCCTCTTTGGAATATGTAAGACTCCGGCAAAACTTATAAACCGGATCTTTGTATTTATCCACTAAATCCGCATAATCTGGGATTGTCTGATTAATTTTTATCATGTGCAATATTTCCAACTTTGACCTCCTTTCAAAATCCCGTACACTTGTAAATAGTTACGAGTTTTTAAACGGTTCATTTTTTTAGCTGCTTGCGCTATAGTATAGTTCATTTTATGTACCTCATATGTTTTTGTACTATTATAATCCTTACACTTAACTCTAAGTCAAGCATACTATAAAATTAATATGAATTTTTTAAAATGGATTGTCAACAGTAAACTAAACAACTTTTTTAAGGGTATTGATTTTATATTG
>DAMAEI010000054.1:14241-20065 GCA_031997345.1 Sedimentibacter sp. | reverse complement strand
ATTTTTCTAAAATTGTAGCGCTATCTCAAAAATTATTTTTGAGACAGCCCCTTTTTTGCTGTTGCGGATACATGGTCTTATTAGTATAATTAATTTATCTACTAAGAACATTACTCAGTTGAAGGGGATGATTATATGTTTTTTATTGCAGGAGTATATCCTAAAAGAGAAGAACTGGATTATTATGAGCCTATTATGTGCAGCTGCTGCGGCAAGTATGGACGGTATGAAGCATTTGTGGAATACAACGTGCTCAGCCTGTTTTTTATACCGATTTTCAAATTCGGGAAAAAATTTTATGCAAGAACAACATGCTGCAACAGCCTGTATCTTATAAATAACAGGGAAAAAGGAATTATGATGGAAAGAGGAGAGGGCCATAATGTATTTTTGAAGGACAAGGATATTGTGCTCCTGCAAAAAGGTGTTGCATGCCAGAATGAAAAATGCCCTCACTGCAAAATTGATATAGAAGGAAACTTCAATTACTGCCCAGGCTGCGGAAAGCCCTTGGACAAGTAACAGAAGAAATTATTGCCAGCACAATACCGTGTCTGCTTTTTTCGTTTCCGCCTATTACAGAAGGCACCTGTGAGTGCCTTATTGGAGATTTTCTTCGGTAGGTACTTTTACGGTGCGCTTAAAAATTTCATTCAGATTCAAATTTGTTATGAGTACGCCCGCAAATATAACAGCGACACCCACCCACTGCATGGCTGAAAGCTGCTCCTTGAGCACAAGCATTGAGGACAGCAGAGAAACAGCAGGAACCATGAGAGGAAGCGGTGTTACTTTTCCCATTGGATACTTGCCCAGCAGTACGTTCCATACACCATATCCGAACAGTGTTGCGCCACAGGCAAGGTAGATAATTGCAAAAATGGACGTGCTGCTTAAGTTCAAAACTATATTGAGAAGTTCGTGGGGTGAATTAAGCAACATCGCTATAATAAGCATGGGGATTGGAGGAATTAATCCGGACCATACAACCATGCTGAACATATTAAGTTTTTTGCCCTGAGCGGCAGACTTGTCGGAAGCTATGCGTGCCACTATGTTGGATGCTGCCCAGAAAAACGGAGCGAGGATATTCAGAAAAATTGCGGCAAAGGGTATGGAAGTCACTCCGCTTCCGGTGTTTGCCCACGCTATTACAGCAAGGCCCGCTGTAGCCACAAATATACCTGCCACCTGTTTTGCTTTCATCTTTTCATTCAGGAATAGCATTGCCAGTACGGGAGATATGAAAGCCTGTATCTGAAGGACTATTGATGAAATTCCCGTGGGCATACCTATTTCTATGGCGTAAAACAGGCATGCAAACTGCCCCACGCCAACAAAGAGACCGTACAATATTATATATTTCCATTCTGTATCCGGTTTTTTAACAAAAAAGATAGCAGGAAAAACAGTAAACACGTATCTGAGTGCCACAAGGAGCATGGAAGGTACGCCTCCAAGACCAATTTTTATTACAGTAAAATTAAAGCCCCATACAATCACCAGCAGCACTGCCAGTACAGCATCATTTTTCTTCATTTTCAATTCTCCATCATGAGCAGGATATATTTTTTTACAGCCTTCAGTGAACCGTATGATATTCTCAGTATATTTGCAATACCATATTTTTTAATCATTTCTGTATTTTTGTTTACAAGCAGGTTTACATATAAATTAGTCTTCAAAAGTTCCAGGTAATAATCACTCAGACTCATTTGGGAAGGTCTTATCATAACCTGGCCAAAGCTCCATTTTTCAAAGTTATTGGCATCGTACAAAAGCCTTTCGCGGTATTCCTCATACATGGGAAGGCCGGGAAAAGGGGTTAACGGGCTGATCGAGGTGATTTGTGGCTTCAAAGCCTTGATATATTTTCTGAACAGCTTGAAATCCTTCTTGCTCCAGTCGGGATGGGCCATGAAGGATGCCCACACATCAATATTCAGGCTACGCAGTATTTCCGCAGCCTCGAAGTTGTCAGAGGTGCTTGATTTTTTACGGTAAATTGTCATTTCCTCATCGCTGAATGTCTCGTAACCAACCAGCAGAGCCTTTAAGCCGAGGGATTTAAGCTCAGGTAAGTATTCTCTGTATTCAGCAATTCCTTTTACGGAGGCATACATAATATAATTTTTATTCAGCTTCAGTTCCCTTACGATGCCTATGAAGGCTTCTATTTTTTCTCTGTCGGAAAGGAAATCATTGTCCATGAACATTATGGTAGGTTCCTTGATTTGAGCTAAATCTTTTTTAGTCAGCTCAAGGTCGATAAGCCTCTCTCTTGCACCCTCAATTCTCCATCTCAGACAGAAGTCGCATACTTTTTCGCAGCCTGTTCCGAATTCTGCTATTGCCGCAGGTCTGTAGCCGAAATATGAATATTCGCTTCTGTATTTTTCGGTGGATATTCTGTAAGGAAGCATGTACTGATTTCTTCCTTTTATACCTGTTGATTTATAATCATATACCCTTGAGCGTATTCCGTCAATAGGTTCTGTTTCTCCCAGAGGCATTGATTCATAAAATTTTGTAAGATTTTCATAATTGGTATATTCGAAGATATGGTCTACATTTTTGTTGTAAAATCCCTCCGGGTTCAGATAGGACTGGGTTCCTCCCACAACAGTGACAATGGATGGATCTGTTCTCTTTATCTCTGCACAGAGAGACAAAACCTTGCTCACATCTATGCAAAGGCTTGTGATACCAACTACCTGGGGGCGGAAGTCAGCGACTTTTTTCGAAATTTCGGTGGATTCAACCATCATATCAAAAATTTCAACCGCATGGGCATCCTTTAAAACGCCGTATACCATTTCAAGGCCAAGTGGCTCCGAAAACATGAAGTCACTCAGCGTAATGGCCTGTTTTATCCGTGGCGGACGAACCAAAAGTATTTTCATATGCACCTCACTAAAATATATTGGGTGTAATTTTCTGCTTTATCTGATATCTGTAGAACAAGTTGACAACACAGTAAAATAAGTATTTCCCCGGCTTCTTAAGAAATTCCCTCCGAAGAATATTTCTTTTGACAATTGATTTATAGGTGAACAACGACTCGTACAATCTCCAGTATGCCTTTGTCAGTTCCTCAGGCGTCATCCTCAGGGGAGTGTGCACAGCTTCTGTTCCGTCAAAGGAATAAATGTTGTCATTAATCAACCTTCCCTGTGCCTCTATATCCTTGAAAAATTTTGTTCCCGGTATGGGAGTGAGTATATAGAACCGGGGAACGGATATTTTATTTTCTTCAATAAACAGTTTCGTTGATTTGATTGATTCAAGGGTATCGCCATCACCGCCGACTACCATTTCGGTTGAAACGTCAATTCCGTGAGCCTGTATGTTTTCGATGAGCTGGGGATATTTATCCGGATTTGCCCATCCCTTGTTCATTCCTATGAGGCTTTCCCGGGAAATACTTTCAAGGCCGAAGCTGAGGGTGGTGCAGCCGCTTTCACTGAGCTCCCTCAGCAGCTGACTTTCCCTGCCTATTCTTATATCGCACTGGCTCATCCATTCCATATCAAGCTCCTTAATTTCCTTAAGCAGCCTGTGTAAGTAATCTCTGTCAGAAAAAATATTGTCATCCAACAGAAGAAATTTTTTAAAGCCTAGGTCCTTAACCTGACGTATATCCCTTACAACCTCCTCAAGAGGCTTTTTTATATAATGTCCCTTGTAAAGGCAGGCAACGGAGCAGAAGCTGCAGGTATTGGGGCAGCCCCTTCCTGCCTGAACCGGAAGGAAATCTCCGATTTTCTTGTTGACAATAAGGTCAAAACGGGGAAGAGGTGTGGATAAAACACCTTCACGCAGATTTTTTTCATAAATTTTTTTCAAAGAGTTATTTTCATAATCCTCTAAAAGCTCTTTCCATACCAGCTCTGCATCTCCAACTACCACAGCGTCACAGTACTTGGCAGCCTCCTCAGCCATTATACTGACCATGTAGCCTCCGAGGATTACAGTTTTTCCTCTTTTTTTGAATTCCTTTGCAATATCCAAAGAGCGTATTACGCCGTGGCCCATTGAGCTTATGCCGATTACATCGGCATCTGTATCCCAGGGTATGTCCTCCAATATTTCAAGAATTATTTCAGCATCCCAGCCCTCCGGCATCATTGCAGCCAGGAGAGGCATGGCAAGTCCGATGAAGTACAGCCTTTTTTTCTTGATTGGCATGTGGTTGCTGTCATAAGGACTGGGCTGTATAAGCAATATTTTTTTCATTAACGTCCCCTCACAATCTTGCGCATATACTGCATGCTCACAAGGCTGCTGCCTGCCAGCATTTTTATATTTGCACCCATACCGTATTTCTTAACCAGCGCAAATATATGTTTCGGCCGCATTATAACCTTGTAATATGCTCTCAGAAGCTCACGGTAAAACCGCCTTATGCTCATAAATTCGGGTTTCAGCACAACGTGAGCCATGTCCCATACCTCATAGTCATCTCTTTTTACAAGAAGGCGTGAGGCATAGGAATCGAAAATTTCGGTCCCGGGAAGGGGAGTGAGAGGCTGCAGATTTACAAACCTGACATTGAGATTTCTCAGCCATGCTGTAAGCTCTCGGAAGTCATTTACAGTGAAATCCAGAGGAATAATCAATGTTGCATACAGTTCTATATTCAGTGCCTTCAGTATTTTGATGCATTTCTCGTTTATTTCTCTGGTTGTTCTTTTGTTGTAGAGCTTTAAATCCGAGGCTCTCACGGATTCAATTCCAACGATTACTGCCTGAAGTCCCACAGCTTTGAGCTGAGCCATAATATCGGCATTCTCTGCAATGAAATCAGCTCTTCCGTAAACAAGAAATTTCTTCTTTATGTTTTCTTCTGAAATCAAGTCTATGAATTTTTTGAGCCTCTCCCTGCTGAACAGAAAATCGTCATCCACAATATATATTTCTTCCTCAGGAATGGATTTAAGCTCATTTATTACGTCCTCCATATCTCTTGCGAAATACCTGCCTCCTGTAATTTCTCTGCAGAAGCAAAAAGAACAGTCATAAGGGCAGCCAAATGAGGTTTTTATCAGCGCGCATGGACTGTGAAACATGTAGTAGTATTTTTCTCTATATTTTGAAACTGCGCTTCTGTCAGGATGCCTGAAGCTGAAGTTTGTGCTTTTATCGGGAGCATTGATAAGCGCATTTTGTATTTCTGTTGTGCTGCTGTTGTTTAGCAGCATTTTCAGAGTTAAATTAAAGCCTTCAATACCATTTCTGTCGTACACGAAGTCTATGAATTCAGATTTGAAATCTGTGGAAACAACCTCGGCGTGCACACCTCCCGCACCTGTTTTCACATGAGGTATAAGCTTTTTAGCTGTTTCAGACATGTCCTTTATTATACCAACATGAGTTATGTAACCCGTGAATAAAACAAAATCAGGCTGTTCATCCCTGAGCACATCCTCATATTTCTTTTTCTCAACAATTAAATCTATTATTTTGATATCCACAAGGTCCTTGATTTCATCAGGTACGTTGGAGCTCAGGTATTCAAGTTCCAGGGGCTCACAGATCATAACATGCTGCAGGCCGATGGTCTCTCTGTGAGGTCGTGGTCTTATTAACAAAACTTTCATATGCTTGCCTTTCTCAGGGTGTATACTGCAATCCTCGGCATAAAAAACTTTTCCTTTATTATTTTTAAATTTTCTGCCATAAGGTACGGAGATACTGATTTTCTAAATTCATTATCAGATGGATAATTTGCGGGGCCGGTGGTAAGCTTCACAAATGACAGTATGAATTTGTCATAGAGGCTGTTGCCGCTTGCAAAGCCTATGAGTATTCTTCCGTTGTCAGT
>DAMAEI010000054.1:13365-14231 GCA_031997345.1 Sedimentibacter sp. | reverse complement strand
TCGGGTTTTTTGTAATAGGGCAGAGAATGAGTGCATATTATAAGGTCATAGCTTCCGTCCAGCTTGTGCAGCTCCTCCGCATTCAGATTGATGTGACGGGCGTGAGGATTTCTTGACTTTGAAATTTCCAGCATCTTTTCTGAAAAATCTATTCCGGTTATTTCAATATTGCTGAAGTTTCCTGATATCTCCGCAATAAGCTGCCCTGAGCCGCAGCCCAAATCCAGCACCTTCATATAATTATCTCCCTTAAATTGAGAGAGTGCTTCCAATATATAGTTTCTTGTGGGCTTCAGTGAGTATTTCTGAACCCATAGGGTGTCATACTTGTCCGCCCAGAAATTCCATATGCTTTTTTTCATAAATTCTCCTGTTCTCCGGAACGTCCACGCAAGAGTGAAATTAAATATTTCCGGATTCTTTTGGATTTCAGCAGCCTTATATGAATACCGTAAAACAGAAGATAAAACAGCGGCTTCGGCAACAGGGGCTTCATAACCAGGTGCAGGAAATCAAATTTTTCGGGATTCTTCGTCAGAAGAGAGCTTTCCAATGCCTCATAATCCACGGTGCCCTTTATGGGGGTCAAAATTGATATGGTGTATACATCTATATTGTTGTTTTTTATAAATTTATATAAATTAAAGAAATCACTTGCTATATAATCAGGCTGTACCATGAACAGAGCTGTTAAATCAATATAGCTTTCCCTGAGCAAAGAAATGACATCGGGATAGTTCAGCGCGTTTGTCGTCTTGGAATATCCCTTGAGCTCGTCGTTGCTGGGAGATTCAAAGCCAACTATGATTTCTTCCAGTCCGGCATCCCTCAGCGCAGGCAGCATGTCCTTTTCTCCTAAAATGAAA
>DAMAEI010000054.1:7973-13355 GCA_031997345.1 Sedimentibacter sp. | reverse complement strand
TCCGATTATTTTGAATTTTCGTGCGCTTTTCTTTATAGCATTTATGAATTCGACGGCATCATTTCTGCTTGTGAACAAAACATCATCAACAATCCAGAAATAATCTGCATCAATGCTTTCCATTTCAGCGACCATACTTTTGTAGTCGGGATTCACGTAATTCCCGCTGTTCAGAAGCTTGCAGAAACAGTAGGAGCATCCGTAGGGACATCCGGTGCTGCCCTTGATGAGCGCAACATTTTTTTTGTCAAGATACCGCATATGGTGACGGAAGCGGTTGAACAGTGTCCTGTCGGGATATATACCTTCGGCTTCATGCAACACCGTAACATTGCCTTCGTGCCATACTTCATTTTCGTGAGCATCCTTCAGCTTGAAATCAACACCATCCACGAAGCCGGGGGAACTGTCTGCTAATTTTTCTATGAGGCCTCTGAATGCATTCAGTCTTCCTGTACGGAACACAAAGTCGATGTGCTCAGAGTGAAACGCTTTGGGATTAATTTGAACATGCACGCGTCCAACAATGATTTTTGTGTCGGGATACATGGACTTTAAGCGTGCAGCTTCATTCAGGATTTCATTTTCTGCCACGTTGTAGCCTGTCAGCACCACGGCATCAGGAACCTTTCCTTCAGGCTCTTTCAGTCCGAAAAGACTGTCTGCTATATAATTTTCAATGCCCATGTCATCCAGAACGGCCTTCAGGCAGCACAGCTCCAGAGGTTCTGTAACCATAGGCTCAAATATGGAAAATACGGATTTGATTCTGACTTTTTTTAAAAATACAATCATTTTACTCCTCATTTTTAAAGACATGGTGCATGACAGAGTATGTCCTGTATGAAAAAACAGGAACAAGCCGCTGAATTATGAAGTTTAGCAATGGATTGCTGTGATGGACGTACATATATTTGTATTTTTCACGGCAGCCTATTTTCAGCTTGCTTTCCTCGGCCGTCTGTCCGAATTCGATTTCCGGAGACCTTTTCTCTATTCCTGTTTCAATTATTTTAAGAAGCATGTTGTAATAAATATCACAGGTGTCAACATCCTCTTTTCTGAAGCCGCCGAACAGGAAGTACAGGATGCCGTTCACTTCCTTAAGCTGTATAAAGCCTGCTGCGGTATTTGTGTCGATTCGTATGAATTCGTACAGCTGGGCATCGTATTCCCTGAAAAAATCAATGGGCAGAGTTTCAAGGGGATTGGAGGTTCTCTTCATTACACTTAAATATAGCCTGTAATGCTCCTCAGTAAACTCTGAGGGCTTTATGCTTCTTATAATCAGTTTTTCTCTGTGTTTAATGGCTTTTTTGATTCTTCTTCTGTAGGGACTTCTCAGAGAATTCAGATATTCATCAAATGTTGAAAAGTCGTTTTTAAATACGAAGGTTGACAGAGTTCTGCCGCCTCTTTTAAAAGGGGAATCTCCGTTTAGAATAATTTTAAGACCCTTTCTTTTCTCAATAGCTCTTATGGCGGAATCATCATCCCCGAAATATCCCTGCAAGCACACGGAAACAGGCAGACCTATTACACGAACTGTGGCTCTCAGCGGAATAATATTTTTAAAATTAAATAAATTAAGCTTCAACAAATATGAGATAATGAAATTTTTTTCTGTGCTCTCGTATTCCTGGGAGCATGGATTGACTTTCTCCAGAAGCTCAAGCAGGGGAATCAGTCCTGCAGGTACGTCTGAATGTCCACTCATCTCCTCTATTGAATAATACCTGCTCATGACAGCTCCTTCACGTAAGCGCGGTATTTTTTTGATTCACAGTCGGCCCATTTTATTCCGAAGTTTCTTGATTTGAAGTTATCGGTCAGTACCCAGCCCGATTCCATAAAATCATATTTATCCTTAATGCATCTGAAGCAACAGTCAAACAGAGCAAGTATGGCGCCTCTGTTGCGCTCGCCGGGTATAACTCCCATTTCTACAATTTTGAACGTGTCAATTTTATGTCCAAACAGTTTGCTTTTTATAACCGTCTTCAAACCGGCGGTTTCGCCCATGCTCATAACCTGGTTGAAATCCGGATACCACAGCATGAAGCCCACTGGCTTGCCGCCTTTTTCAACAAACAGAAGGTTTTCAGGTTTTAAAAGGAATTTCAAGTCTTTGAACAGCTCGTAATCCTCCTCATAATCTCTGGGATAGTAAAACAGGTGCTGGCTGAAGGCACTGTTGTTCACATCAGTATATATGGCGCATTCGCTTTTCAAATTGCTTAAATCGGCTTTTCTCACATTGTATCTTTCTGTGAGTTTGCTGCTTATGTCCGGGCTCATAAGGCGTTCAACATGCCTCATATCCTTTTTGTAGCTGACCATTTCAATAGCATCAAAGCCTGAGCCATCAAAGAAATCATGGTAGAATTCAGGATTGTGGGCCATTCCGAAACTCTGCATTTTATCATATGAGCTTGCCAGAAAGCCAAGTCCGTAATTCACGTGTATATTCAGAGAGGCAGAAATTTTCAACGCTCCTTTTTTCTTTGCCATTTTTTCGGCTTTGTCCAAAATCATGCGGAAAGCCTGCATATTTAGCTCTTCGGCTTCGAAAAATCCCATCTGTATATAATCAGGCATCCTGTGTGCATAAGCCAGCAAACATATCATTATAATTCTGTCTCCATCGGCAACCATGAGGGGTTCCAGCTCCACGGATCTGCAAAGCTGGGATTTCCTCCACAGCAGTCCCTTGAGCATTCCGGACATTGAATCCCGCTTTGAGGGATTGCTCAAGTATTGCTTTTTGTAGAAATTTAAAAATTCATTGTTAAATCTTTTATCACATGCGTTTTCCGACTTCAGGAATGATTCTTTTTCTAATAATTTCAAATTTTTATTGTTCATAATAACTCCGCTAAATTAAAAAAACATAACCAATTATATCATAAAGTTTATTTTCGGTAAATGAATTAAAGCAAGCAATATTTGACCGCAGCTGTGAGCGTATTTTTTTACCGAAAGCTTTAAATAAAATTTGTAAAAATTAGAAATATATGTTATAATGTTTTAAATAAAACGTATGCAAATGCATAGAGATGCCGCATATGTCGGGAATAAACAGCTAATATTAAAGATAACAGGGGTTGTAATGAAGACAGATTTTTCGCCGTTAAAGAACGGTTTTCATTTTGGAAATAACTTTGTGAACAAGATTATCCAAACAAGCTTTGGAAAAATTGAATCAAGAGGAAGATGCGGAGGAATGGCATTCGCTTCGCTGGATTATTACTTTTCAAATATTTCAGTACCGAGCCACGAACCGAAGGATTTTCCGGGAGGGGATGTTCCGCCGGACGGAAGCATCCTTGGAGATTATATATATGAGCGGGCACTACACAGCTTGTTCACATTTTCATCCTATAAATTCTTTGACTGGTCACTGAAAAGGAACGTAAATAACGGAAGAAGGAGCATATCTCACAAAACGAAGCACGAAGAATTCCACAAGCTGAAAAAATCAATAGATGAAGGAAGACCGGTTGTGCTGGGGCTCATAGGAGCCGAAAGGGTTGCTGAAATATGCATGAATCATCAAGTTGTTGCCTACGGCTATGATTTTGAGCCGAAGGACGAGCGCATTGTAATTTATATTTATGACAGTAATGTGTATGACAAGGAAATAACTATTGTCTCAGACAGGCACAATCCCCATTTTATCGAATCAAACGGACAGGAATGGAGAGGCTTCTTCGTGCAGGATTACAGGCACAAGTCACCAAAATACCGGGACATTGTGGTTTCAGGACATGAGGATGCTCAGGCGCTTAAAAAAGCGTTAAGCATTAAAAATATAGGGCAATTCCCAACAAACACAAAGTATCTTCAGCTGATGCAATCGGGGAAAATCATCAGCCGTGTCCTCATGCCCGGAGAGGAAGTGCAGATAGCGCCATAAGGCAGCTATCCTCTAAGTGTGGCTCTCAGGGCATTTGGATTCAGCAGCAGATTCATACCGTCTTCAATGGAACGCACCATGACATCGGAGCTTATGACCAGGGCGCTGCACATTCCTTCTCCGGCGAGAACCGCAACGGAAAGAGCTGCAGACTTAAACATTTTTATGTCATTGAAGCCGTTTCCGAAGCAGACGGTGTTTTCCCTTCCTAATTCATCAACTATTTGAGCCTTGCAGTCAGCTGCATTATCCGTTGGGAAGGTTTTAAGAGTAAGATTGATTCCGCGGCATTCACCGGTAGCTGAGCCGTAAGTGTCCGCGGTGAGCACGTAGACATCCGCCATTCCACACAGGGACAACAGCTTTTCTCTGACGGAGGCACTTATCTTTCCGTTTTCTGCAAGTGTTCCGTTGTAGTCAAATACAATATTATTTATTGAATAATCGGATTTTCCGGGTATGCTTATATTTATCACATTGCACCTCATTGTAATTTTTTATAATTAATGCGGATTAATTTTTCATATAGTCGATATATTCCTTTGTCCTGGGGTCAACAGGGCTGTTGAAAATTTCATCCGCCGGACCCTCCTCGACCATGCTGCCGCCCTCCATATAAATTACGGTGTCGGCAATTCTTTTCGCCTGTGCTAGGTTGTGTGTTACGATTATGATGGTATATTCGTTTTTCAGCTCTAAAAGCATTTTCTCAATGTGGGCTGTATTTTTTATGTCCAATGCCGAGCATGGCTCATCCAGCAGGATTATTTCGGGGTTGACCGTCAAACACCGTGCAATTACAAGGCGCTGCTGCTGACCTCCAGACAGTCTTGATGCATTCATGCCGAGATTATCCTTTACCTCTTCATACAATCCAGCCTTTTTTAAGTATTTTACCACTGTTTTATCTAATTCTGACTTATTTTTTTCGCCGTAATACATGGGTGCGTAGGTGAGATTTTTATAAATAGAAAAAGGGAAAACAACAGGCGTCTGGAATACCATTCCTATTGTATTGCGCACTCCCGTGAGAGGCATATCCATTATGTCCGTTTCGCTCAGGGTAATTTTTCCGCTTATTTTTCCGCCGTACTCCTCCACCGTGCGGTTCAGAGACTTCAGGAAGGTTGATTTACCACATCCTGAGGGTCCTATTATCGCCGTTATTTTATTTTTTTCAAAGGAAACGTCTATATTATTAAGTATATTAACCTTTCCGTAGCTTACGCAAAGCTTTTCTGTCTTTAAAATTATTTCTTTCATCATATGTCCTCAAAGCTGCCTATAAGGCGGCAGATTATATTAATTAAAAGCACTATCACCATCAACACAAGTGCGGTACCGTAGGCCATTTCAATTGAGAGACCCTCGTTGACCAGAATATACAGATGATACGGAAGCGCCATAAATGGCTTTGACAGGCTTGAAGGGACTCCAGATATAATTACGGCTCCCGTGAACATTAC
>DAMAEI010000054.1:7224-7897 GCA_031997345.1 Sedimentibacter sp. | reverse complement strand
TTTTTAATTCGTATGGTAATAAAGGGAATAATCATGATGGTGAGAGTAACGGAAGCACTCAGCAGGCTTTTGGGCATTCCCATACCAACTATAAGAAAGGAATATCCGAAAAGCCCCACAACCACAGAGGGAATGCCCGCCAGACATTGCAGCGCATGTAAAATATAGCTGCGTATTTTTTCGCTTTTGCAATAAAATACAAGATATACAGCAGTGCACAGGCTCAATGCTCCTCCAAGTATACCGGCAATGGCCCCGGACATTAGCGAGCCCGCAATTGCAGGAAAAATCCCGCCTTCGGTTCCTAAGGGGATACCCCTTGGTGAACCAAGTATAAATTCAGGTGAAATAACCGCAAATCCCTTGAAAAACAAATACAGGAATATTCCTGCAGCAACGGCCGTTACAATTGACCCTGATAATAAAACCCACAGCTTGAAAAGAGAATCCTTCATTTTCATGGTGTATTCCTCCTTCCGTCACTGTTCAGCCTGTGCGCCGCAAGCTGTATAAAAAATACCGTGATAATCAGAATGAGACCGGCGGCATACAGGGATGAATAATGGACGCTCTTGTATTCGGCGGTTCCCATTTCCAGCGCAATTAAGGACGGAATTGTTTCAGCTCTGCCTAAAAGCTTTGGAAATATTGGTGAATTTCCGGTTACCATCAT
>DAMAEI010000054.1:0-7214 GCA_031997345.1 Sedimentibacter sp. | reverse complement strand
AGAAGCATGTTTACAAAAATAGCGTTTGATGCGCAGGGGAGGATTATTTTTCTCATGGTGTACCACTTTGACACTCCCAGTGATTGTGAAGCCGCGTAATATTTTGTTTTTTCATTTTCAAAGGCTTCTGCATATCCCGTTACCATGTATGGGAAAAGCATGATGGAAAGAAGGATGCTTCCGGCCAGAACGCTTTCACCTGCGGTCATATGAAGATGTTGCTCCAGAAACTTAACCAGAACCACCAGTCCTATAAAACCAAAAATAACTGAGGGAATTCCTGCAATCATGTCAATGCACGACAATATGGATCTTGAAATTTCTTTTTTCGAATTAAATGTGAGAAACAATGCACATCCGGCACTTAAGGGGGCAGCTATTGCGGTTGCCAGCAATGAAATAAACAAAGTGGCAAGTATCATGGGCAGAAATGAGTATTCAGGATTGGGGCTCAGAGGCGTCCAAGCACTTCCGAGAAGAAATTCCGGCAGGCTCACTGTTCTGAAGAAAAGCAGGCTTTCTCCCAAAATATAAAAGAATACCAAAAGAACCAGGATGCTTGATACGGCAGCTCCTGTTGTAACAATAAACTGAAAAATTAATTCTCTGCGGTCTTTCATGATGACTCCTCAATAACAAACTCCCGCAGAGCGGGAGTTCAAAAAGCTTTTTATTTTGCGGGCACAAATCCCATTGATTCCACAACTTCCATTCCTTCAGGGCTCATTACGTAATCCATGAATACCTGCTGAGGAGCGGTCGGTTCTCCGTTGAATAGTGCAATCAAAGGCCTTTGAATTATGTAGGAACCGTTCAGTATGTTTTCCTTTGTTGCTTCAACTTCATTAACCTTCAAAGTGGCAACTTTACCCTTGTTCTGGTTTACAACTCCGAATGAAGCATATCCAATGGCGTACTCATTTTCCATAATTTTCGTAACCAGTGCTCCCATGGACGGCGCCTGTATTGCATCTGCTTTAACCTGCACATCGCCCATTATTTTTGACTGGAATACTTCGTGAGCTCCTCCTCCGATATCCCTGGTGATAACTATAATTTCCTTATCGGGCAGTGATGAATCCAGGTCCTTCCATGTTTTGAATTCACCTGAAAATATTTTTACTATCTCATCCGTTGTAAGGTTGTCCTTAACAGTTAATACAGGGTTTTGAGGGTTTACACCCAATGTGAGGGCGTCAACGCCAACCTTGAATTCTTTCAGATCAGTAAGCTTTTCCTTTTCGGAATCCTTTACGGTTCTTGCAATCATACCAAAATCACTTGTTTTGTCAATAACTGATTTAACACCTTGTCCCGAACCTCCCGCCGAAACATATATGGCAATATTCTCTTCAGGGAATGAGGCGTCAGCCTTGTCCCAGGTTACGAAACCCTCAATGAAGTTTGTTGATATGGAAGCCATTACCGGTGCAAGAGTTGATGAACCGTTAAATAATATCTGTGGAACAAATTTATCCGGCTTTTGTTCATTATTGCTGTCTGGCTGCTGTGCTGATTCCTGTGGATTTGCCTGTGAATGCTGTTCTGCCGGAGCACATCCCGCAAGTACAAGCATCAGAACAAGAATAATGCTTAAAATGTTAAATTTTTTCATACATACCTCTTAAATTTTATTGTTAAAATATTTACGATATAATCACTATAACATACGTTGATTTGAAAACCCAATAAAACATTTTTATGTATTTTTCAACAGTTATAAAAGATAGTTATACATAAAAAGCACCCTTTCGGGTGCCTTCGGCGGCTGAAAAGGTCGGTATGCTGAGCTGCACAACTTCAGGCCACTTGCAGTACGACTTTTTCAATGGCTTGTCATATTGTCATTCTTATTTGTTGTCTATTTTTATTTCCAGTATCTTTTGTTTCAGCTCATCTATTTCTTTTTGAGCCGCTGATATTTTGCCGCATATTTCTGCCACCGGGCTGTCGGGATTATCCTTGTCATTCTCAAAAACAAATTTTCCTATTTCAATAAAATGCTGTGTGATTTGTTTTTCGGCGGCTGAAACTGCCTGATTCAGCCTTGTGGTTTCAGCAAAATCCTTGGCCTTGTCGGTGGCGGTGTCTGCAACCTCGCCTATTTTCTTGCCTAACTTATCTAAAAATTCCATAAACATCTCTCCTTCCAAACATATAATATTTGAGTATCAATAAATTTATACCAATAATATACACTTTTAAACAGATAATTGGTAAAAAGACTGTTTAAGTATGTTAATGTGTAGTATAATAGTAATAAAGAAATAAAAATAATAAAAAATAGTAAAAATTTGATTTAAGTCACGGTTTTATATTTCTGCCTTTGATATAATAAGTATATAAACGGACATAAATGACACCATAATGGTGATATTTTAAAATAAATTACATGGGAGGAAAAAATGAAAAAGCTTATTAAAAACAATGTTTATTGGGTTGGTAAAATTGACTGGGAGCTGGAGTCGTTCCATGGAGCGGATTATTCAATAAATCACGGTTCAAGCCAGAACGCATATTTAATTCAGGAAGAAAAGACGGTTTTGATTGACACGGTGTGGAAGCCCCACTCCACGGAATTCTTAGACAATCTTGAGTCTGAAATCGACCTTAAGAAAATAGACTTCATTGTAGCTAACCACGGAGAAGTTGACCACAGCGGTTCTCTTCCTGCATTGATGGAAAAAATACCTGGCACGCCTATTTACTGTACGGCAAACGGTGTGAAATCTCTAGTAGGCCAGTACCACCATCCTGAGTGGAACTTCCAAGTAGTTAAAACCGGAGATTCTGTTGATATAGGAAACGGAAAGAAGTTGGTTTTTGTTGAAATGAGAATGCTTCATTGGCCTGACAGTATGGCAACATACATGACAGGAGACAACATCCTGTTTTCAAATGACGCTTTCGGTCAGCATTATGCCATAGAGGAGCTTTTCAATGATAAGGCCGACCAGTGCATGCTTTGGGAAGAAGCAATGAAGTATTACGCAAATATACTTAATCCTTTTTCGCCTCTTGTTAAAAAGAAAATAGAAGAGGTAGTAAGCTTGAATCTTCCTATTGATATAATTGCCACAAGCCACGGAGTAATATGGAGAGACAATCCGTTGCAAATAATACAGAAGTACAGCGAATGGGCACAAGAATATCAGGAAGACCAAATAACAATAGCATATGACACCATGTGGGACGGAACAAAGCAGCTCGCGCACAAAATTGCTGCGGAAATATCAGCTATTTCCCCGGAAACAAGTAAAAATGACATAATGACAGATGTGTTTAAATCAAAGGCTATAGCCGTGGGTTCGCCTACCGTGGGACAAAACATTCTTTCCTCGGTAGGAGGGTGGATAGATTTCCTCAAGGAACTGAAATTTAAAAACAAGAAGGCAGCAGTTTTCGGATGCTATGGATGGAGCGGCGAATCTCCGAAGGTGCTCCGTGAGAAGCTGACAGAAGCAGGCTTTGAGGTCTTGGATCCTGAAATAAAATGCAATTGGAATCCACGAGATGAAGACTTTAACAAGGCAGCAGACATAGCAAGGGCGCTTTGCGGAAAATAGGCTTAAGGATAAATATAATGAAAAAATAAAGCTGCTGGGTGGTAAATTCCGGCGGTTTTTTTGTTATATAAATTTTTTGGAATATCTGCAACAAATATGATATAATGAATGCAGCCCATATAAAAGATAGGCTGAAAAACCGCATATGGGGTATATTAAAAGTATTGTTATATTCAAATTTTCACTAATGTGGCATTTAATTAAGGAGGTAATTATGGAAAGATATTATTTTGATGAATCATATAAAAAGGGTTTAATAAGCCTCGTTATCAGGGAGCTATTCATCCTTCTGCTCATATGCACCGTGGGAATGGTGTTTGGAATGATGTTTGTACCGCCGCAATATGCATTTTTGGCAGGTATAGGCTCAATAATTGTACTGATATCGGCTGCTTTTATGAGGAGAAGAGAAAACAGGGGCATGACGAGGATCAACAGCTGTTCGGTCGCATTTTTGATGGGAATAAGCACATTTCCAACAATACTGTACTATGTATCGGTAATCGGATCTGTTATGGTTCTCATATCACTGGGCATAACCACAGTAATATTCGGAGGACTGGCTGTTTATTCGGCGAGGTCAGAACGGAATTTTTCCTTCATGGGAAGCACGCTGTATGCCGGATTAATAGCGCTGATACTGATAAGTTTAGTTGGATTATTTGTGCAGTCATCTGTGTACCAGCTTGCCTTGGCATGGCTCGGAACTATGATATTCAGCGGTTATATACTTTATGATATATCCATAATCAAGAACGGTGCCTTTACAGAGGATGATGTGCCGGCACTGGCACTGAATCTGTTTCTTGATTTCATAAACATATTCATCCACATTTTAAGAATAGTATCAAGGTTCAGCAGAGACTAATATACCATATTCAGTACCCCCTTGGCGTCAGGGTGGGTACATTTTTTGCTTATATTATATAGAAGGAGTTTCAATGGATACCAAAGAAAGATTAAGCTGCCCGGTAATAAAAAGATGCGGAGGCTGCCAGCTTCAGCAGCACAGCTATGAAAAACAGCTGCAGGAAAAACAAAATTATGTTAATAGCTTGTTAAGCAAATTCTGCTACGTGGAAAATATTATTGGAATGGAAGCCCCATATTATTACCGCAATAAGGTTCATGCAGTTTTTGATACAGATAAAAAAGGGAATATTATATCAGGAGTATATGAGGCAGGAACTCACAATGTGGTTAATATAGACAAATGCTTAATTGAAAACCAGAAAGCGGACGAAATAATTGTTACCATAAGAGGAATGCTTAAATTATTTAAAATAAGAACATTTAACGAGGATACAGGTATGGGACTTTTTCGTCATGTCTTAATAAGGACAGGATATAAGAGCGGAGAAATTATGGTTGTCCTGGTTGTAGCTTCTCACATATTCCCTTCAAGAAATAATTTCATTAAGGCCCTTTTAAAAGCTCATCCGGAAATTACAACCATAGTCATGAATGTAAACAACAAGAAAACAAGTATGGTTTTGGGAGAAAGGGAACAAGTATTATATGGAAAGGGATATATAGAGGATACATTGTGCGGCATGGTGTTCAGAATTTCACCAAAGTCATTTTATCAGGTAAATCCTGTTCAGACGGAAATTCTTTATGGCAAAGCCATTGAATTAGCTTCACTTAAAGGCAATGAAACTATTATAGACGCATACAGCGGCATAGGAACAATAGGATTAATTGCATCCAAGCACGTAAAAAAAGTTATAGGTGCAGAGCTTAATCGAGATGCCGTCAAGGATGCAATAATAAATGCCAAGCGAAATAAAGTTAAAAATGCTTATTTTTACAATTGTGATGCCGGTGAATTCATGAACCAGATGGTAGCGGGAAAACAAACAGCCGACACAGTATTCATCGACCCCCCAAGGTCAGGCAGCACCGAACAGTTTTTAAATTCAATGTGCACTATGGGACCGAAACAGATAGTATATATCTCCTGCAACCCAGAAACCCTGGAAAGAGATTTATTATACCTGGTTAAACGAAATTATAAAGCGATCAAAGCCATTCCTGTAGATATGTTCCCGGGGACTGAGCACGTTGAGAGTATAATTCTGATGACGTATTGTGGCACAGAGGGCAAAAAGTAGATTTTGACCACAACATATAGTGGTTTGAGGTCGATTTTGGAGTGAAAAAAGAGCAAAAAAACACCGTTTTTAGGCCCCTATTTTTGGGGTGATTTATAGATGACATAGGATAATTAGAGCTATAATGGATGATAATTAACAAAATTAGGTTGATAAATAGATGGATGATTTATATACTATAGATTAACATAAGTAGATTTGTACGACACATTACAAACAGAAAATCTAATATCGGGAGGAAGTTTATGAACAAAATAGAGCAATGGTATGACGAAAAATATGATGAGTGGGATAGACTAGAAAGGCATAAAATTGAATTTGACATAACTAAAAGATATTTAGATGAATATATAACAGGTGATAACTTAGAGATATTTGATATAGGAGGAGGCCCTGGTAGATATGCTATGTATTTAGCTGAAAAGGGACATAAGGTTTCTTTATTAGATTTATCAAAAATAAATATTGAAGTAGCAAAAGAGAGGTCACTAGCAAAAGGTATAAAACTAGAAAATTACATACATGGTAATGCCTTAGAACTAGATGAGTATGGGCAAAAATATGATGTCATTCTATTGATGGGTCCTTTATACCATTTAGTAGATGAAGAAGATAGAAGAACTTGTATCGAAGGAGCATTAAATCTATTAAAACCAAATGGCATTATAGTTGCTTCATTCATATCAAATTACGCACCTATACAAAACTACTTAAAAAACTTATATCCAATTGACTCTATTGATGAATTGCTTGTGTTTTTAGATAATGGAATAAGTGATGGCTACAAGGGATTCACACAAGCATATTTTACTGACCCAAAGGAAGCAATGGAATTAATGAATAGTTTTGGTTTACAAGAGATAATATTTGCTGGTGTTGAAAATATACTTAATTATAAAGAGAAAGAAATCAATATGTTAGAAGAAGAAGAGTATATGAAATGGTTAGATATTTGTTATAAATTAAGCCAAGATAAAAATGTAATCGGAACTAGTGAACATTTTTTATATATCGGACGCAAATAAATTTTAAATTTAATAATTTATATAATTTATACTTTGTTTATTAGTACATAATAAATAATCTGAATATTGCTTATAAAAATTTAATAATGAAAACAATAAATGTATTAGGATTGAAATCTTAATGCATTTTTTTATATAATCCAAAACTAAATAAAGAAACCCAAAGAGGAGAAGTCTTCGGTCAACTTATGACCTATAGGCTTCGTCTCTTTTTTATTTCAAAAACCAATAGAGAGAAAGGATTGAGAACAATGTCAAGATATTTTATGTATGGAACATCACTGGGAGGGATAGAGCAGCTGATGATGCTGGTACCTAATTTTCCTCAAAGAAGAAGTGGAATAGTCATTAATGATCATTTTAATTGTGAAGGAGGTATAAAGATTTGTAATGGTTGTGTAGAAAAAGTTAAAAGAAGAGGTAACCCTAATGATTGCTTTTGCTTCAAAGAAAAACTAGAGGCTGGTGCAGAACACACCTACTTGGAAGGCGATGGAGACAGAAACTTA
>DAMAEI010000053.1:14624-20249 GCA_031997345.1 Sedimentibacter sp. | reverse complement strand
ACTTTTAAAATTACGTCAGTTTTTTGTGTTTACACAAAACTTGAAGCGGTCTCAATCAAGCCCATTGCTACTGCGAATATCAGCACATATGGCACGATTACCGAAAGTATAGCTAATATCATTGCAAGCAAATCACCTTTTTCAAGTTTTAGCCTTTCGGGAGACTCGCCTTCGTTTATTTTTTTCAGATGCTCTTCTTCCTGTTTTTCAGCTGGGAGGTTAGCCTTTCTTATTCTTTCCAAATCTTCTTCTACTCTGAATTTTCTGCTTTTCCAAATAGACATCTAAAACACTCCATTAACCTTGTGGCACATTGCGAAATGTTCGCCTTCTACTTCCCTGTACTCAGGAACATCTGTCCTGCATATATCATGAGCATATGGGCATCGTGTATGGAAGCGACAGCCAGAAGGTGGTTTTGCAGGTGAAGGTATATCGCCTTTTAAAATTATCCTTCTCTTAGTAGCCTTCAGCGATGGGTCGAAGGACGGAACGGCGGAAAGCAAAGCTTCGGTATAAGGGTGAAGAGGATTGTCAAATATCTGCTTCTTTGGCCCCTTTTCAACAATCTGTCCTATGTACATAACGGCAACATCGTCACTTATGAACTTAACAACGGACAAATCGTGAGAAATGAACAGGTAAGTAAGTCCGAAATCATCCTGTGCATCCTTTAAAAGGTTTATAATCTGTGACTGAATGGAAACGTCCAGCGCAGATACTGCTTCGTCACAAACGATGAATTCAGGATTTACGGCAAGTGCTCTTGCAATGCAAATACGCTGGCGCTGTCCACCGGAAAATTGGTGCGGATATCGGCTTGCCTGCTCGGGGAACAGCCCACATTTTCCTATAATTTCAACAACTTTGTCCATCATTTCTTTTTTGTTCTTTACGATACCGTGCTGAAGCATTGCTTCTCCAACAATTTCATAAACAGGAAGTCTTGGGTTCAATGAGCTGTACGGATCCTGAAATATTATCTGCATTTGAGTTCTAAGGTTTTTAAGCTCGCTTCGACTCATTCCGTAAACACTTTTTCCGGCAAAGGTAACCTGACCTTCAGTGGGGTCAAGAAGCTTGAGCATGGTTCTTCCAAGCGTTGATTTGCCGCAGCCTGATTCGCCTACGACGCCAAGCACACGACCTTTTTTAATGCTGAATGAAACATCATCAACAGCCTTTACATGTCCGGTTGTTTTCTTGAAAACTCCTGATTTAATTGGAAAATATTTTTTAAGGTTTTTTACTTCTACTATATTTTCGCTCATTATTTTGCCCCCCCTTCGGTGTATAAGTAGCATGCTATTCGATGCTCTCCGTCCAATACAACTTCTTCGGGAAATGCAGTCTTGCATTTGTCCATAACATGGCTGCAACGCGTGCTAAATGGGCAGCCTGTGGGCAGATTGTTCAAATCCGGTACATTTCCGGGTATAACATGAAGCCTTGAGCTTTCTGTTGACATATCCGGCTTGGAAGCAATCAGTCCAATTGTGTAAGGATGCTTCGGATTTTTGAAAATATCCTCAGTGGTTGCAACCTCAACAACCTTGCCTGCATACATAACCATTACTCTGTCGCTCATTTCAGATATAACGCCCAAGTCGTGAGTTATAAACATAATTGAAGCATTTATTTTTTCTTTAAGCTCATTCATCAAATCAAGCACCTGAGCCTGAATTGTCACATCCAGCGCTGTTGTTGGCTCATCGGCTACTAGAAGCTTCGGCTCACATGCAAGAGCCATTGCAATCATTGCACGCTGTCTCATACCACCTGAAAGTGCAAAGGGATAATCATCCACTACTCTTTCGGGATTAGGTATTTTAACAAGCTCAAGCATTTTGATGCTCTCCTTGTATGCTTCTTTTTTGCTCATGCCTCTGTGAAGCATAAGGGATTCACTTATTTGTCTTCCGATTTTAAATACCGGGTTCAATGAGGTCATTGGCTCCTGAAATATATAGGATATGTCATTTCCTCTTATTTGTCTTATTCTTTCATCGGATACCTTGAGCATATCCTCGCCGTTTAACAGTATTTCACCGCCAACATATTTTCCGGGAGGTGTTTCAACCAGACGAGCTATGGACATTGATGTAATGCTTTTTCCGCAACCTGATTCACCTACGATGCCAAGGGTTTCTCCCTTGCTTACGTAGAAGCTCACATCATCGGCAGCCTTTACAACACCCCTTTCTGAGTAAAAGTATGTTTTAAGGTTCTTAACCTCTAATAATTTTTCCATAATCCACCTACCTCTTCATCTTCGGGTCAATTGCATCACGCAGACCATCACCCAATATATTGAAACACATAACAGATACAAAGATGCTGATTCCAGGCGGAATCCAATACCACCATTTAGATTTAATTACTATTATGTCCCTTGCCTCTTGAATCATATTACCCCATGAAGGTGTGGGAGGAGAAACTCCGAGACCGAGGAAGCTCAGGGATGTTTCGGTCAAGATAACACTTGCCATTCCTAATGTTGCATATACTATAACATATGCAAGTACGTTTGGAAGCAGATGCTTGAATATTCTTTTCACGTCGCTTATTCCAAGAGCCTCACATGCTTCCATGTATTCCATTTCTCTCAATATAAGTATTTGTCCTCTCACTATACGAGCGATGCTGGGCCAGCTCAAAAGTGCAAGAACAAGGATCAGTGTTGGTATGCTATTTCCCAATACTGAGCTTATGGTTATACATATCATCATGAAAGGGAAGGACAGAAATACATCTGCAACACGCATTACGATGTTGTCGATTATACCTCCGTAAAATCCTGCAAGGCTTCCCAAAACAATACCTATGGTGCATTCCAATGTAACAACTGCCAATGCAACTCCGAGAGATATTCTACCTGCATAGAACAGCCTTGTAAACAGGTCTCTTCCTATTTTATCTGTTCCAAGCAGGTGAGTGCTGCTCGGAGCCTGGTCTCTGTACTGCTTTTCCATGTTTGTTCCCTCTATGGAATATGGAGAAACAGCAGGGATTATTACACATAGTCCTATTATTATAACAAGTATTACTAAGCTTACCATTGACATTCTGTTTTTTCTCAGTCTGTGAACAACGTCGCCCCAGTATGAGCGTTCCTTACTTACATTGCCTGCTTTTTTATTTTCATATATGCTGCTATTTGTCATGGCTGCCTCCCTTAATCATATCTTATTCTCGGGTCTGCCACAGCATACAGTATGTCAGCAACAAGTGCGCCTATAAGTGTGAGAAATGCAAGCATTGCATTTATTCCGAGAATTAAAGGATAGTTTCGGGTCATGGTTGCTTCGATGCTTATTTTTCCAAGACCGGGAAGACCAAATATACTTTCTGTTATTACCGCACCCGACAACAAGGCAGGTATCTGGAAACCTAACAGTGTTATGATGGGTATTGACGCATTGCGGAAAGCGTGACGGTAAATAACGACTTTTTCTTTGAGTCCCTTTGCGCGTGCCGTCCTTATATAGTCTTGCTTGATAACTTCAAGCATGCTTGAACGTGTGTAGCGCATGAAGCTGGCAGTGGAACCGAGCCCTAAGACTATACTTGGAAGCACAAGGTGCCAAGATATGTCCTTAAACTTTTCCCAAAAAGTCGGATTGAATAAAAGAGGGTTTTCAAGACCGAACAACGGGAATAGCTGTACATCCACCGCAAAATTTTTCAACAGCAAAAGACCGAAGAAAAATGACGGTATACTTATGCCAATCAATGAAAATACAGTCAGGGCATTATCTGCAAAGCTGTATTGCTTAGTTGCACTTATAATACCAATAGGCACTCCAAGGAGCACCGAAATTGCCAGTGATACAAGAGATAATAGCAGTGTTGCACCCATATAGTCCTTCATTACAGCCGTAACAGGTTTTTTATGAGTGATTGAATATCCTAAATTTCCTTTTAAAGCTTCTCCTATCCAGCTTATGAACCTTTCATGCCAAGGTCTGTTTAAGCCAAGCTTTTCTATTAATTCCGCCTTTTGTTCAGGGGTTGCTTTAGGATTCATCATGTTTGAAGCCGGAGTTCCAGGAGCCATTTCAAGTATTATAAATAAAATAAGCAGTATTCCCAGCATTACGGGAATCATCTGCAAAATACGACGAATGATGTAATTTTTCATTTTTAACCCTCCTTTTAACATTTAAAATGCAGGGAGGGTAAAGCCCTCCCGCATATCAGGCATTCAATTGATATTTGTTACTCAATTGATATATTTTTTATAACATCCGTCCATTTTGCATATGTTCCTATATTCATACCTTTAACTCTGTTGTTAATACCGAAGAGCTCTTTTCTGTAAGCAATTATAATATGGGGTATTTCCTCATTCATCATGGCAGCCCATTCCTTGTATATTTCAGCTCTTTTAGCTGTATCGAATTCTGTCTTGCCTTTTTTAACAAGCTCCATAGCAGCAGCATTCTTGTAGCCTGAAGAGTTGAAGCCACCTGCTACATATGCATCGTCATCAAACAGTGCACCTGTCGGGTCCGGGTCGATGCTTAGTTGGAATCCCATTGTGTAAATATCGAAATCCTTGTCTGCCGGCTCGGGGTCCATTGTACGTGAAACAACTGTATCAAAGTCCATTAAGTCTATTTTCAAATCAACACCAAGCTGTTTCCATGTATCTGCTGCCATACCTGACAGAGTTCCCGGCCATGATGAATCAGTATAAACCAGCCAGTTTACACTGAACTTCTGACCATCCTTGTAACGGAATCCGTCAGAACCCATTTTCCAGCCAGCCTCATCCATCAATTGACCTGCTTTTTCCATATCAAATTTGTATGGGTTCAAGTTTGATGCATCTGGGAATGCCCATGATGATGGAGAAATAGGAGCCATACCAACCTCTGCCAGACCTTCACCATACTGAGCGTCTATGAAGGATTCTCTGTCCAATGCATACATAAGAGCCTGCCTTACTTTAACATCTGCAAGCTGAGGTCTTGTGCAGTTAAAGCACATATAGGTATAGCCGTTTCCGAGGTAGTTTGTTACGCTTATATTGCTTAATGCATTAGCAGCAGCCAAGTTATCCTTGCTTGATGGTATTTGAGCGAAGTCTATTTGGTTTGTCTGAAGTGCAGCGAGAATACTTTCATCCGGAACTTCACTTACCAATACGCCGTCAATTTTAGCCGCATTTGCGCTATCCCAGTAATTTTGGTTCTTTACAAGCTTTATAAACTGCTTTGGTGCATAGCTGTCAAATGTCATTACATGAGAGCCAAGAGGCTTTTCGTTCAACGCGAGGAAATCTTCCCACTTGTCAAATTTGTAATAGTGCTTTGGCATAATTCCGTATATAAAGCATTCAATATTTGCAGGTGCTGCCTTGTCGTCAGCAAATGTAAAGGATAATGTTTTCCTGTCTATTATTTTAATGGCATCAAATGTAGCCTTTGCGCCCGAATGGAACTCATCGTATCCCTTCATGGAGCTTACTGCATATGCTCTCGGACCATTGTAGTCAGGGCATGCTATTGTTTCGTATGTAAAAGCAACGTCCTCCGTAGTTAAAGGTGTTCCGTCTGAGAACTTGATGCCGTCTTTTAATGTAAAGGTATAGGTCAGTTTGTCATCTGAAAGTTTCCAATC
>DAMAEI010000053.1:12727-14460 GCA_031997345.1 Sedimentibacter sp. | reverse complement strand
GTTTGCCTTGATTTCTTCTTTAGGTGTTTCCGTCTTTGGTTGCTCCGGTGTGCCGCTTTGCTCTTTAGTACCGCATCCCGCAAACGACGTCAGTGCCATTACAACAACTAAAATTAATGATAATAATTTTTTTGTCTTCATATTTTCTTTTCCCCCCTGATTTTATTTTCCCATAGTGGGAATTATAGAGATGCTTATTCAACATCAACTATTATAATGATATTATATATATAATGATATTATATCTGTTTTTCCATATTCAGTCGATGTGTTAATGAATATTTGCTTCACATTAACGCAGTATTCTAATTATTTTCTTGATAATTCACGACATATTAATTATAATAGATGTATCATATTTTATCGGAGACTGAAATGGACTTTAGAGAGATTGCTTTAAACATACATAAAAACAACGTAGTTGCTGATTTTCACCTTGACCTGGCTGGAGAAATTTACAACAGATATCTTGCCGGAGAGAGGGAAGTAATTAAAAACAGATATCTTGCCAATTTTAAAAAGGGCGGATTCAATATTATCGTATCATCTTTGTATATAGATGATATATTTTTGCCCGAAATGGCTTTGAGGGCTGCTCTTGACCAAATAAGTGCCCTTATGGAGGACGTTGAAAGCTGTGAGGGTGAAGTGGTTCTTGTAAAGACAAGAGAACAGCTTCAAAATGCAATTAAGGAGAATAAAATAGGTATAATATTATCATTTGAAGGACTGGAACCAATAGGAAGAGATATTAAGCTTCTTAGGATTTTTTATGAATTGGGAGTAAGAGCAGCGGGGCTTGTTTGGAGCAGGCGTAACTACGTTGCTGATGGATGCAGCTTCAATCCGGTGGAAGAAGGGCAAAGAGGCGGGCTGACGAAATTCGGTGTGGACGTTGTAAGAAAAATGGAAGAAATGAGCATGCTGGTTGACGTAAGCCATCTTAATGACGAAGGCTTCTGGGATGTGGTGAAGTATACAAATAAGCCGTTTATAGCATCTCATTCAAATGTAAGAAATATACATGGCAAAATGCGAAATCTCACAGATGAACAGATAAAGGCTATAGCGGAAAGAAACGGTGTAATCGGAATTAATGCGTACAAAACCATTGCAGGATTCAATACCGGAGAAGACCCTATAAAAAAACTGGCGGACCATGCTGAGTACATGGTTAAATTGGTGGGGGCTTCACATGTAGGATATGGGTTTGACTTGTGTGGAAGCTACTATGATAGTGAAATGAAATTTAAGTTTGAGATAAACAGCAGTGACGGACTTGCTTCTCATGAAGAGGCTGTGCTGATTACGGAAGAGCTTTTGAGAAGAGGAATGTCTGAAGAAGAGGTCAAATTAATTATTGGCGGAAACTTTTACAGAATTTTCAATGATGTTCTTCAATAGACATAGAAATGGATGTGCGTAAATGAATAATTTTGTTAAGAGACTTATAGCGCCCTTTGCAAACAAACTCAAGAATGAATATTCGAACATGAATATTTTTATGAAGGAATGGGTTATGCCTGTTGCGATTGCGCTTGTAATTGTCTTGCTTTTAAATAAATTCATATTTATCCTTGTTACGGTTCCCACAGGCTCTATGGAGAATACTATAATTCCCGGAGACAGGCTTTATGTAAACGAGCTGTTTGATGCGGAGGACGCCGAGAGAGGAGATATCCTGGTGTTCAAATCCGACGAGCTGGAAGAAAAAAGGCTGGTCAAGAGATTGA
>DAMAEI010000053.1:2017-12717 GCA_031997345.1 Sedimentibacter sp. | reverse complement strand
GAGATTGATTGGAATGCCCGGAGAAGAGGTTGAAGTAAAAGAAGACGGAAGCGTCTATATAAATGGCGAAAAGCTGGATGAACCCTATGCTGCCAAAGCTGAGTGCGAAGCAAAGATATTCAAGGTGCCGGAGGGCTGCTATTTGTTCCTTGGAGACAATAGACCAATATCATACGATGCAAGATATTGGGATAATCCATACATACATAAAAGCAAAATAATAGGAGAAGCTGTTTTCAGGTTTTTTCCTTTTAACAGAATAGGTAAAATAGATTAATCAGAGGTAGTTATGAAATATTTTTTTAGAGAATGGGTGTTACCTGTAGTAATAGCTTTGACAATAGTACTGTTTTTAAACAGATTTATATTTATATTGGTTACAGTCCCCACAGGCTCCATGATAGACGTTATAATTCCAGGAGACAGGCTTTATGTCAATAGGCTTTTCAATACAGAAGATGCAAAAAGGGGAGACATACTTGTATTCCAGTCTGATGAGCTTAATGAAAGATTGGTGAAAAGGCTCATAGGGCTGCCGGGAGAAACGGTTGAAGTGAAGAAAGACGGCAGTGTCTATATTGAAGGAGAAAAGCTTGACGAACCCTATGCTGTTAAATACGAGGGTGTTGAGAAAATATTTAATGTCCCGAAGGACTCATATTTGTTTTTCGGTGATAACAGACCTATATCAAGAGACGCAAGATATTGGGATAATCCATATGTTGCAAGGAATAAAATAATAGGTAAGGCTGAGCTTATATTTTTTCCGTTTAGCAGAATGGGAAAAATTGAATAAGAATCTAATAGGAGGGTTGTTATGGCAAGAGTTTTAGAAGGACTTAAACCGGAAAAGGTGTTTTATTATTTTGAAGAGATATCCCAAATACCGAGAGGATCGGGAAATGAAAAGGAAATTTCAGATTATCTGTACAATCTGGCAAAATCAAAAGAGTGGGAAGTTATACAGGATGAATGGCTGAACATCATCATAAAAAAACCTGCTTCAAAGGGATACGAAAATGCTCCCATTGTAATGCTGCAGGGACACATGGACATGGTGTGTGAGAAAAATGAAGGTGTTGAGCATGATTTTGAAAAAGACCCCATAAAGTTAAGAATAATTGACGGAAATATTTATGCCACAGAAACTACACTTGGAGCCGATAACGGAATTGCGGTGGCATATGCTTTGGCTGTTCTGGATTCTGAAGATTTATCTCATCCTGCCCTGGAGGTATTGATAACTACTGATGAGGAAAAGGGTCTTACCGGAGCCGATAAAGTGGATGGCAGTCTTTTTAAAAGCAAGTATTTGCTAAATCTGGACAGCGAGGATGAGGGTGTTTTCACATGCGGATGTGCCGGAGGCTGTGAGGTAAAACTCAGGATACCGACAGAATACCAGGAATCAAAAATGTTGGCGTTCAGAATAAGCGTAAAAGGTCTTTCGGGCGGACACTCTGGAACTGATATTGATAAGGAAAAAGGAAATGCCAATAAGATTCTGGGAAGAATACTTAATGACATATTTGATATTACGGAATTAATAAGCATAAGCGGCGGGTCAAAAGGAAATGCAATACCCAGAGAAGCGCAGGCTGTCATTGCTTCTGATAACATTGAACAGGTGAAAACCAAGGTAACTGAGTGGAATGAAATATTGAAAAATGAATATGCCTTTACGGATTCATCAGTTGAGGTATATCTTGACGCATTGAATACTGAGGAATATCCTTTGAAAAAAGAGGTATTCAGAAAGACAGTATCTGCTGTAAACTTAATTCCTAACGGAGCATTATCCCGAAGCACGGTTATTAACCTGGTAATAAGCTCAAACAATTTAGGTGTAATAACGCAGGATGAAGAGTTTATTACAGTTCATAATCAGGCGAGAAGCTCCGTGAGCACATTGCTTACTCATAACGTAGCTCCTGTAATGAAGCAGATAGGGGAAGCTCTGGGCGTTGAGTGCATAGTCGGCGGATATTATCCGGGATGGGAATACGCAAAGGAATCAAGAGTAAGAGATATATGTACTGATACATATCGACAGGTATACGGAAAGGAAGCAAAGGTTGAGGCTATACACGCAGGTCTTGAATGCGGTCTTCTTATGGAAAAGATAGATGGGCTTGATGCAATCTCTATGGGGCCAAATGCATATGACGTTCACAGCCCCGACGAGCATATAAGTATACAGTCTATAGAAAATGTATATAACTTGCTGTGTGAGATATTGAAGAGGATAAAATAATACTATGAACGACAAAGCAGGCATTGTTTTTATATTGTTTACAAAATTGCTATTTTGAGTGTAAAAAAAATGCTTGTTTTTTTATGTCGAAACAGAGAATTATGCATATAGATACGAGGGTAAACGATGTCAATTCAAATAATTAGTTGAAATTACCAGCAAGATGGATCTGTTTGCGCATTGCAAAAAACGGTTTCCCTTATAAATACTCAAATTGAGCATATAAATAAATATATTGAAAAACAGTATTTTTTGTGTTATAATCAAATACACATTTAGTAAGAGAGGAGTAATCAAATTGTACAACATTAATACAAAAAATAATTATTTCGGTAATTATTATAGTATACTAAAGACGTAATGTTGAAGCTAAATCAGATAACTGCTTTATTAAAATTTGCTTTATAATATTCGGAGGTATATTAATGAACTCAAAATTAGCAATTTACATTGTTAAGAGATTAGCTTTAGCAGTGGTTACGGTATTTTTAGTTATTGCCATTACTTTCTTTTCAATGCACAGCATACCGGGAGGGCCGTTTTTAAGCGAAAAGTCGCCAAGTCCGGCTGTAACGAAGGCATTGGAGGAAAAATTTGGATTAGACAAGCCTAAGGGAGAACAGTTTGTAACATATTTAAAGGGTGTTGTAAAGTTTGACTTCGGGCCATCTATCAAACAAAGAGGGAGAGAAGTTAGTACTGTTATTATGCAGGGCTTCAAGGTAAGTGCCAAGCTGGGAGGGTCCGCTGCTATCATTGCAATTACAATGGGGCTGATATTAGGTTCCTTTGCGGCAGTTTTTCATAACAGTATTGTCGATAAATTTATAATGGTTGTTTCAACCGCATTGGTGGCAATGCCGTCTTTTATTGCGGCAACATTTTTGCTGTTGATTTTCTGTGTTAATTGGGGGGTTTTTCCTGCAAACGGAAATGAACCCGGCGGGCTTATACTGCCTATTATAGCACTGAGCCTGTCTCCCATGTCATACATCATAAGGCTTACACGTTCAAGTATGCTGGATGTATTGGGGCAGGATTATATAAGGACAGCAAGAGCAAAGGGCGTAAAGCCTTCAAAGGTACTGTTCAAGCATGCTTTGAGAAATGCCGTTACTCCTGTTGTAACATATGCGGGACCGATGATAGCGTTTATAGTAACAGGAAGCTTGGTTGTTGAAAAAATATTTGCTGTTCCGGGACTTGGTAAGGAATTTATTTCAAGCATAATTAACCGTGACTACACCATGATAATGGGAACAACCATTTTTCTTGCCGCACTTTTGGTAATTATGATGCTGATATCGGATATACTGTACAAGGTATTTGACCCTAGAATTGATTTGTCTTAACAGGAGGATGAAAATGAACGATAACTTAATGAACGATAAAATGCCCAAGAAAAATCCTCTCAGCTTTCAGATTAATTTGAAGGATTTTGAAAAGGCTACAGATGAAGAAAAAAGCAGACAGAACAGAATGAGTGAAAGCACGTCTTTCTTTAAGGACGGAATGAGACGTCTGCGTAAAAATAAAGTGGCTATGGCCTCACTGTGGGTGTTGGTTGTAATAGCATTGCTTGTTACATTTGTACCCATGTTTTATCCATATTCCTACGATCAGCAGTTAGGAGTTAAGCAGGGACAAAGAATTGATAAATCTTACAATAATTTAAGACCATTTCAATATGGAGAAACAGAGCTTAAGCGTATTGAAGCGGGAGAAAAAGTATTTCCGCATATTTTCGGTACTGATGCAGCAGGAAGAGATTATGCAATCAGAGTTGTTTACGGTGGAAGAATATCGCTTCTGGTTGGTTTCTTTGCTGCAATAATTGTGTTGATAATAGGAGTTGTATACGGTTCCGTAGCCGGGTTCTTCGGCGGCCGGGTGGATCTTTTCATGATGAGAATAGTAGATATCATTTATTCTCTGCCTGACATGTTAATGATTATTTTGTTCCAGGTTATTCTGAGACAAAATTTAACTCCGCTTATAGAGGGAACATCCCTTGCTAAGGTAGGAGCGGATATGATCAGTATATTCTTAGTGTTCGCACTTTTATACTGGGTAGGTATGGCAAGATTAGTGCGCGGTCAGATTCTTTCAATTAAACAGAATGAGTATGTTTTAGCGGCAAGAGCCATAGGCTCAAATCCGTCCAATATAATTAAAAAGCACTTGCTGCCGAACAGTATGAGTGTAATTATTATATCAACAGCACTGCAAATACCAAATGCCATATTTACAGAGAGCTTCTTAAGCTTTTTGGGTATAGGCGTTTCAATTCCTATGCCGAGTTTGGGTTCACTGGCATCAGATGCCCTAGCAGGTGTTATAAGCTACCAGTACAGACTGGTTATACCGGCTCTTGCCATATGTTTGATAGTGCTTTCCTTTAACCTTCTAGGCGATGGTTTAAGAGATGCATTTGACCCTAAATTAAAGAAGTAGGAGGAATGAGATGAGTTTATTATCTGTAAAAGATTTGCATACTTCGTTTTTTACTTCTTCAGGAGAGGTTAAGGCAGTTGACGGAGTTTCATTTGAATTAGAAGAGGGTAAGGTGCTGGGCATTGTTGGAGAGTCAGGCTCAGGAAAGAGTGTAACTGCTTATTCCATAATGCAGATTCTTACAAATCCCGGCAGAATAGTAAGTGGAAGTGTAAAATTTAAAGGTGAGGAACTGGTTGGTTCCGACAAAAGTGTAATGCAGGATGTAAGAGGAAATAAGATAAGTATTATTTTTCAGGATCCTATGACAAGTCTGAACCCGGTTTTCACAATCGGAAATCAGCTTATGGAGGCAATCTTGCTTCATACAAACAGAAACAGGGAAGAAGCAAGGCTCAGAGCAATAGAGATGCTGAAGCTTGTTGGAGTTAATGAGCCTGAAAAAAGAATAAATCAATATCCTCATGAATTTTCAGGCGGTATGAGACAAAGGGTTATGATTGCAATGGCGCTTGCGTGTGAGCCTGATATACTGATTGCCGACGAGCCAACAACAGCTTTGGATGTTACAATTCAGGCACAGATACTTGATTTAATGAAAGACTTGCAAAAACAGCTGGGAATGGCTATAATCTTAATTACACATGATTTAGGTGTAGTTGCCGATATGTGTGATGAAATAATAGTAATGTATGCAGGGAGAGTATGCGAAAGAGGAACCTCGGACGATATTTTCTATGCTCCGAAGCATGAATATACAAAAGGGTTGTTGAACTCTATACCAAGCACTCAGGACGTGAAAGAGCGTCTTAAGCCAATAGGAGGGAACCCTGTAGATTTGTTGAACATGCCTGATGGTTGTGCCTTTTCTCCAAGATGTGATGCTGCCATGAAGATTTGTCTTAATAATAAGCCTCGAGAAATAGCAATTAAGGGCGGACACACTTCATGCTGCTGGCAGAATGTAAAAGAAGGAATAGAAAATCAGACTTTTACAAAAGAAGAAGTGGAGGCGATGTATAACCATGAATAACAAAGACAATAAAGATCTTCTTGAGATAAAGAATTTAAAGCAATATTTTGACATCCCAATGGGAATGTTCAAAAGCAAACCCCTTAAAGCGGTTGACGATGTGAGCTTCACTATAAAAAAAGGTGAAACCCTAGGGCTGGTTGGAGAATCAGGCTGTGGAAAAACAACCGTTGGAAGAACAATACTGAACCTGTACAAACCAACAGGAGGCGAAATAATATTTAACGGACAAAAGATTCAAAGCAAAGAATCGATTGCTGAAATGAGAAGAAATGCTCAGATGGTATTTCAGGATCCATATTCATCTCTTAACCCGAGAATGACGGTTGGAGATATTATAGGAGAACCTCTTGACGTAATGAAGCTTTATAAGACCAAGGCAGAGAGACAGGAAAAAATCAACCAACTTATGAGTACGGTTGGACTTTCCAGCGAGCATGCAACAAGATATGCTCATGAATTTTCGGGAGGTCAGCGTCAAAGAATAGGAATTGCGAGAGCGCTGGCTGTTGAACCGGAATTTATAGTGTGTGATGAGCCTGTATCTGCACTTGACGTGTCTATTCAGGCACAGATTATAAATAAATTTGAAGACTTGCAAAACGAGCTTGGACTCACATATTTGTTCATTGCTCACGACCTTTTGGTTGTAAAACATATTTCAAGCAGAATTGCGGTTATGTATCTTGGAAGAATGGTAGAGCTTGCACCTGCAGATGAATTATACAACCATCCGATTCATCCATATACTATTTCTCTGCTGTCGGCAGTTCCGGTTCCGGACCCAGACTATGCGAGAAATCATAAAAGAATACTCCTTGAGGGAGATGTGCCCAGCCCTCTGAACATGCCGACAGGATGTGCGTTCAGAACCAGATGTCCGAGAGCCACAAAAGAATGTGCTGAAGCAAGACCTGAACTGAGAGAAATTTCATCTGGTCATTTTGCAGCATGCATCCATGTTTAATAATTTTGGATATTAATTTTTAATTAATATATATATAAAAATAGGAGGAAAAGATGAAAAGAATATTATCTTTATTGTTGGTATTTGCCATGGTATTTGCATTGGCAGGATGCGGAAACAACACAACACCGCAGCAACCACAGGAACCACAACCAGGTGGAGAGCAACCTGGAACACCACAGAAGGAATATGCTGACACCATGACAGTTAGTGTTGGAGCGTATCCTGATACAATTGACCCTGCGCTTAACAGTGCCGTTGACGGTGCTACCTATATAATCCATGCATTTGCTGGATTGGTAGGCTTTGAGCAAAAAGACGGAAAGCTTGAGCTGTACGCAGATATGGCGAAGTCACTTCCAGAGGCAGAAGAAACTGCTGACGGAAAAGTTCAGTATGTATTTGAATTAAAAGACGGCCTTAAGTGGAGCGATGGTTCCGATTTAACTGCAAAGGACTTTGTTTACGCATGGAACAGAGCAGCAGATCCTGCGACAGGAGCAGACTATGGATACATGTTTGATGTAATTGACGGTTATTCAGAAATGGTTGATGCAGATGCGGAAGGCAATTTAAAGAATCCTGATGCAGTGCTTAATGTTACAGCATCTGAAGACGGAAAGAAATTAACAGTTGTTCTTCCTGTAGATGTACCATACTTCCACGAACTTGCAGCGTTTCCGGCATACATGCCTGTTAAGGAATCTGTAGTTGAAGGAAACGAAGCATGGGCAACTGTAGCGAACACATATATAGGAAACGGACCTTACAAGGTCGTTGAGTTCTCACAAAGTCAGCTTATAATGGAGAAAAATGAATACTACCACAATGCCGATGCTGTAAAAACAAATCAGATAGTATTTGCATTTAACGATGATGACGGGTCACTGCTTGCTAACTTCCAGAACGGCTCATACCTGTTCATAGACTCAGTTCCGAACGAAGAAATCGAAACACTTAAATCAACTTATCCTGAAGAGTTCAGAATAGAAGGTCAGCTTGGAACATACTTCGTTATATTCAACGTAAATGATCCGGCATTTGCTAAATTCAGTGAGCCTGACAAAGCAAAGATAAGAAGAGCACTTGGACTTATGATTGACAGAAACTATATAGTTGAAGAAATCGGTAAGGCAGGTCAGTTACCTGCAGCAGGCTTCGTTGCTATGGGTCTTACAGAGCCTGACGGAAAAGAATTCATTGACAAAAACGGACCGAATAGGGACGGAAGCGGTTACTACAGTGTAGCTGATGAAGATTATGAAAAAAATACAGCCGAAGCAGTAGCTCTGTTAAAAGAAGTTGCTGATTCTTCAAAATTATTTACTGTTGATGACAGCGGAATGGTTTCATCTGAATTCCCGACACTTGCTTACATTACAAACAACGGAACAGGCCATGAGGCAATAGCTGTAAATCTTCAGGCGACATTTGCTTCATACGGAATCAATATGACTATCAACAAGCAGGAGTGGGGTACATTCCTTAACACACGTAAGGACGGAGCATACTCTGTTGCAAGACACGGCTGGTTAGGTGACTACAACGATCCTATTTCATTCCTTGACATGTGGATAACACCAAGCGGAAATAATGACTCTCAGTTTGGAAGAGGAGAGCATGCTAAATATGCAGGTTATTCATACAAGGGTGAATCAGGCAAGACATGGGCAGAATCATATGACAAGCTCATAGGCGAAGTTAAAGCCACAAAAGATGCATCAGCACGTTTTGACTTAATGCATCAGGCTGAAGACGTTGTTATGTCAACTGGAGCTATTTGCCCACTTTACTACTACACAGATATATTCATGATCAGCCCGAAAATTGAAGGTGCGTTCTCAAGTCCGTTAGGATTTAAATACTTCATGTATTCACAGGCTGCAAAATAAATGAAAGAAAATTGAGCCGGGAGGAAACTCCCGGCTTTATTGTGCAGAAATTCTGAGTGTTTACAATTACCGGTACAACAGTTATAATTAATATGGGTGATGTTATGAACTATAAAATGGTAGCTCTTGATTTAGATGGGACGCTGCTCAATGACGAAAAACAAATAAGTGATAGAAATATTGAAATTTTGAATAAGCTTCATGACAGTAATGTTGAAATTGTCATTGCTACAGGCAGAAATTATTATATGGCCAAGGAGCTTACTCATAAAATAAAAGATGTTCAGCCTGTTATACTGGCAAATAACGGTGCTGTTGTAAGGCGCTCCGGAAATAATGAGCTTTTGGATTTCAATTATCTGGATGCGTTGGAGTTTGAAAAAATATATGGGCATGGACTCAGACATGGTCTTAATCCGGTGCTTCATGTGGATGAATATTTCAACGGGTATGATTTGATTTATGAAAGAGATGATTACGAGGAAGCATACAAGGGATATATTAAAAAAGACTACAGCAGAGCAAGACTGATGAAGTTTATTCCAAATGAAATAAGTAATATACTATCGGTGTGCTATTTCGATGAATACAGCAGGCTTTTTTCGTTTGTGGAAGAAATGAAAGGTGCAGGCAGTAATAAATTCGGCATGGTATGCAGCAGAAATATAAGTGACAGGGCGCTTCTTGAATTTCTGCATCCTGACGGAAGCAAGTGGACAGCCCTCAAGAAATATGCGAAGAGCAAGAATGTAGCACCTAGTGAAATAGTAGCCATGGGTGATGACAATAATGATATTGATATGTTGAAGAATTCAGGACTCGGCATAGCTATGAAAAACGGGACTAATGAAACAGCGGAAGCTGCGATGAAGGTATCAAGATATGACAATAATGATTCGGGTATTTATTATGAATTATTGGAAATATTTAGGTTTGTCTGAAAATATTTAAGCTTTGTACATATTTGCTCCTCATACAAATATAATGTAGTAATAATAGATTGGAGGAGTAATTATGAGAATTATAACTGCCATAGCGTCAATTCTTATTATCATAGGGGCACTGAATTGGGGATTGTACGGATTATCAAAAATTGATATAATTGAAAATTTCTTCGGAGGATGGAAAAGTAAGATCGGCAGAATAATGTATATTTTAATCGGTATTGCCGGATTGTATGCGCTTCTTTATGTAATTTTTGCATGATGATTTTTGCCAAGACATGAACGTCGGATGAACCGGAGTTCATGTCTTTAACTTTGGAGAATTTTATTTGATTGATAAAGTAAGAAAAATTGCTTATAATTTATATATTACAAAAGACAGGATGCCATATGAAATTATATAATGAATATTCTAACTATTTAAAAGAAAAGTACGGCGGCAAGGTATACAAGCTGCCGGTGAATATCCCATGCACATGCCCTAACAGAGACGGTTCCATAGGATACGGCGGATGCACGTTTTGTGCAGAGGAGGGCGCGGGATTTGAAACGCTGGACAGCTGCATGAGCGTAAGAGAGCAAATTAAAACAAACATGGATTACATATCAAAAAAATACAAGGCTGAGAAATTCATAGCCTATTTTCAGAACTATACTAACACATACGTAAAGCTTGAAAAATTCAAACAGTACATATTGGATGCGATAACAGAAAATATTGTTGAAATATCAGTTTCAACAAGACCTGACTGCATAGGTGATGAGTACCTTAAATTTCTCAAGGATATAAGAAATGATTACGGCATAAATATATCCATAGAGCTGGGTCTTCAGACTGTAAATTATCACACTTTGATTTCAATAAACAGAGGGCATACACTGGCAGAATTTATTGATGCAGTGCTGCGGATTAAGCGATACGGATTTGATATATGCACCCATGTTATATTGAATTTACCTGGCGATAATATACAGGATACCGTGGAGACAGCCAAAATATTATCTGTGCTGAAGGTTGACCAAGTTAAGCTTCATTCTCTATATATAATGAAAAATACAAAAATGGGCATAATGTATAAAAACAATGAAATATCTGTGATAGCGGAAGAAGAATATGTGGAGAGAGCAGTAACATTTCTTGAATACCTTGACAGCA
>DAMAEI010000053.1:0-2007 GCA_031997345.1 Sedimentibacter sp. | reverse complement strand
GGGCATGAGCTGGTGGAAAATCAAGGATGACATACTTGAGAAAATGGAGTCGGAAAACAGGCTCCAGGGGTCTAAATCCATAGAAAAGCGAACATTGTCATAGATAGAAAAATTATGAATAAAAGTTATAATTTAAAAAAATAAGTAGTGCGGGCATGTTTTGTATGTGGTATAATAAATATAATTAACTTTTATTAAAAAACTATAGGAGTGTGATTATTATGGTTCAATTAGTTTGTGGTCACAATGGTACTGGTAAAACAAGAAAGATGATCGACATGGCAAACAAAGAGATCGATAACATACAAGGAAAGATGGTTTTCCTAGAAGCCAATAACAGGCATATATTTAACCTCGATTTCAGAATCAGGTATATAAACACAAAAGAGTTTGGACTAACGAATGCAGAACAGTTTCAGGGTTTTGTATGCGGAGTGATAGCAACAGATTATGACGTTGAGTTTGTATTCATAGACGGCTTGTACAAAATAGCACAGGCTGACATGGATAACATTGAGCCAATAGTAGAAAGACTTGATTATTTGTCTGAAAAATTTGATGTTAATTTTATAATGAGCGTTAATCAGGATGTTGAAGATATTCCGGAAGGATTGAGAAATAGAATAATAGAAGAGGCAGCGATGCTTTAATAAATATGCCACCCGAAAGGGTGGCTGTCTTTTTTGAATTGCTGTCTTTTAACCCTTTATCTACACTTGATAAAAACCGCATTTTCTGTTAAAATAAATATATATTGCGCCAGACACACAGAAAGAGTGGTTTTATGAATTATTTTAAACAAAACAAGACGATATTTGATGAGTTTTTCGAACACAGAGACATGCTCATTATTCAGCATATGAATGGTGATATAAATAAGAAGGAGTACCTTGAGTTAAATTATAAGTACATGCTTGAAAAAAACATCAAGCCATTTCAGCGTATAGACAGCTTTGAAAAGGGAATGTACAATTATCAGTATTTCAACATGCTCGCTAAGTACCACAGGATGGTTGCGCAAGAAATAAAAGATAAGGGCAAACATGTGAGCTTTTACAGCAAGTACCTCAATGAGGCTGATTATTACTACAATGAAAAGGATAAAACAACGTTCCGTCTCTTGAGATTTCTGCATTATGAAAATGTGGAGGCATATTTCATAAAGATGGAGTCAACCATGCTTGAAGGTAAGCTGTACGAAATAGTTCTCAGGGACTTTGAATATGCCGTGCTTCATTCCAAGTGCCTTTGGCTTTTGGATGTGCTCAAAAAAGAAAATATATTCAGCGACAAGAAAAAAAAATCCGTTATAGACTACTATGTAAATTCGAGATACTGAAAAAGCCCCAACCGGGGCTTTTTTACTGTGCGTTTGCTAATATTTTTATTATATCATCAACCGATGTTCCTACTTCGATTTCATATGTTCCGCTTCTCAGCCTCGTATCAAGTCCTAGGGCAACGGACCTGTTAAGGAATTCGTTCTTGTCCTTTATGAGGTTGGAATTCAGAAGTATGTCACCTATAGTTGAAGGATATGAACCATCTGGTATCTTAACCGTTGCGATCAATACTGTTCCGGAATTTTCGCCCGGGGTCGTATTGGGCTCTTCATCAGTTCCTCCCGGCTCTTCAGGATTGTCAGGATCTGGTTTTTCTGCATCCGGATTATTTTTCACCGGTATTTCATTAACAGGTGGTATAACGTCCTTATCAACGCCTTTGCTGAATAGGATATCAAACCTCCAGCCTAATATTACGACCATTATCACCACAACGGCAATGATTAATCCATAATCCGTAATATTATATAAAAAATCTTTTATTGCATTTATTATCTTTTTCATACGTCGCTCCTTGAATATCCTATACATAATGATAGCACAAAATTTTCCTTGTTACAATAATTACATTCCATAAAAGTATGTTAATTTTATCAAATTTTACAAATGTGTTGGTTTGTCAAACATATGTTACACACTAGAGCTAAAAAAATCATCTAAAACC
>DAMAEI010000052.1:13581-20334 GCA_031997345.1 Sedimentibacter sp. | reverse complement strand
TTCTTTCATCTTAATCTCCTGATAATTTTTTAACAAAAAAATTTCAACACTAAAAACAGATAATTCTTTAAGTTAATTTATGTGCTGGAAAAAAACGTTAAAGCATATTATATGTAATGTTGAAAAATTCAGTTATTTAAGTAAATTATATAAACATTTATGACAAATGTCAATAAATCCATATATGAAATTTTGTTATCAAAACAGCGACATTCATAATAGAATGTTAAAAAACCGGCAAAATATTTTAATAAATATCATATCGGTTAAACAATTTATCGTCCACTCTTATAACTCTTGAATGAAGTTATAAAGACATTGACTATTCCTGCGGCATATATTATACTATAAGCAATAATAATTAATTAGGAGTGAGTTACAGTAATGGACGATGACGGTATAAGTCAGGTCATAATATTAGTTTTGCTGGTGGTGATGTCCGCATTTTTTTCTGCGGCAGAGACGGCATTCATCAATTTTAGCAGAACAAGAATGAAAAATTTTTCTGATTCAAGCAATAAAAAGGTAGATTTAGTACTGAAGCTGGATGATAATTACGACATATTGATGTCAACAATCCTTATTTTCAACAATATTGCAAATATTGCGGCAGCTTCTCTGACAGTGTTTATTTTCTCAGGATATTTTAAAAATAATGGAATTGTGTTTTCAACAATTATTGCTATTTTTATAATTTTATTATTTGGAGAAATGCTTCCGAAAGGATTAGCTAAATTTGCACCTGAAAAATTTGCGATGTTTTCGGCTTCTGCAATGAATACACTGATTCTTATTTGTACACCTGTTAATTTCGTTCTTTCAGGTCTTAAGGATACAATGGGAAAGATATTTAAGGCTGAAGCACTTCCTTCCATTACAGAGGATGAGCTTATAAATATGATTGATGAAGTAGAAAATGAAGGTGTAATAAATAAAAACGAAAGTGATCTGATCAGGTCTGCTATTGAATTTAATGAAACAGTAGTGGAGGATATTTATACTCCAAGAATTGATATAGTAGGAATTGAAGAAGATGAAAATCTGGATGATATAAGAGAAAAGTTCCTTTTAAGCGGCTATTCAAGACTACCCGTATTCGAGGGAGATATGGATAACATAGTGGGTGTATTGCATGAAAAGGACTTCTACCATGCTTTAAGCCGAAAGGAAAAAGATATTAAGAAGATTGTTTCACGTATTTTGTATGTAACACCTAATAAGAAAATTTCAGAGCTGTTAAAGGAGCTTCAGGTTTCAAAGGCACATATGGCTGCTGTTATTGACGAATACGGCGGTACTGAAGGCCTTGTGACCATGGAGGATATTATAGAAGAGCTTGTGGGCGAAATCTGGGATGAGCATGATGAGATAGTTGAATGGTTCAATAAAATAGGAGATGAGAAGTTTCTTATTTCATGTAACGCTGATATTGATGATATGTTTGAACTATTCGGATTTGAGCCTGATGATGAACTGGATGTTACGACGGTAAACGGGTTTATTACGACTTTGTTTGAAGAGATTCCGGAGGTTGGAGGACGAATTGTCTACAAAGATTTGGACATTACGGTAACTAAGGCGGAAGCGAAAAGGGTTTTGGAAATACAAGTTGAAAAAATAGATAAAGAAAGAATTATTATGGTGTAATTAATAGATATATTTAAAATAGAACAAACATACTATATAGTATGTTTGTTTTGCGTTCGATAATAATTATTTGAAGAGGTTTCTCATGAAAAAAATCTGGATTATCTTAATAGGCCTCGGACTTATTTTTTCGTTTATAAATAACAGACCTGAAACTGTGGCAAATGTTTTGTTTTATGATTTGCAGAAATCCGTGGAACTGATTTTAAGCCTGCTTCCCGTAATGGCTTTTTGGACCGGACTGATGGCAATAGTGGAGAAATCTGGAATATTGAACAAGCTGTCATATGCAATTAAGCCTGTAGTCAGATATCTTTTCAAAGAGGTGCAGGATGACACCAAAGCAGTAAATGCCATAATCATGACCCTGGCTGCAAACATGCTCGGCATAGGGAATTCAGCAACAGCATTCGGAATTAAGGCAATGCATGAGATGCAGCTTTCAAACAGGGATAAAAGCACTGCAAGCAATGCGATGTGCATGTTTATAATCATAAATGTTTCATCCATACAGCTTATTCCTATGAACATCATAAAGCTTCGCGCGGACTCCGGAGCTGCTGTACCGGGGGATATTATGTTGCCGACTATTGTGGCAACCGCTATTTCAACTGCAGCAGCAATAGTCGGGGCAAAATATTTTGAAAGGAAGGAAAGAAGATGAATGTGTCTGATTTGATTCTTCCTGCAATTATTGGAGGAATATTGTTTTATGGGATGATTAAAAATGTTGACATATATGCAGTGTTTGTGGAGGGTGCGGCTGAAGGTGCAAAGACAGCTCTGAAGATATTTCCGTATATATTGGCGGTTATTTTTGCAATAAATCTGTTTGTTCAATCAGGTGCGGAAAAATTTATAGTAAGGTTGCTGATGCCGGTGACTTCAGTGGTAGGATTTCCGCCGGAGCTTCTGTCCCTTGCAATAGTAAAGCCGCTTTCAGGCGGAGGCTCATTAGGGGTGTTCCAAACAATACTTCAAAACTACGGGCCGGATTCATATATCGGAAGAAGTGCTTCAATACTCATGGGGTCGTCGGAAACAATATTCTATACAGTGGCTGTTTATTTCGGAGCTGTGGGTATAAAAAATATAAGGCACACAGTCAAGGTGGGATTGCTTGTGTACGGTCTTTCAATTTTTATATCACTTGCTGTATGCAGTTTAATGATGTGATGTCTCATTCTGCCAGAATGAAAAAACGCCAAAAAATAGCAGTATATCACCTATGCTGATTGTTTTGGCAAACGGATAGGGAGGAGGAAGCGTTATAATGTCACATAAAAATTTGAACTTCGTATCTTCTGTCAAAAGTGAATGGATTAAATCCTGTCCTGTCTGAAGATATAATTTTTTTGATTCTATATCTGACAGAACATCTGATACAAGAACAGGCATTTTAAAATCGTTTGAAGCAATGGCTATGAAGTTTAAAATTGTTCCCATAAGGAAGAGCTTCATATATGGCTTCTTTATATTTAACAATGTAACAAGGAATATTGCAAAATAAATCATCCAGTTAAGAGACAAAATTCTCAATAAATTACTGTCACTGAAATTTTTATATAAAAATTCAGCAGTAATTTCCATTACTGCTGCTATTATTAATATCTGATAACCATTTATATCTATGTTAATATTTCTTATATCAATTTTTTTCTTGCGAAATAACAACACTATTATTGAAATTACAGATGTAATTATTATTTCCGGAATCATATTTCACCTATTCAGATAAATTATAATATGTATTTCTTAAAGCTATTATCGAATCATCAATTATATCAGGATTAAATTGTGTTCCTGCATTTTTTTTCATTTCGCCTAATGCATCTTCCAGGCTCAAGGCATGTCGGTAAGGCCTGTTGGTGGTCATTGCATCAAATGAATCGGCTATGGTCAATATGGAGGTTTCCAAGGGTATGTTGTTATGGCTAAGGCCATCAGGGTATCCCTTGCCGTCATTTCTTTCGTGATGGTGGCGTATAATATCGGAGATATTAGCAAGGTAGCTTAAATCAGCAACAATTGTTGCTCCGATTTCAGGGTGAGACTTAATTGCTTCAAACTCCTCATCCTTTAATCGCTCCGTTTTATTCAATATATTTTTATCAATTCCAATTTTTCCTATATCGTGCAGTAGAGCAGCACTTTTTATTACGTCAATTTTGCCTTGGGGAAGCCCAAGTTGTTTTGCAATTGCTTCAGAGTATGCACTTACACGCAGGGAATGTCCGCTGGTGTAGGGGTCACTGGCTTCAATTGCGCGAACTAATACGTTCATGGTGTCAAAATAATTTTTCCTCATATCAATATAAAGCTTGAAGGTGTACCTTGCAAGAAGCAATGGTATGAAAAACAACAGCAATCCGCCGATTCCGTAGCTGTTGTACGAAAAGGCGAGGACGATACCTAAAAGACTTACAAGGACAATATTTATCAGCATACCGAAGAAGCTGCTTTTCCACATCTGCATCATTTTTTCTTTTAATAATATTGCCATCAATTCCGACATGAAGAATGTATTTAACAAAATATATATCATGAGAGAAGCTGCCCCGGCAACAGGGTTAAAAAATTCAAAGCCTATATTTACAGAGCTGTCAACAATATTATATACAATACCGGATACTCCGGCATTTATAGCATATTGGCTTATATTAAACAGAGATTTGTAAATTGGACTGTTGAATATGTTCACTCTGCCTTTTCCGTCAACATAAGGACATCTAAAAGCAACACCAGCTGCATTTATAATGGCTGCGGTTAACGGGTTTGTCAGAAGTATCGCTGAAAATCCCAAGGCAAAGCTTACAGAAATTGCCCCGACCTTTGGCAATAGTATTAAAAAGGTTTCTGCAATTGCTGAAAGAACGGAAAACACAACGAGCAGGATGTAATCATTTATAGTATAGGTATTGAACAGATAGACCATCAATATTGATGCAGCTATGGTCAATACCGATATATATACATACAGTGTTGTGTTTTTATTCTTTTTATTTTTCTTGTTTTTTGTGTCTTCTATATTTTTCTCCATAGTTTGTCCTTTTATAATGAAGGGCTGACTTTTATAAATAATAACTTATTATTAGATCCAGCTGATTCCAGCGCCAGCTGCTAAAACTAATGCTACTAAAGAAGCTATTATAGGCATTATTTTTTTCATGTGTAAACCCTCCAACAGACAATCTCTGCTCGTCTCGCTATTAGAACAGGAAGGTTTCGCTACGCTATTTTTTTGAAGCTATATGCAGTCAGCCCCGTCATTCTTTTATAAATAAACAGATTTTTCTGTTTATGGCGTTAAGTGTTGCTTTAATAGTTGAATCAATTTTATTGCTTTGGAGCACTGCCGAGCCTATGAGCATGTTCTCACGGCCACGGTCGATATATGTTACCGCAGAAAGCATTACATCCTTGCCGGCCACATGGGCGGATTGAATATCATCAACAATGAAGCAATCAAGATCAACAGCTTTTTTAATGGCATTAAGAGTAGAGTTGGCAGCAATAACAAGAGTGTTTTTTTCGGATTTTATTCCTTCTGCTTCTCCAACATATTCTTTTTCATCCCATGTAAGCTTTGTGCTTATTTTAATTCTGTCTGAAGTTATTTCATTTGTATATCCTGCATAAAACAGTCTGAAGTCGGAATTAATGGAAATATTTTTGTTAATTTGAGCCACGCTTATTACTTTATAATCAATGTCTATGTTAAAGTGAGATAATAAAGCTGTTCGTATATCTCTCACTATTTGCTTCGAATGGCGGCTGCTGTCAGAAAGGACGTGTATTTCGGTAATAGTATTGTTTGAATCAGTAATAATTTTACATGATATAACAGATTTGATATTGGCTAAAAAATATTCAATTTCTTCAAATTCCATGCTAGTCCTCCAAATCTTTTACTAATATGATTATAATATAAGATTTTTGGAATTTCAACAGAAATATAGAAGATTGTATTATATTTTTAAAAAATTGTAAATAATATCAAAATTAACATAAAATTTGTCGAAGTTTAGCATAAATTTATAATTATGTTTAATAGAGGCTGAAGTATTTAAGTAATCCGGCATATATTGCCCATGCCGTTTTTTCCTGATATTCATCAGATATCAGCTTTTTTTCCTCTTCGTTATTGGATAAAAATCCGCATTCGATAAGAACTACGTCTGCCTTGGTATCATCCATAATTTTTATATCCTTTTTTACCTGGGGAACTCTTTTATTACTTTCATCCAATATGCTTTTTAGAGATTCCTGTAATATATCTGCGGCAATTTTGCCGTTGGCATTGTTGTTTTGGTAAAACACATGAGCGCCGTAATATTGCTTTTGCGGAAATGAATTAAGATGGATTGAAACAACCAAATCTGCATTGGAATTGTTAATCATATTTACTCTGTTTGTCAAATCTTCATTTTTCTTTGCCCGTATGGTTTTAGATTTCAAGGAGTACAGCCCTTCATCCTTGTAGCGTGTCATTTCCACATCAAATCCGCTTCCTTCAAGAAATCTCATGAGTTTTTCCGAAATCGCAAGGTTGATGGGAGCTTCTCCTATTCCAACATCGCCGCTTGCACCCTGATCCATGCCTCCATGCCCGGGGTCTATGAGTATTTTTATTTTTTTGACCTGTTCTTTTCCAGTTGCATCAATTGTCTCTGTGGTCTTGCTCATATATGAAAATAGTGACAGTAGCATTACGAACGCCAATGCTAATGAGAATACTATGTTCACTCTTTTAAAAATTTTTTCCATCATTACCTCCGGGTTTCTTTTCTAATATAAGCTTATGAAAGGCTTAGCCCAATAATTACAAAAATGTATGACCTTTAATTGACATTCAACTATGGTTCCGATATAATGAATTATCTTAAATATAGACTTGGTAACAATTGTTTTAATAGGGAAAACAGTAAAAACTGTTACAGCCCCCGCTACTGTGAAAGGTGATAAAGCTCATGGCCACTGTGAAAATGGGAAGGCGAGTTTTAGATGATCCGAAAGTCAGGAAACCTGCCAGTTTTTCATATAGGACTGTCGGGAGGACTGTCTGATTTAATTGTGCAAAAGCCTCCCATAGTGGAGGCTTCAATA
>DAMAEI010000052.1:6190-13571 GCA_031997345.1 Sedimentibacter sp. | reverse complement strand
GGCGATTCTTATGGCATTTGCGGATAAAAAATACAATACAGCCGCATACAAGGCGGGACCGGACTATATTGACCCAATGTTCCACAGAAAGGTTATAAAGGTACCATCAAGAAATCTGGATAAATTTATGCTGGGGGACAACAACTGTAGGTACATAATAGGAAAAAACAGCAAGGATGCTGATATTTCAATAATTGAAGGAGTCATGGGATATTATGACGGAATTGGTTCCGGAACATTATCCAGCTCTTATGAGCTTGCAGGACTTCTTGGCTGCCCTGTCGTCCTAGTTCTGGACTGCAAAGGAATGGCTGTTTCCGTATGTGCGGTTATTGAGGGGTTCAGGAATTTCAGAGAGAACAGCAATATAAGAGGCGTTATTTTAAACAATGTTTCGGAACACATGTATGGGTATTATAAAAATATAATTGAAGAAAACACAGATGTTAAGGTGTACGGACATATGCCTCACCTTGAAGAGTGTATACTGAAAAGCAGGCATTTAGGCTTGATTACGGCAGAGGAAATTGAGGACTTGGAGCATAAAGTAACAATTCTCGGAAAAACTGCCGCTAAAACAATCGACATTGGAGGATTGTATAAGCTGGCCTCTGAAGCGGATTATCTTGAATATCATGAGCCTATTATCAAACACATAGGGAAAACTAAAATTGCCGTCGCAAAGGACGAAGCATTTTGCTTTTATTATCAGGACAGTCTTGACTTATTGGAACAAATGGGAGCAGAACTCATAAGCTTCAGCCCTATAAGGGATAAAAAGCTTCCTGATGTCTGCGGCTTGTACATAGGAGGAGGATATCCCGAGCTGTACATGGAAAAGCTTTCTGAAAACAAATCACTTCTTGAGGATATAAAAGAAAAGGCAGATGCCGGTATGCCCGTATATGCCGAGTGTGGAGGCTACATGTACCTGCTTGCAGGCTTCAGGGATGGTGAAATGGTTTATGAACTTACAGGCGTTGAGCATGGCGAGAGCTTCATGACAAAAAGGCTTAATAATTTCGGATATGTAAGACTGACTGCAAAGACAGATAATTTAATGTGCGGAAAAGGTGAATCTATCTGCGGACATGAGTTCCACTACAGCAACAGCACTAATTTGGGAGATTCTTTTATTGCCGAGAAACCCGGTTCTGAATCTTCACGCAGCTGTATAATTGCAGATGAAACAAAGTTTATGGGTTACCCACACATAAATTTGCTGGGGAATATTAAATTTGCTGAAAACTTCATTGAAAAATGCATATGTTACGGAGAAGAATCATGCTGCCTCTGATATTAGGTTACGGAATTGATATGATTATAGGAGATCCGCAGGGGTTTCCCCATCCCGTGAGACTTATAGGAAATTTTATCTCTTTTATGGAGAGAAAATTGAGAATGGGCTGCAGAAACGAAGAGGATGAGAGAAAAGCCGGCAAGATTTTGTGGTTTTCAGTGGTCGTTGCATCCTTTATGGTGTCGCTTGCTATATTGCTTATTGCTTCAAGGATAAGCGGTACCCTAGCATTAATTGCAGAAAGTATAATGTGCTATTATATTTTAGCCACAAAGAGCCTGAAGGACGAAAGCATGAAGGTATATTCATCCCTAAAAAACAACAATTTGCAGGAAGCAAGAAAAAACCTGTCCTACATTGTGGGACGTGATGTTGATAAATTAGATGAGGGTGCTGTTGCCAGGGCGGCAGTTGAAACAGTGGCGGAGAATACATCTGATGGGGTTATAGCCCCGATACTTTATATTCTCATTGGGGGAGCACCCCTTGGTTTTATGTACAAGGCTGTCAACACTCTGGATTCAATGGTGGGGTATAAAAATAAAAGGTATATAAATATGGGCAGGTTTTCGGCAATAGCCGATGATGTTGCCAATTATATTCCCGCAAGGCTGTCCGCGTATATTATGGTGGCCGCTGCCTTCATGTTAAATATGGATTACAGAAAAGCTTTTGAAATTTACAGGCGTGACAGATACAATCACAAAAGCCCTAACTCGGCTCATACGGAATCTGTTTCTGCCGGGGCACTTAACATCATGCTTGGCGGGGACAATTATTATGGAGGAGTGCTTGTTCCAAAGCCATCCATCGGAGACCCTGACAGGGAGGTTGAAGCAGAGGATATAAGGAGAGTTAACAGGCTTATGTATGCTGCATCCATGCTTTGTTTATTTATCGGAATAGTAATAAAAATAATTGTAAGATAAGTTAAGGAGTGCAAATGTCAACAGATATACACGGTGCGGACATATATACTGCTTCTGAAAAGGCCGGGATAGGAAAGGATAATATACTTGATTTTTCATCAAATATAAACCCGCTGGGTATTCCGGATTCAGTTAAAGATGCAGCAATTAATTCAATAGGACAATCAAGCAGATATCCTGATATAAATTCTAGAGAGCTCAAAAAAAGCATATCTGTTTTTGAAAATATTCCGGAAAACTGGATTTTTCCGTCTAACGGGGCAGCGGAGGCAATATTCAGAATTACATTTTTTTTAAGACCGTCCAGGGGGCTTGTTACAGCACCTGCGTTCAGCGAATATGAAAATGCTATGGTGGCAGCAGGAGCAGATGTTGATTATTATTGTCTGAAAGAAGAAAATGATTTTAAAATACAGGATGATTTATTTAATAAAATTCAAGAGGGTATAGATATTATTTTTTTGTGCAATCCTAACAATCCTACAGGTCAGCTCATTGAAAGAGCAACGATGGAAAAAATAATATGTGCCTGCAAGGAAAAGGGAATATTTGTGGTTATTGATGAATGTTTTCTGGATTTTTCGGCGCACAAAGAACTGTACAGTATGACGGGTCTCCTTCATAAATATGATAATCTGATTATATTGAAAGCATTTACAAAGATATATGCCATACCAGGCATGCGGCTTGGATATTGCATGTCATCCAACGAAAGAGTTATTGAAGGTCTGAACGTATGTGGACCTCCGTGGAATGTGTCATCTATTGCGCAGGCAGCAGGGACAGCAGCGCTGTCTGAAGTGGGATATGTTGAAAAAACTGTTGAATATGTCAGCGCTCAAAGAAGATATTTGTTTGATGAACTGAATGCCATAGGAGTAAAAACATACAGCTCCAATGCGAATTACATACTTTTCAGTATTACTGATACTTTTGGAGACATTGATTTGAAGGAGGAGCTGCTGAAAAGAGGAATACTTATCAGAAGCTGTTCAAACTATAAAGGTTTAGATTCAAGCTATTACAGAATCGCAGTGAAAACCTATGAAGAAAACAAGCTTCTCATCATGGAATTAAGAGAGATAGCAGGTATAAAATGAAGTCGGTATTAATTATATTAGACGGGGTCAGTGAAGAAAAAACTGACGTACTCCATGGAATGACCCCCTTGGAATATGCATGCACGCCTACAATTGACAGCATTGTAAAAAAAGGCATTCACAAAAAGGCCAGCTACTGTGTTGAGGGCAGGGAGCCTGACAGCCTCAGCTGTATACTGTCAGTGCTTGGAGTGGATTCGAGCATTATACCAAGAAACAGAGCGTATTTAGAGGCACTGGCATCGGGGATAAATGTGGAGGATGATGAGGTTGTGCTGAGATGCAATCTTATAAGCGCGGATGAAAACAGGCTGGAGTCCTTCAACGGAAGAGGGCTTGCTTCTGAGGAAATAGATGAAATTTCAAATAAGATCACTGTGCCTGATGGGATGAAATTTTACCATTTGACAGATTATCGCAGTCTTATGATTGTGAAGCGGAGCAAAGAAATACAGCTGCTTGGAGATGTAGCTCCACATGAAAATATAGGCATAAATATCTCTGAGCTTTTCAGAGATGTGGGAAAAATTGAGATATTAAATGAATTTATTGAAGCAAACAGGTTTATCATAAGGGGCAGACAGTATATGTTCTATCCTTGGGGAGTTGCGGAAAAATCTTTTCTTCCGTCATTTTTCAATCTTTATGGCAGGACATGCTCATGTATTTGTGGTGCGGAAATAATGAGAGGTATTGCTAAGGCTATGGGAATGAATGTTCCTGCTCTTAAAAATGCCACCGGAGATGTAGATAGTGATTTGAGGGAGAAAGCGAAAGCTGTGCTGGATGAGCTTAAGGAAAATGATGCAGTGATTGCTCATATCAACGGTGCCGATGAGTCAGCTCACAGGATGAATTTACAGGAAAAAATAAAATTTATTGAAAAAATAGACGAAGAATTTTTGAAAATCATATATGAAAATATTGAAAATACAGCATTAACCATAGTGTCGGATCATCAGACAAGCAGCATTACTGGCAAGCATGAAAAAGGCCCTGTGGATTACATAAGCAACATTAGGGAGGAATTTACATGGCAAAGGTAATTATGGTTCAGGGAACAACATCCAATGCAGGAAAGAGCCTTACTGCGGCTGCACTGTGCAGGATATTCAAACAGGACGGCTACAGGACAGCGCCTTTTAAGTCACAGAATATGGCACTGAATTCATATATCACAAAGGAAGGGTTGGAAATGGGAAGAGCTCAGGTAATGCAGGCGGAGGCCGCTGGCATTGAACCGGATGTGAGAATGAATCCCATACTGCTAAAGCCTACAGGCGAAAAAGGCTCGCAGGTTGTGCTGAACGGGAAAGTGTTCAGGGACATGACTGCGGGAGAATATTATTCTTACAAGCAGGACATGGTTCCTCATGTGAAAAAAGCATTTGACTCCCTTGCTCAGGAGTATGACATAATAGTAATTGAAGGGGCCGGAAGTCCTACGGAAATAAATCTGAAGGAGCAGGATATTGTAAACATGGGCATGGCAAAAATTGCCGATGCTCCTGTTATTATAGTTGGTGATATTGACAGAGGAGGGGTATTTGCATCCCTTGCAGGAACCATGCTCCTGTTTGATAAAGAGGAAAAATCAAGAGTAAAAGGCTTTATTATAAATAAATTCAGAGGAGATGTGAACTTGTTGACCACGGGTCTTCATATGCTCAGAGACATAACCGGTGTTCCTGTTCTTGGAGTTGTTCCATACCTGAATGTTGATATTGATGATGAGGACAGCCTTTCGGAGAGACTGGGAAATACAAGCGGGCGAAGTCTCATTGATATTGCTGTCATAAGGCTGCCGAGGATTTCGAATTTTACAGATTTCAATGTGTTTTCTCTGATAAACGGCGTTTCATTAAGATATGTTTCCAACACAAAGGAACTTGGAAATCCTGATATGATTATTATACCTGGCACAAAAAATACAATTGAAGATTTAAAATGGTTGAGACAATCGGGTCTTGAGGTAAAAATAATAAGGCATTCCAAGGAAGGAAAGGCTCTGTTCGGTGTATGCGGCGGCTATCAAATGCTGGGAGAGGTTATAAATGACCCTGAAAATGCAGAAGGAGGCGGCAGCATCAAAGGACTTGGATTGCTTAAGACTATTACGAACTTTTCAAGAGAAAAGACAACAAGGCAGACAACAGGAAAAATAAATGATATAGATGGATTCTACAGAATGCTTTCGGGCTTGGAAATCAAGGGATACGAAATTCACATGGGAGTTTCAGAAACAATTGATGGATTTCCTCTCAGCAAACTTGAAGTTAATCAGGATGGGTGCGTATGCGATAACGTGGCCGGGAGCTACGTCCATGGAATATTTGACAATATGAAGGTAGCGGGAGCAATCGTTAAAATATTGGCTGATTACAAGGGTGTGCAAATTGAAGAAACAGAGGAATTTGATTTTGCCAGGTACAAGGAGCAGCAATATGATATTTTGGCAGATTCATTCAGAAAATCTGTTGACATGAATGAAATTTACAGAATAATGGAAATGAAATAAAAACTCCCCGTTTCTCTGCGTTAGAGAAACGGGGAGTTTTAGCTGAAGCACTTAGTGCCTTTTATATGTAGAAGGTGCAAACAACACAAGCACTGGCAATACTTCCAGTCTTCCTATTATCATGCATGCTGTAAATACAATTTTGCTCAGGGCGGAAAAGTCTGCAAAACTTCCCATAGGGCCAACTGCTTCAAAGCCCGGACCAATGTTGCTGATGGTTGCTATTACCGCAGAAAATGATGTCATGAAATCTAAATTATCCAGTGAAACTAAAATAACAGCAAAGATTATTATAATTATATAAGCGAAAAAGAAGATTAAAATGCTTTTCAACGTATCGTTGTCCAGTGATTTTCCGTCTATTTTTATTGTCTGAATGGAATTCGGATGTATGGTACGCCTGATTTCATACAGCAACGACTTAAATAAAGCTAAAATCCTTATGGACTTTATACCTCCTGCTGTGGACCCGGCGCATGAACCGAACAGCATCAGCGTAAGCAGAATTGATTTTGAAAACATAGGCCAGGTATTGTAATCAACGGTTGCATAACCGGTGGTTGATACTAATGAGGATACGGTAAATGCGGAATGCCTTAAAGCCTCCGAATAATTATTGTTGAAGCTATGAAGGGAGTTGAGAAATACAAGAAGCACTCCCGCTGATACATATCCTAAATATAATTTGAACTCTTCATTTTTTAATATGCTTCTGAAATCACCTTTTATAAAAATTAAGTAATACAGGGTGAAGTTAATACCGAATAACAGCATACCTATTGCTATTATCCAATCAATCCATGGGTTGCCGTAATATCCTATGCTCAATGCTTTATTGGAAAATCCTCCTGTACCGGCGGTTCCAAATGCATGTATAAACGAGTCAAATATGGGCATACCTGCCGCAATTAACAGAACTATCAATACTGCGGTCATACCGCCGTAAATAATGTATAGTATCTTGGAAGATTCAGAAAGTTTCGGAACAAGCTTGCCAAATGTAGGGCCGGGGCTTTCGGCACGCATTAAAAAAACTGAGCGTCCACCTATCAACGGGGCAAGTGCCATTGTGAAAACGAGAAAGCCCATTCCTCCTATCCAGTGAGTGAAGCTTCTCCAGAACAACAGACCTCTCGGTATTGCATCCACATCTTTGATTATGGTTGAGCCTGTTGTTGTAAACCCTGAAACTGTCTCAAACAATGCATCAATGTAGGAAGGAATAGCGCCACTCAAATAAAAAGGAATAGCACCTATCGCAGACATTACAAGCCAGCAGATGGCAACAGCCGCAAATCCTTCTCTTTTTCGCATTTCGTTTTTATCTATTTTTATCCTTTTGAGTACAAAACCAATAATTCCGCATATTATTATTGAAATGACAAAAGCATTTACTTCGTAGCTTTTATCAGCAATAGCAATAATTAGAGAAGGCAGCATAAGTATTGATTCCCAAAATAATACAATCCCCAATATCTTAAGCACTACTCTGATATTCACTTTATATCCTCCGTTAAACCTCTAATATTTCGTT
>DAMAEI010000052.1:0-6180 GCA_031997345.1 Sedimentibacter sp. | reverse complement strand
GTCTTTGTTACCACAATTACTTTGTCGCCCTCTTTTATGCAGTCATTTCCGTAAGGTATTATGATTTTTTTATTTCTAACCAGTGCGGCAATCAAAATATCTTTTTTCAAATTCAAATCCTTAAGTTTGATATTGAGCAGATAAGGAGAATCCTTTGCGGTAAATTCGGCAACCTCTGCTTCATCGTCCAAAATCTTATATAGCTTTTCAACCGCGATTCCCTGTGAATTATCCAATGCCCGGACGTATCTTAAAATACTGCTTGCGGTTGTGAGCTTAGGGCTAATAATACTGTCGAGTCCAAGCTTTTTAAATATAGGAATATAATTGTGGCGGTTTATTTTTAATATTACCTTCGGTACTCCGCATTGATGTGCATACAGCGAAGAAATAAGATTTTCTTCATCCATGTTTGTAAGGGCAATTGTCGCATCAGCTATCTGTATATTTTCATTATCCAAAACCTCTTGGTCGGTGCCGTCTCCGGAGATAATTAATGCGCTTGGAAGTATTTCGCTCAGCAGCACACACCGGTCTTTGTTTAATTCAATAATTTTTACGTTCATGCCAAGGTCGTCTAACAGCCATGTCAGATAAATGGCTATTCTGCTTCCGCCGATAATAGTAATATTTTTAACCTTAAGAGAACTGCGCCCCAAGAAATTAAAAAACTTTGATAAATCTTTTTTTTCTCCTATTACATAGACAATATCATCATGAGAGAAAGTAAAATTTCCCTTTGGAATTACTATTTCGTCATTTCTTCTAACCGCACAAAAAAGAACCTTGGAAGGAAGTTTATTTGTGAGTTCTATCAGCCTTATACCTATTATGGGGTCTGCTTCAAGTACACGAAATTCAACCATGTCAAGCATATTGCCTGCAAATGTCTCCACGTTTGTAGCTGAAGGAAAGTGTACCATGCGTGCTATTTCAGCCGCTGCATCCATTTCCGGGTTAATTACCATATCTAACTCAAGCTCAGATTTGAGCATTTTATGTTCATTCGAATAATCTGTATTTCTTATACGGGCAACGGTATGTTTTGCACCTAATTTCTTTCCGATTACGCAGCATATCATATTAAGCTCGTCACCATCGGTTACTGCAATCAATAAATCCGCTTCACTTATATTTGCTTCCTTTAAAATTTCCACACTTGCTCCGTTTCCTCTTATACACATTATATCAAGTGTTTCATCGGCATGATTCAATACGTCTGCATTGCTGTCAATTAATATTATATCATGCTCCTCGGTGGAAAGCTGCTGAGCTAGGGTATAGCCTACCTTACCTCCACCAACTATAATAATTTTCATTGTATCCTCCAAAATAAAACCAATAGTAAATATTCAATAAATTATACCACATGGTATATAAAATGCAAGAAAATTTGGATTTGGAGAAATATTTGTCCCTGATGTTATAAAACTGACACGACATAAAGCTGACATTAAGTCAGAAAATCGACATGCGAAGATAGTATATTATTTGTCAAGTGATTTTTTGGGGAAAAAGAGGTGGCGCAGCAGATATTTATAATTGGCACGATTATTGCTTAAATCGTAGTATAAAATTTAAAAAGGGGAGACAAATATGAGAATTGAAAATCATCCTATTCTCGATTTCAATAAGGATACAAAAATCAGCTTTACATTTAATGGCGAAGAGGTAGAAGGATATAGAGGCGAAACGATTGCAGCTGCCTTGCATGCTGCAGGAGTCAAGGTGCTGGGCAGAAGCCTGTTTCTTCACAGACCAAGAGGCTTTTACTGCGCCATAGGTAACTGCTCATCGTGTCTGATGACTGTAAATGGAGTTGCAAATGTGAAGACCTGTGTAACAGACCTTGAAGAAGGAATGGTAGTAGAAACTCAGGAAGGCAAGGGTGTGATAATATGAGAGAAGCAGAACTGGTTATTATAGGCGGAGGTCCTGCAGGGCTGTGTGCAGCCGTAAGTGCAGCAGAAAGCGGGGCGCAGGTTTTGGTAATTGAAAGAAATAAAACATTGGGTGGGCAGCTTGTAAAACAAACTCATATGTTTTTCGGCTCGGAAAAGCAATATGCATCCACAAGAGGGATTGATATTACCGAAATTCTACTTGATAAGTTGGAGAGCTACAAGGAAAAGGTTGAAATACTTACAGAAACCACGGTAGTGGGAATGTTTGAAGACGGGGTTATTTCTGTTCTTCACAAAGAAGATAACTATTACAAAATTAAGCCCAAGGCAGTGATTGTTGCCACGGGAGCATTTGAAAAGGCATTGGCATTTCCTAACAACGACTTGCCCGGCATCTACGGAGCAGGTGCGGTGCAGACATTGATGAATGTTCATGGTGTTAAGCCCGGCAACAGGGTTCTTATGGTTGGGGCAGGAAATATAGGGCTAATTGTTAGCTACCAGCTCATGCAAGCCGGTGTGGAAGTGGCTGCTATACTTGATGCCGCTCCAAGAATAGGAGGATACCTCGTTCATGCTTCAAAAATAAGAAGAATGGGTGTGCCTATTTTAACATCTCACACAGTTAAAGAGGCTGTTGGCGAAAGCTGCCTGGAAAAGGCTGTTATATGCCAGGTTGACGAAAGATTTAAGCCTATTGAAGGAACCGATAGGGAATTTGACGTGGATGTAATGTGTATATCTGTAGGACTTACACCTCTGAATGAGCTTCTTGCAATGAGGGGCTGCGAAATGAAATATATTCCTCAGCTAAGCGGGTTTGTTCCGGTAAGAAATGAAAATTACGAGACAACAGTTGAAAATGTATTTGCAGCGGGAGATTCGACGGGAGTCGAAGAAGCAAGCGCAGCCATGGTTGAAGGATACCTGGCAGGCATTTGTGCCGCTGCTAAAATTGGATATGTTCCTGATAATTTTGAAGAAAGAAAAGATGACTATGTTAAACAGCTTGACGATTTGCGTTCAGGTCCTGTGGGCAAGCATATACTTGCCGGAATAGAGCAGATTGTTGCAGCAGGAGGTTGCCATGTTTGAGAAAACCGGAATACCCAGCAAGGAAATGATAATGGAGAAATTTCCTCCTATAGAAAGAATAAATAAAGGTCCCGTGGCGGTTGTTGAATGCTACAAGGAGATACCGTGCAATCCGTGCCAGACGGCATGCAGGTTCGACGCTATAAAGGTGGGTGAGGATATAAACAATATTCCTGCCTTAAATTCAGATAACTGCACAGGTTGCGCCATATGCCTGAGCAAATGTCCCGGTCTTGCAATAATGATTGTTGACGGTTCAAAGTCGGAGGAAGACATTCAGATAAGAATACCCTATGAATTTATTCCGCTTCCGAAGGCGGGAGACGTGGTTAAAGGGCTGGACAGAGAAGGCAGACACATTGCAGATGTGAAGGTGGTAAATGTTCTGAATCCGAAATCCTTTGACAGAACACCTGTTATTACGATAGAAGCAGAAAGGAAATATCTGTACGATTTAAGAAATATAAAGGTGGAGGCATAAATGGACGAGAATACTATTATATGCAGATGCTCTGACGTTACTCTGAAACAAATCAGGGAACTCATTGCAGAAGGTTATGTAACATATGATGAAATAAAACGAATTACAAGGTCAGGCATGGGCCCGTGTCAGGGGAAAACATGCGGACAGATGATTATGAGAGAAATAGCAATTGCAACAGGTCAGAATTTAAAAGATATAAAGTTTCAGACTACAAGACCTCCCGTAGTGGGTGTAAAGTTGGGATTGATTGCTGAGGAGGGCAGAAAGCATGAGGAATAGTGCTGAAGTTGTAATTATAGGCGGAGGAATATCAGGCTGCTCAATTGCATACAACCTTGCCAAAAAAGGCGTAAAAAATATTGTCGTGCTCGAAAAAAATTATATTTGCAGCGGATCAACAGGCAGATGCGGAGCCGGAGTGAGAATGCAGTGGGGAACTGAAATGAACTGCAAAATCGCAAAAAAAAGTATAGAATTTTTTGAAAATGCCAATGAAATATTAGAGTATGACAGGGATGTTGATTTTAAACAGAGCGGATACCTGCTGGTTGCTGATACAGAAAAAGAGGTGGAGCAGTTTAAAAGGAATATTGAGGTTCAGCACGCCTGCGGAGTTCCTTCAAGGCTGCTTACACTGGATGAAGCTCGTGAAATAGTTCCTCACCTTAATACGGATGTACTCAAAGGAGCGGCGTTTTGCGGCAAGGACGGTTTTCTCAATCCCTTCAAGACCACAGATGCATACTACAAGGCTGCAAAAAGGTTAGGTGTTGAATTCAATACATTCACGGAAGCTGTGGGGTTTAAGGTTGAAAGCGGAAAAATCACAGGAGTAGAAACGACAAAGGGATTTATTTCTACGAATATTGTGGTCAATGCAGCAAACGCCTATGCTAAGAATTTATGTGATATGATAGGCATGGATATTCCGGTGTATTCTGAGAGGCACCAGATACTTGTTACCGAGCCGGTTGAGCCTATGCAGGATCCAATGGTTATGTCTTTCGGGCTGAATTTTTATGTTCAGCAGTCTCCCGAGGGTTCATTTATAATGGGAAGAGGAGATGCAAATGAGCCCAGGGATTTGAGGGTGACATCAAGCTGGCACTTTATTGAAGAAATGGCTAAGACAATCGACATGGTGCTTCCTCCAATTTCAAAACTGAGGATGGTTAGGCAGTGGGCAGGACTTTACAATATGACTCCCGATAAGCAACCCATATATGACAAGGCTGAAAATGTTGAAGGTTTTTATCTTGCTGCAGGCTACAGCGGACATGGATTTATGTTCGGACCTGTTACAGGGATAGTAATGTCCGAAATGATACTGGGCGAAAAACCTTCAATAGATGTAAGTATGCTTAATCTAAACAGATTCAAAACAGGAAATTTACTTTTGGAGCCATCAGTGGTATAATGACAAGAAAGGAAACAATGGCGGCAACGCTTAAATTATTAAGGAGGTAATAATGAGAAAAAGATATTTTGACAGGCTGGTTAAAATCCTCAAGGATAAAGATATGGATGCCATATTGATTGCTCCCTCTGAGGAAATGGAGTTTATCTTAGGACACAATACTCACATTTGTGAGAGATTTCAGGCACTTATAATCAAGAATGACGGTACATATTTTTACATCTGCAACTTGCTGACAGTTGATGAAATACAGGACGTGCTTGGACCGGATATAAATGTTTATGGATGGTTTGACGGCGATGTCTTTACGGATACCGTAAAGAAGGCCTTTGAGGAAAATGGCTTAATAGGAAAAACAATAGGTGTTAACTCGACAGAGAGAGCATTCCTGATTCTTCAGATAATGGAAGCTGTTGATGTGCATTTTGTAAGCGGAAAGACAATCCTCGAAGAAATGAGACTGATAAAGGATGAGGAAGAGCTGGAAAACCTCAGAACTGCGGCTCGTATCACGGATGAATCCTACGAGGAGCTTTTGAAGTTTATAAGACCGGGTATCAAGGAAGCAGATATCGCTAGAAAAATGAATGAAATATTCAAAGAAAAGGGTGCCGATGAAGGCTTTACCATGGTTTGCTCAGGGCCTAATTCATCATATCCTCATTATAACTCCGATCAGAGAGTGATTCAGGAAAAGGACGTAATAGTTCTCGACTGGGGCTGCAAGTACAACGATATGTGTGCGGACATGTCCAGAACGGTGTTTGTTGGAGATATATCAGAGGAAGAAAAAAAGGTTTATGAAATAATACTTGCATCTCAGGAGGCGGGTGAAAGAGCGGCTGTTGAGGGCGCATATATACCTGATGTTGACAAGGCCGCAAGAGAAATAATAGAAAATGCCGGATACGGCAAATACTTTCCGACAAGGCTTGGACACGGCATAGGATACTCTGTGCATGAAGCTCCGGACATAAAGGCAAGCAATAAGAGAAAACTGGAAAGAGGTATGGTTTTCAGCATTGAGCCGGGAATTTACATGGCCGGGAAGTTCGGTATGAGAATTGAAAATATAGTTGCCGTTACCGAGAACGGAAATGAGGTTCTGAACAAGGCCTCAAAGGAAATAAAAATAATAAGGAATAAATAACATAACTCCCCGTTGTTTATAGTAACAGCGGGGAGTTGTATTATAGAAAGCGATAAAGCAGGAAGACAATCAAGCGGGTCATCTTCAAAGATTGTGTAAACCTCCAAACTGATGTAAAATAAAAATACTC
>DAMAEI010000051.1:379-20549 GCA_031997345.1 Sedimentibacter sp. | reverse complement strand
CCGACATTTGCATTTCCAAAGCCGTCAGTTACAGCCGTGGTAGCAATAATGCCCATTGCAATAGCAACGATACCGGAATCCACAGCTCACGTGTACCAGTTAGATATTTATGTAAATGACCTTGCAAGAAAAAAAGGCGTAAACAAGAAATATGATATAGAAAACAAGCTGGGTCTGAATTTGATCGGTGACGGAATAGGTGACATCATATCGGGATTTATAGGCGGACCTGCGGGAACAAATTATGGCGAAAATATAAGTGCAATGGCTATATCCAAGAATTTCTCCGTCCATGTTCTCATGCTCGCTGCCGTATTTACGATGGTTATATCATGTTTCACGCCTTTGATTAATGTAATATATTCAATACCTACGTGTGTTATCGGAGGATTGTCAATTTATCTGTTCGGCGTAATAGCTGCACAGGGCATCACAATAATGATGGATAAGAAAGTTGATATGTTCAGCTCAAAAAATCTTGCAGTAATAGCTGTGATATTGATAGTCGGACTTGGTGGAAGCTTCGGCTTTGATGGAGGAATGATTCCCATGTTCGGTATAGAAATACCGGCTATAGCCACAGCGGCAATTGTGGGCATTGCTCTCAACCTGTTGCTTTCTATAAGCGATAAATAAATATTTTACAACACAACAAGGTTAAAGATTTTAAGTTTTTTACTTAAAATCTTTCTTTTTTTATCATAAAATGCGGTTTGACAAATATTAATTATTAACACATTATATAAGCAAAAACAAGGGCATACTGCTTCAATGTTGAAATTTCAATAGATTGTTAAATAATTAATTATACAAACTTAAGAATTTTCTTGTTTACAAAGCTAAATTTATGTATTACAATAATATGTGGGATTACGTTTGCATAAATAAGTTTATAAAGTGTTTCGGACTTATGGGTTTGACGTATTGTCCAAAATTATTAAGGCATTTTATTTTATTAATCGAAGGGTAGGTGTAATGATGGAAAAAGAAACAAACAACAGAGGTCAATGGGGCAGCAATTTTGGTTTCTTAATGGCAGCAGTAGGATCAGCAGTCGGATTGGGTAACATTTGGGGCTTCCCGTATAAGATGGGAGCAAGCGGAGGCTTCGCTTTCCTCCTTGTGTACCTGGTATTGGTTGCTTTTGTAGGTGTTGCAATTATGATGGGAGAGTTAGCGTTAGGCCGCAAAACAGGCTTGGGTGTTATAGGCACTTACAGGCTTTTAAGCAAGAAATTTGCTTGGGTAGGATGGTTAGGTTTTCTTTCGGGATTTTTAATTCTATCATTTTACAGTGTATTAGGCGGTTACACACTGCGCTATGCATTTGGATTCCTTATGGAAATCTTCAGCAAGGGCTCCGGTTTCGGAGGAATGGGAAGCGGTGCGTTTTTTGGGTCATTTATTGTTAACGGCGGAATGAACCTAGTGTTCCATGGGATTTTCATGGTTCTCACAATTGTTATAGTTATGGGCGGAATTTCAAGCGGTATTGAAAAGTTTACAAAAGTTGCAATGCCGGCATTATTTGGAATGCTTGCAATAGTTATAATCAGAAGCCTTACATTGGAAGGAGCTTCTACAGGTGTTGCATTCATGTTTGCGCCGAACTTTGCGGCATTCAGCGAAATAGGCTTCATGAAGGTTCTGAAAACTGCTGCCGGACAGATGTTCTTCTCACTTTCACTTGGTATGGGATGTATGATTACATACGGCTCCTACCTCAGCAAGAGCGAGGATCTTGAGAAAAATGCAATCATCATACCAGTTGCCGATACAATTTTTGCATTGTGTGCAGGGCTTGCAGTAATGCCTGCTGTTGGTGCATTTATGTCACAGGGTGTTGAGGGTATTTCATTCGGAGCAGGCCCTGGACTTCTGTTCGTTACACTGCATCAGGTATTCAGCGTAGGAATGGGCGGATTAATAGGAAATCTGTTCGGATTTATGTTTTACTTCCTTGTGTTTATTGCAGCTATTACTTCAGCTATTTCTCTCCTTGAGGTTTGTACTGCTTTCTTTATTGACAGAGATGTTCAAAAAGGTGCGGTTCCAAATCGTAAAAAGCATACCCTTATTGTGGGAGCAATAATATTTTTAGTTGGAATTCCTGTATGCCTGGACGGACTTGGAGCAGGTGTTGCAGGCGGTGCGACAATAGATATTCCGGCAACAATATTTGGAATGAGCGAAGTAAGAATGGCATTTGACTGCTGGTTAGACTTTTATGACATGATTTCTGAGGGTGTATTTATGCCTCTTGGTGCAATATTAATGTCAGTACTGATTGGTTGGGTGCTTAAAACTGAAACGGTTAAAGAAGAAATTGAGGCTTCCGGACTGAAAATGAAGGCGTATGCATTCTGGAACATTTGCTTCAAGTTCATCGTTCCTATTGCAATAGCATTTGTATTGCTGGGTCAGATAGACGACTTCTTCGCACTTGGTATTTTTTAACGAATACATTATAAACTATTTATAAGAGATTAAAAAATTAAACAAAAACTCCATGAAATTTCGTGGAGTTTTTTGTACGCAGAGGTATGTCGGAAATAATAATTATAAACAAAAATAATTTAATGCGTATAAATATCAGAAAAAGTATATTCTAAAGTAAAGGTGAGCAATATAGAGATATGAGGAGCAAATAAACAATCGAAACGGTTTTCAACATATTAAAACTTCAATTGTCGCAAATTGCGCATTTTAATAATTTGAATTGACTTTTAAAGAGTGATATAATAAAAAGTAATGTAAAAAAACAGACAAGGAGTGAAGGACTATTTGAAAGATATAATTGAACAAATTATAGAAATCGATACTATGGCCTTTGAGAATAAGACAAAGAATGAACAAGTCTTATTCAATAAAAGGCAGGACTTCGAAAATATGATATCAGCCTATCGGGATGAAAAGCTTACGTCTGCAAAAAACAAAGCGCAAACCATATCCGAAGAAACAGATGCTTTTATCATTGAGACAGAAAAGTCTCACAAGGAACAAATACAAAAAATATCTGCTTCAATAGATAAAGACTATTCAAAAGCAGAGACTGAATTAATTCAAAAAATATTTAACAAGTTATTTGTATTGGAGGGTTAATATGAACCCTAACATGGCATTTTATGCTGTAAATACGAAGATTGCAACGAAAAAAGGGCGCATTCTGAGCAAAGGCGATTGGAATAAGTTCATTGAGTGCAGTTCTGTTGAGCAGCTTGCCGATCTTTTAAAAAACAATGTGGAGTTTGCAAAGGCGTTTAAAGATGCTGACAGCAGCGAAAGCCAAAGAGTAAATCTTGAAACAATATTAGGCAAATTCAGACGGATTGAAGTGGAAAATTTGCTCCATTATTTTTCCGGTGACTATAAAGAGTTTCTGAAGACTTTTTTAATGGAAGAAGAAATCAATGATTTAAGCTTAATTATCAGAAAATTATCAAGAGAAGAGTCACTGGATGGTATAAAAGACAGATTTATACATTCGGAATTATTTGAAACCTTAGATTTTGACGATTTACTGACTGCCACAAGTATTGATCAGCTATCGAAGAAGCTCAAGGGCACTGTCTATTACAGCGGCCTAAACAATCTGACCAAGGATGATGCTTTAAAAAGAGATTTTCACATTGAAATGAAATTATATATGGCATACTACAGATTTCTTTTTGACAGAGCTGAAAAGCTGGACAAAGAAGATAGAAACGCTGCCAAAGAAATAATAGGTTTCAAGATAGATCTGTTGAATATTCAATGGATTTTCAGAGCTTTAAAGTATTACAGCATATCATCTGAGGAAATATTTATTTACAGCCTTGAAGGCGGTAAAAAAATCGACTATAGTAATTTGAAAAAATTATGCTATTCTCAGTCGATAGATGAATTTAAAGGTATGGTTCAGGATTTTCTGAAGTACGACCTTTTCAAAAATTTAAACGATGCCGAAATGGATATTAACGTTGTAATAGATTATTATATGTTTGATTATATCAAAACTAAAAAATATCGCAACGTAGGCATAGTTATATCATTTGTTTATTTATTGGACATAATAGTAAATGATTTAACATCAATAACCGAGGGAATTCAGTACAATGTTCCTAAAGACAAGCTAAAAGAATATTTAGCATTTAACATATAGGTAGGGAGGAGGCTTTGGCTATTGAAAAAATGGTTCTTTTAAAAATAATAGGTTCAATTGATGATATGCACCAAATATTAAAAGAACTTATATTCTGTGAAAATGCACATTTAAATTTAAACGTGGAAAACAGCAGTGCCTATAACAATTATCTGGCAGTGCATCAATACGAATCGGAAATAATCGGTTCATCCATCTACAATATTGTAGATCCTAACAATATTCACAACAGCTGCAGCGATTGCCTGAGCTCTGTTGAAGAATTAAGCCGCGGCTTAGGTCTGGAATTAAAAATAGATAAGAAACTGTTGCTTGAAAATAATTATGATTATGAACAAGCAAAGAAAGATTTATCAAGAATCCAGCTTACTATAGGTGGAAGGGTAAAGGAAATAAACAATAAAAAGCAGCAAATAAGCGAGCTTTTAGAATTGAGAGGCAAGATTGACAGCATCGCTGACAAGGATATTGATTTCAATAAAATTGGCGATTTAAATTATTTCTATTATGAAATAGGGTCATTTGTGACAGAAAACAAATCACGCCTGAAGAAAAACTATGAAAATTTAAGTGCTATTGTTTTAAAAATAGGAAATATAAAGTCATCTTCAGAGGATTTGTACATGATTATCTATCCTAAGCAATTCAAGGAAGAAACAGATAATCTCTTAAAATCTTTGAACTGGAGCGAGCTTGTAATTCCTGAGGAATATGAAGGCAGCGCTTCTGAAAAGCTTGTGAAGATAGACGCTAAAATTGACGAGCTGCAGAAGGATATAACTTCTTTATCATCTTCAATAGAAGCTGAAACGGAAGACAACAAGAAAACTATATTCAAAATTTATAATGTGTTCAAGTTGGAGGATAAAATTGCCGAGCTTGAGCAGCGAGCTGATTTTGGAAATAATGCTTTTGCCCTTGATGTATGGGTGGAAGAAAAGAACAAGGCTGGGGTTGAAAAGGCTATTGCAAGTGTTACTGACAAATATCTTATTTCTTCAAAGACACCTCAGGAATTCAGCGATGATGTAATTGCACCTACAAAATTAAAAAACAACTGGTTCTCAAAACCTTTTGAAATGATAGTTAATATGTACGGGTTGCCGGCTTATGACGAAATTGATCCTACGCCTATTTTAGCAATCACTTTCTGTCTGGCATTTGGAATAATGTTTGGTGATATAGGACAGGGATTGGTTTATGTGCTTGCAGGTCTTCTGCTGAGAAAGAAAATGGAAGCGGCAAGCGGTGTTGCAATCAGACTGGGTGCAAGCTCAATGTTTTTTGGATGCATATATGGTAGTTTGTTTGGTCTGGAAAAACACGAGCTTCCGTGGATTCCTGGCATACTGCACGGAAGTCCTCTAAGCCCCGACAACATACCCATGATTTTGGCTGCAGGTATTTTGTTTGGTATTTTGGCACTTACTGTGTCATATGTGTTAGGCATGGCTAATTCGCTGAAAAGAGGCGATATCGAAGAGGGTATATTTGGTAAGAACGGTATATTCGGTTATATATTCTTTATAAGCTTTATTATGACAATAGTTGCATTAACAGGAATATTCAATGTACCAATGAGCATTCCTCTTACAACACTTTTGATAAGCTTAGCTGTACTTATAATGAAGCAGCCGCTTACAAGCTTGGTAACAGGGCACAGACCTTTATTCCATGAAAGCCCGGGTGAATATTTGACCGAAAGCATATTCGAAGCAATAGAAACTATTTTGGGTACACTGAGTAATTCTATATCCTTCGTACGTGTAGGCGCATTTGCATTGAACCATGCCGGATTGTTCTTGGCATTCATGGTTATTTCAAAAATGATGCCTAATATCTTCCTTCAAATACTGATTCTTGTTGTAGGAAACATACTGATTCTTTCGCTTGAAGGATTGGTCGTATTAATTCAAAGTCTTCGTCTGCATTACTATGAAATGTTCGGAAAATATTTCAAGGGCGGCGGAGTTGCATTTAAACCGATAAAATTAAACTAATAAATAAATTACAAATTTAAAGGAGAATTTAAAATTATGCAAATTATATCTTTAGTATTAGCAGCAGCTATATCAATAGGAACAATCGTTTATGGATTTAAAGCAATGAAAAACAACAAAAAAGGAAATATTAAAAAAGCAATTTTAACTACAGCTTCAGCATTTGGTCTCGTAATGGCAGGAGCAATAATATCAACAATTTTTGGTGGTAATGTAATGGCAGAAACAGCAGCAGCAGCAGAAACAGCAGCAGTTGCATCAGGAATTTCCATAGGTGAAGGTATTAAATATTTTTCAGCAGCATTAGCAACAGGTATTGCAACAATAGCGACTGGTATGGCAGTTGGTTCTGTTGGTTCATCAGCAATAGGAGCAATTTCAGAAGATCCGTCCTTACTTGGTAAAACATTAATCTTTGTTGGTATGGCCGAAGGTATATCAATTTACGGTATGATTATATCAATACTGATTCTGTTCGTTTAATAATAATGAAAAGAGAAGCAATATGAGGTCTTATTTAATAAGCGATAACATGGATACCTGGGTAGGACTGAGGTTGGCAGGAATTGACGGTATAATCGTCAATGACAGGGAAAATGCATTAAAAGAAATGAAGACAGCTGTAAAGAATCAAGACATAGGTATCTTGATTCTTACAGAAAAAATTGTTGATATGATAAAAGACGAGTACTTGGAATACAAACTGAAATCCAAAACTCCTCTGATCATTGAGATTCCTGACAGACACGGGTCTATCAGAGAATATAATGCCATAAAAGATTATATACGAGATTCAGTTGGCATTCATATATGAGGTGGATATGATTACAATAGAAGATAAAATTAAACTTTTTTATAAGCTTCTGAATCAATCTATGGATATTCATATGGCTGAGGATTTGAAAGAATTGGAAGCAACATATGATGTTAAGGTTGAGAAATCAAAGAACAATGTAGATAAAGAAGCGAAGGACATAGAGGAAAGAGCATTTAAAAGAGCTGAGATAAAGCGGGCTGAGAGTATTAGTAAATCAAAGGTAATCATAAAAAAAGATATTATGGTATTGAAAGAAAAATACTATTATATGTTCATGGATAAATTCAGGAATACATTGAAAGAATTTATCGCTTCAAATGAATATAAATCATACTTGTCAAAAATAATATCCGGATTATCTGAAGATATAAAAAGCTACGCAAGTAATGATGTGGTTGTTTATGTAACTAATAGGGATAAAGAAAAATACGGCGATTTTATTAAAGGCGAAATCAGCAAAAATAACTCCGGAAATATTATCTTCAAAACTACAGAAGATATTATGGGAGGAATTATTGCAGAAATAACAGAAAAGAACATAAAGCTGGACAGATCTGTTGATGTAATTTTGGAAGACAATAAAACTTACATCATGCAGACAATATTTGAGTCTTTGGAAGCAGGTGATTACAATGGCTAATATTCAGGGAATTGTTAGTTCAATAAACGGACCTGTTGTTAAAGGTCTCAACATGGGCTCATTTATGGTTCATGAAATGGTTACTGTAGGAAAGCAAAAGCTCATCGGAGAAGTTGTTTCAATCGAAGGCAGCGTGGCTACGGTGCAGGTTTATGAAGAAACAGAAGGATTGAAAGCTGGAGAGCCGATTTTTTCAACAGGTCTTCCCTTGTCCGTAACTTTGGGGCCGGGAATGATCGGTAATATCTTTGATGGTATTCAAAGACCCCTTGAAAAAATTCAGAGCATGAACAAGGATTTTATACCTGAAGGTATAGGTCTTGTATCCCTTGATATTGAAAAAGAATGGGATGTGACTGTAACCGCTAAAGCAGGAGATAGCCTGAAAGCGGGAGATGTTTATGCCACAGTGCAGGAAACACACAGAATTCTTCATAAAATAATGGTTCCATACAATGTGAGCGGAACAGTAAAAGAAATTAAACCAAGCGGAAAATACAGAATTAATGACTGTGTTGCAGTGCTGGAAAAAGAAAATAAAGAAACAGTTGAACTTACACTTTGCACAAAGTGGCCTGTAAGAAATCCAAGACCTATTAAAGAAAGAGTTCCTATATACAGACCTTTGATTACGGGACAGAGAGTTATCGATACATTCTACCCAATCGCAAAAGGCGGAACCGTAGGACTTCCGGGAGGCTTCGGTACAGGAAAGACTGTAACACAGCATCAGTTGGCAAAATGGTGTGATGCAGACATAATAGTATATATAGGCTGCGGTGAGCGTGGTAACGAAATGACTGACGTTCTGGAAGAATTTCCGAAGCTTATTGACCCGAGAACAAACAGACCTCTTATGGAAAGAACTGTCCTCATAGCCAATACTTCCAATATGCCTGTTGCCGCACGTGAAGCAAGTATTTATACCGGTATAACCATGGCTGAATACTATAGAGATATGGGTTATGACGTTGCAATAATGGCTGATTCAACATCAAGATGGGCAGAGGCGCTGAGAGAAATTTCAGGACGTCTGGAGGAAATGCCTGCGGAAGAGGGATATCCCGCATATCTGCCGTCAAGACTTGCCGAGTTCTACGAAAGAGCCGGCTGTGTAAACACATTGAGCGGACATGAAGCAACCATAACCATAATAGGAGCTGTTTCACCTCCAGGCGGAGACTTCTCAGAACCGGTTACTGAAAATACGAAGAGATTCGTTTCAGGTTTCCTTGCTCTGGATAAAAAACTTGCATATGCAAGACACTATCCTGCAATAAACTACCTGACCAGCTATTCAGGATATGTGGATATGCTTGCAGACTGGTACGAAGAAAATGTTGCTCCGGATATGCTTGAGCTGAGACATAAAATGATAGTACTTCTTCAGGAAGATGAAAAACTGAATGAGATTGTACAGCTGGTTGGTGAAGATGTTCTTCCAAACGACCAGGCTCTCGTACTGGAAACAGCAAGAATGGTGAAGAAAGGCTTCCTGCAGCAAAATGCTCTGCATGCAGAGGACTCCTACGTATCATTGGAAAAGCAGTACAAGATGCTGAAGGTAATAGATACATTCTATGAAGAAGCATTGAAATGCGTGAAGGTAGGAATTCCTATTTCTGTAATAAGAAAAGAAGAAGTCATTCAGGATATTTTAAAAATAAAATATGACATTCCAAATGATAAATTAGAGTTATTGGATGTTTTAAATGAAAAGACAGTTAAAACATTTGCTGACTTAAGACAAAAGTATGAATAGGGAGTGTTTAGATGAAAAAAGAATATTTAAAATTAGAAAAGATTGAAGGTCCTTTAATAGTTCTTTCAGGTATCGAAGATGCTGCCTATGGTGAAATAATCAATATAAGAGTAGGTAATGAGGAAACCCGTAAGGGAAAAATTATAAAAATTGAAGGGGATAAAGTAATTGCTCAGGTTTTTGAGGGTACAACCGGCATATCAACAGATAATGCATCGGTTAAATTTACCGGAGAGCCTTTGACAATTCCGCTTTCAAAAGATATTCTGGGAAGAACCTTCAACGGAGTAGGTCAGCCTATTGACGGCGCATACCAGGTAATTTCCTCAGAAAGTGAAAATATCAACGGAAGACCTATAAACCCGGTTGCAAGAAGATATCCTAAAAACTTTATACAGACAGGTTTTTCTGCCATAGATTCACTTATGACCCTTATAAGAGGTCAGAAGCTTCCTATTTTCTCAGGAAACGGTATGGCTCACAAGGAGCTTGCAGCACAGCTTGTTAAGCAGGCCAAGATTAAGGGTGCTACGTCTGAAAACTTCGCCGTTGTTTTCGGGGCCATGGGAGTAAGACACGACGATGCCGACTTCTTCAGAAAAAGCTTTGAAACAGCAGGAGTTCTGGACCATGTTGTAATGTATATCAACACAGCAGATGATCCTATAATAGAAAGAATTTCTGCGCCGAGATGCGCTCTTACAGCAGCCGAGTATTTAGCTTTCAAAAACAACATGCATGTGGTGGTTGTTTTGACAGACATGACGAGCTACGCCGAGGCACTTCGTGAAATATCCTCAGCAAGAGAGGAAGTTCCGTCACGTAAGGGATATCCCGGTTATCTATATTCTGACCTTTCAACAATATATGAAAGAGCAGGTATGCTGAAGAGCTGCGAAGGCTCTATAACACTTATTCCGATACTGACAATGCCTAATGATGACATTACGCATCCTATACCTGACCTTACAGGATTTATCACAGAAGGCCAGATAGTTTTGAACAGAGAGCTCAACCAGAAGGGTGTATATCCTCCTATCGATATTCTTCCGTCACTTTCACGTCTTATGAAGGACGGTATAGGAGCGGAGTATACAAGAGAGGATCACGCCGATTTGCAGAGCCAGATTTATGCATCATATTCCAGGGTTCAGGATATACGAAGCTTGGCTCAGATTATAGGTGAGGACGACTTAAGCGATATAGACAGACTGTATCTTGAGTTCGGACAGGAACTGGAAAGCAAATTTATAGCTCAGGGCAAGAATGAAAACCGCAGCATTACAGAAACATTAGATTTGGGATGGCATATATTATCTATTCTTCCGGCAGCAGAGCTTGATCGTATGAAGACGGAATTAATAGAGAAATATTACGATTACAACAGGGAGAGATAGTTATGGCAGTGTTGGTAGCACCTACTAAATCGAACCTGATAAAAGCGAAATCGTCCCTGCTCCTTTCCAGAAAAGGATATGAGCTTTTAGACAAAAAAAGGAATGTTCTTATTAAGGAAATGATGGTTTTTGTCAATAAGGCCAAAAGCATGCACAATGAAATCTATGATGTTCTCAATGAAGCCTACGGATTCTTGCAGAAGGCAAATGTAACATTAGGATTTAAGAATGTGGAGGATATATCATACAGCGTTCCCAAAGAGGAAAACTTCGATATATTGTTGAAAAGTGTTATGGGTATTGATATACCCACAATAAAGCATAACCATGATGAAGATATTGATCCCGTGTACGGATTTTATAATTCAAATGCATCTCTTGATGAAGCAAGACAGAAATTTCAACTTGTTAAAATTAAAATCTATGAGCTGGCAGAAGTGGAAAATTCAATTTTCAAGCTTGCCAAAGAAATAGAAAAAACAAAGAAGAGAACTAACGCATTGAAATATGTTCAGATACCGAAATTCAAGGAGCAGGTTAAGTATATTACCGAGGTTCTTGAGGAAAAGGAAAGAGAAGACTTCTTCAGACTTAAAAGATTAAAGGGCAAGAAATAATGTAACATAGTTTATATTGCACCATATATTAGCGTAGGGAAATAAATTTACCCTACGCTAATTACTTTTTGGAGGATTATATATGAATAATATACAAATAAAATTAAATCAACTGCCTGTAGGTCGCAAGGGGAGTGCCATATCTCTTGAATCCGATGGTATGACCAGGAGGCGCATGCTTGATTTGGGAATTGTGGAAGGTACCGAAATCGAAGCGCTGTATAAAAGCCCTTCTGGTAATCCGGTGGCCTACCTTATAAGAGGTGCCGTTATTGCGCTGCGGTCCGATGTATCTGAAAAGATAACAGTATTATATAGTTAAATTACAGCAGGGGGAAGGGATAATTATGGGCTTGACAAGCGTATCAACAGGGGCGGGAGTATTGAATGGCTCAGCTCTTAATATTGAAAAAGAAACACCACAGGATAAAATTATTGCTCTTGCGGGTAATCCAAACGTGGGGAAAAGCACTGTATTCAATAGTCTGACAGGACTGAACCAGCATACCGGCAACTGGCCGGGAAAGACTGTTACGAATGCACAGGGAAAATATACCCATAAAGATAATAACTTCATTCTTGTGGATATTCCGGGAACATATTCTCTTATGGCCAACTCAGCGGAAGAGGAGGTGGCACGTGATTTTATCTGCTTCGGGGGAGCGGATGCCGTAATAGTGGTTGCCGATGCAACCTGTCTGGAGAGAAATCTGAATTTGGTACTTCAAAGCCTGGAAATCACTGATAAGGTAGTGCTGTGTGTCAACCTTATGGATGAGGCTGAAAAAAAGAAAATTCATATAGATACAGATATTTTATCTTCACGTCTTGGCGTTCCGGTAATCGGAACAAGCGCCAGGTCGGGTATTGGACTCGATATGCTTATGGATGCCGTAACATCCATGACGGTTAATTCTTCCGAATCAAATCCAATACAGATTACCTATGGAGAGCAGATTGAAAAGGCAATCCATATAGTAGAAACAGCGGTGGCAAAGTTCTTAATGGATGGTATAAGCAGCCGATGGGTGTCTATAAAGCTGCTGGAGGGCGATGAAAGTCTTCTTCTGGCACTAAAGGAATACTTAGGCTATGATTTGCTTCAAAATGAAGAAATATTGAATAAGGTCAGGGAATCTTCGGATTTTTTAGAAAAGGAGGGTATAAAAAACGACAGGTTCAGAGATTATATTGTCACAAGAATAGTAAAAATATGCGAAGATATATGCAGTGAAGCGGTGGTTTTCGGAAAGAAGGACTACAGTGCCAGGGACCGTAAAATAGACAAGATACTAACGTCGAAGCTTACCGGAATACCCATTATGATAGGGCTGCTGTTCGGTATTTTCTGGATTACAATCACAGGGGCAAATGTTCCTTCAGGGCTTCTGTCAAAAGCATTGTTTTCATTGGAAGAGCCGCTCACCTCATTGTTTGTGAGGCATTCAGCTCCTTATTGGGTTACAGGCATATTTGTTGACGGTATTTTCCGAACATTGGCATGGGTTATATCTGTAATGCTGCCGCCAATGGCAATATTTTTTCCTCTGTTCACACTGCTTGAGGACTTAGGATATTTGCCAAGAGTTGCATTCAATATGGATAATTTTTTCCGCAAGGCATCTGCCCATGGAAAGCAGGCGCTTACAATGTGCATAGTTGAAAATATGCTATTAGAAAACCTGAAACAACTTGATTTCATAATTGAAAAATAATACTTGCTGATATATAATTATTGTAAGAATATCTTTTCCTCAAAAAGATACAAGCATGTAAGAGATTACAACTCAAAAGAGTATAAAAACAATACTGGAGGAAAAGATGAAAAAAGAACAAGATGAAAAAGCACATCAGCTGACAAGCTGCAAAGAAGAAATGTTTTTTGAGCCAGGCATTGACTATATATTTAAAAAGGTGTTTGGATCAGAAGTAAACAAAGATGTATTAAAAGGATTAATATGCAGCATTCTGAGCATGTCACCTGAAGAAGTAAAAGATATAGCCATAATGAATGGGGAGATGGCAAAGCAAAATAGAAAAGATAAACTTTCAAGATTAGATATTTTGCTTAGATTAAACAATCATAGGATTATAAATTTGGAAATGCAAATGTTTAATTACAAGACTCTTCCCAGAAGAATATTATATTATTGGTCACAGATGTATGTTTCAACATCTGAATCCGGACAGGACTATGATGAACTAAAGCCATGTATTACAATTTGGATCTTAAATCAAACGATGTTCAAAGAAACAGAAAAAGCACATACAATATTTACAATTAGAGAAAAAGAACTGAACATACAGTTTTCAGATGTTTTTGAAGCTCATATCATAGAACTTTCAAAAACTGATGAAAAGAATGATAAACTCAATGAATGGATAAAATTTTTCGGACTGAAAAGTAAGGAGGAAATGGAAATGCTTAGAGAAAATACTACAGATATTGATATTAAAAAAGCTATTGACATTGTAAAACTTATGACCCTGGATGAAAAAAGCAGATACGAGTATATAAACAGAGTCATGGAAATCAAGGACTATTATACACTTAAGAATGATGCAAGAAAAGAAGGAAAAGATGAAGGAAAAAGAGAAGAAAAAATAGAAATAGCAAAAAAGTTATTAAATGTCGGTGTTGATATTGAAATAATTAAATCAACGACGGGACTTGAAGATGAAGAAATACAAAAGCTGAAAGAAGAATAAAACCATAGCCCATGCAACCCATGACTAATACGCACGCTGCTAAAAAGCTGTCTGAAAAGAAGAGAAATCTGAATAAAATAAAAACTCTGATATGAAAATAATCAGCAGATAAATAAACAAAGACAGCTTTTGGGAAGAGCAGCGTGCCTGTGAACGAAGCGGAAGAACAGGTCAAAAAAGTGCACTCGAATACAAAGCATGGGCTATGGTATTTTTGAAGGCAAAGCCTGAAAAAATATTGTGAAGAATACACATAAAAACAGGAATAACCAGTGTAAAAAAATGAACCGCGGTTAGGTCAAATACACGGGTCATTTTTTTACACTGGTTATTACATAAATTTAGAGAAATAAAACTTATGGACATCATGTCCACAAGTTAGAAAGCCAGAAACAATAATTTAACGAATGAAGAGAGTACATGTAAATAAGCATGTGCTTTTTTTATATAAAAAATAAACTTACAAGGAGAAAATATGAGTACAAAAACATCACAATACTTAGAGAGAAGTATTAAAAACAAACATGTAATAACAGTAATAGTTTCGGGAAAAGAAACCATTGGAGACAAAACTTATGCCAGTGTAATTTATGAAGATGAAAAAATTCTAGTTGAGCAAGATGACTTGAATGAAAGAGATGTAAGAGATAAAGTCGGGTTGCTTTTAGGAGCTGAAGTTAACATCATAATCACTGGATATGATGAAAATTTGAAATCCTTCATAGGAAGCAGAAAAGAAGGCAATGAAATTTTAAAAGGCTTGTTTCAGTCCAAGATAAAAAAGGGTGACTCAATAACAGCAAGAACAATAGTAGTTGCTAAAAATAATATTATAGTTGATGTATATGGCACTGAAGTAACAATAAAATCAAAATATTTAAAGCATGTATGGATTGAGGATGCAAGAGAAGTATTTAAACTTGGGGATGAAATAAAAGTAATAGTAACAAATATGGAGCCTCTCGAAATTGAAGTAATAAAAGATTCTGATGATTTTGATCCTGATAAATATAAAATAGGTAATGAATATCTGGCTAAGGTTATAGGCACGCCGGAGTTCGGAGTAATATGTGAAATAGCTGGAGAAAGACAAGTCCTTTGCTATAAACCTGAATGGAGAGAAGAAGTACAAATAGGTCAATATGTAGTCGTGCAAATAAACGGTATTAATCCGGAAGAGAAGAGAACATACGGATTTATAAAAAGAAGAATTCGCAGATAAAAAGGTGAAGTCATGGAAATAACAAAAAGAGAAGCAGAAATATTAGCCTTTGTTAAGAGCTTCAAATACTGCAGAGAGGACCATATCAAGACGTTTGTTGATAAGACTTTATCTGTAAGTAAAAGAATAGAGCATCTTATCTGGCAAAAAGAGCTGTATAAATTTGAAGATGTAATAACCATAAAAGAAGAAAGCTGCATAGATATTGCTGAAAGAGACAATATGCTAAAAGCACTTGATATTGTATCTCAACTCAAAAGAGAAGAACGGATTACAGAAATTGAAATTATGGATGAACCGTATTACATAGCTGCAAAGAACAAAAAAGATAACTACCTGTACATCACAACAATTAATAAAGGCAAGGAGGCAATTCAACTGAAGCTTATTGATAATGAAAACAAAGGGGGAACGTTATTAATTTTGGAAGATAATGAGCAGGTGGAGTATCTAAAGGTCCTTACAACAAAAGTGAGCAAGATAATAATATATGAAAATTTTTTGAATGATAAAAAAATATAACAACTCAATTGCACGCCTCTGGCGTCAGAGAATATGGAGGAAAAAATGACAAAGATTATAAGTATTGTAAATCAAAAAGGTGGAGTAGGAAAAACGACAACAGCAATTAATTTAGGGATTGGATTACAGAAATTAAATAAAAAAGTTCTGCTGGTAGATTTAGATAGCCAGGCGAATCTTACAATTGGTATGGGATTTGATCCTGAAGAAATATCTGAAACTATAGCAGATATGATATTTAAGAAACTTAATGATGACAGCATGAAAATGGACAAGCAAAAGTATACGCTAAACAGAGAAGGGGTTGACATTATACCCAGCGATATGAAACTATCAGGAATAGAAAATATGATGATAAATGCAATGAACAGGGAATATATACTTAAAAATATATTGGAAGAAATAAGCGAAGATTATGATTATGTATTAATTGATTGTCTGCCGTCATTAGGTATGCTTACCATAAATGCCTTGGCTGCTGCAGACAGTATAATAATTCCGGTTCAGGCACAGTTTTATTCATTAAAAGGAATGGAACAACTTATGGGTACTGTAGCCAAAATAAAAAGACAGATTAATAAAAGATTGGCAATTGAAGGCATATTACTTACCATGTATGATAAAAGGACAAGCCTTTCAAAAGAGGTTGCCTCAGCTGTAAGACAGGTTTATGGAAATGAAATAAAGGTTTTTGAAACAATTATTGGCATTTCCACGAAGGCAGCTGAAGCTCCATCTCAAGGATTGAGTCTTATAAAATACGATGCTAAAGGAGAAGCGGCAAAAAGCTACTTGCGGTTAGCGTCAGAAATAGAGGTAGGATAATGGAGAAGTTAGGGCTGACAAATAAACTAAAAGGAATTAATATAAGTGGCGGTACCGATGAAATTTTGGGAATTAATAAGCTGAAAAGTGAAAATATAAAAATGCTGCCTATATCAAAAATTTGCATGACAAAAAATCATCCCTTCCGGCTATATAAAGGTGAAAGACTTAATGATATGGTCGAAAGCATCAAATTGTTTGGCGTATTAACTCCTACAATTGTTCGTAATATAGAACCTGATGAAAATGGATGCGAATATGAAATGCTTGCGGGGAATAACCGCATGAATGCGTCTCGGATAGCAGGAGAAAATGAACTTCCATGCATTGTTAAGGAAAACTTGTCTGATAAAGATGCTATGACATACATTATTGTAACTAATCTGCTGCAGCGCTCATTTTCTGAGATGTTGCCTTCAGAAAAGGCAGCGGTACTATACTTGGAACATTCTGAGATGTTTTCACAGGGAAAGCGGAATGATATATTCAATGAACTTAAAAAGTTGGAAAACCCAGAATATAATATAGAAGATGCAACTTATGGACATGATGTCCATAAGTTAAGCCGGGATTTTGTAGGTTCAGAATATGGATTAGATGGCAGATCAGTGGCCCGTTACCTTCGAGTGCATGAATTAATAGATGAGTTAAAGGTACGCCTTGATGATGGAGAAATAGCTCTTGTTGCATCTGTGGAACTATCTTACCTTTTAGAACAAGAGCAACAGATGGTTGAGGAGCTTCTTAAAAATAAAAAGTGCAAAGTGAATCATAAAAAAGCAAAGATTCTTCGCAAGTCTAAAGGAAGGTTAGATGATAAATTAGTGGCGGAAATTATTTTGGATGAAGTCATAAATAATCAGGACGTCAATAAATCAAAACCTATTAAAATAAGGCATACGGTAATTTCAAAATATTTTACTGCCGGAGAAACCAAGGAAGAAATAGAAGACATAATCGAAATCGCACTGGAGGATTATTTCAATAAAACTAATTAAGGAAGTGATGCAATATTGATATATATAATAAATCATGCCATAAGGAGGTATAAACAAAGAATAAAAGATGTTAATGATAGTACCGCTCAGGATAAAATTCTTGAAACGGTGCTTTTTTATTTTGAGAAAAAAGAGAACAAGGGAAAAAAACAAAGAGCATATATTGGCTCAGATGCAGTAGTAATAACAAAAATTCATGCTAATAACAAAGATGAAACGGCGGTGACAGTGCTGCCGGTGAGTTTTAAAAATTGTTGGTGGAGTAAAAATAAAAAATAGGAGTGAGTTTATGAATGATTTTAGTTTTCAAGGCTTTGCTGAATATGTAAAACCTGTTTTATGGACAATTTCAGGGATAGGACTTTTTATAGGAATAGTATCAACTGCCTTTGGTATCATGACAACGAAAGGAAAATCAGAAGAGAGGGAGAATTTTTTCTCAAATATGATATGGGTAATAATAGGAGCCTTTCTACTTTCCGCAGCTTCAGGAATTACGTTACTGTTTTTTAAATAGAGAGGTAGTGCAATGAGAGTATTTAAAATACCATATGGTAAAATACTTCCGGATAAAATAATAGGAGGAATCCTGACACCAAAGGAAGGGCTATATGCAGGAAGCATAATGATATTATTATCAATATTATTCATATTTGATAATTCATTTATGGGAGGACCAGAGGAAGGAATTGATTTTAAATCAATAGTATTAAGACTTATCATCTTGCTTGTCTATTCCATATTGATTGCATGTTTTATATTCATCAAAAAAGATATATATGATTTAGACCAGTGGTTAATGCTGAAAATTAAATTTAAAAACAGAAACAGAAAGACAATATATGAAAAATATTAATCTAAAAATAATGTAAGTGAGGGAAATATGGAAAGTGAAAAAGATTCTATAGAGGAACTAAAGCAGAAAGTTTCAAAAATGAGTATTAATGAAATGCGTAAGATAAGTAATTTTAGCGTTTGGCAAGATACAGATGAAGAAGAAGGTTATATCGGTGATGGCAAATGGTATTTATATGAATCTATTTGTAAGCTTGGCGGTTGTGATTTCAATGGTATGCCCTTTGATACAGAAAGGGGAGCTTTAGAAGAAGCTGCTCTGATGTCGCTTCAAGGGAAAGAACCTGATATGAGTTACCCTTGTCCGGAATGCTACAGGGAATACTTAGAAGACTGTCAATAGGTGAATAAAATGATAATGATTATATTTATACTGCTTTCTATTATAGCCATATTGGCAATGTATATAGTTGTAGAGAAAACACAAAACACTGGTAGCAAGAAGATAGATGAAGGATTAGATATTAATTCGGAGCTGCAAAAAAAGACAGATTTACAAAAAATAATGAGTATAAAAAACATAAAAAACAGCTTAACAATATCAGATAAAGATGAATTGTCTTGCATTTTGAACATATCAACACCCGATTTTAATTTTTTATCAGATTCAGACCAGGAGCTGTACGAAAATAGATTAATAGATGCTGTATTTAAACTTAAGCATGATATAAAGGTTATTACCATAGTCAGAAACATCAATGTAAAAGAAACTATAGAAAGGTTGACTGAAGAAAGAGAAAATATTACAAATGACTATTTGCATAACTATAGCTTAAATCTTGAAGAAGCTTTATTAGCAGAGCAGGAAGGAAAAGTGTTTGAAAAATATTATGTTATTTATACCAGGACAAAAGGTAGTTATGAAGAAAGATTAAAGGATCTTAAATATAAAGTCAATAATTTTATTAACAGCATGGAATTAACCGGGAGCAAAGTAAAAATACTGACAACAAATGAGTTGCTGGAGCTGTCAAATGTCCTGCTTAAAAAATATGATAAAATAAACATTGAACAATTAGAGGAAAAAGGAGTTTTTGAGATAATGCAATAAAATATAAATTTAATCAGGAGGGAAAAAATGAATAGTTTAGTATTGATAGGAAGGTTGGCAAGAGACCCTGAAATGAGCTTAATGCCATCGTCGGGCATGGCAATGACAAAGTTTACGTTAGCTGTGGACAAGGAGTTATCTAAGGAAAAGAAGGCGGAAGCTACAAGTCAAGGGAAACCAACAGCTGATTTTCTGCAAATTACAGCTTTCGGAAAACAGGCTGAAAATTGCGCGAATTTTCTAGCAAAGGGAAATCAGTGCGCAATCCATGGAAGAGTGACTACAGGAAGTTATACCACTCAGGCCGGTGAAAAGAGATATGTAACGAATATTATTGCTGATAGAGTGGAGTTTGTAGGTAATAAAAAAGAACAATCCCAACAAGGGACAGCAGAAACAAATAGCAATCAGTTTGACGATCTACCGGATGGTGTTTTCCAACCGGTAGACGACGAGGACATACCATTTTAATGAAAGGAGCAAGGGTTGAAAGAGATTTCAACCCTTATTTTTAAAATGAATATTCTTAAAACAATTAAGAACAAAAAAAATAAGAAGCAGCCGGAAGGCAATTTTTTATTAGAAGGAACAATAGGAAATTTAGACCTTATATC
>DAMAEI010000051.1:0-350 GCA_031997345.1 Sedimentibacter sp. | reverse complement strand
ACCTGATGGTGTGCTGGAGTATGATGACTACATAAAATTAAGCCATAATAAATTTGTGAGAATATTTTCTGTGCTTGAATTTAGCCAGGAAGATTATGTAGGCTTTTTTGATTATCTGTATTCTGAACTTGGAGAAGATATAGACAGCGTTGATATTATAGAGCCTGTAAGCAACAATTCAAGAGCAATAGAAGTTTTGACCAAGGAAATAAGTGTAGTAAAATCAAACGAAATAAGAAAGGGAAACAGCGGAGAAGACTTCAATGAAGGAGCCTTACAAGTAATAGATGACCTTGAAACACTCAGAAAAGGAATACAGGTAGGCACAGAGAAATTGTTTTATGTGCGTA
>DAMAEI010000050.1:6875-21396 GCA_031997345.1 Sedimentibacter sp. | reverse complement strand
TGCAAATCTGGAACTCGTTGAAGTTGACCTACCGCCATTTTTTCTCCCTGCCGGTCGAAAAATGGGGTTAGGGCATACATTAAATATGACAGTTGAGTACAACTCCACTGTCACACATATTTTATTCTTCTTCTTCCATGAACTCTAATAGGTTTGATAATTCTGCGATGCATTTGTCCTCATCAGAACCCTTTGTTATAATAATAAGCTCGTCGCCCTTCATTGCACCTAAAGCCATTATGCTTATGATACTTTTACCGTTTGCTTCCTGAACGCCCTTCTTTATAATTATTTCGCTCTCAAAATTCCTTGCCTTCTTAACAAATATAGCAGCCGGTCTCGCATGCAATCCTATTTTATTTTTTAATACTACTTTTTGTGATCTCACTATTTACACCTCTCTTCTCATGACCTGATAACCCTTCAGCAATTTCTTCAATTTTTCTTAATCTATGATTAACGCCTGATTTTCCAAGTGGAGGATTCAGCATTTCACCCAGCTCCTTCAAGCTTGCGTTTGTATGCTTAAGTCTTAAATAAGCAAGCTCCTTTAAATGTTCAGGAAGTTTATCCATAGCTTTATGTTTTTTTAACACCTTAATATTGTTAATCTGTCTCATAGATGTGTCAACGATTTTGTCAAGGTTTGCAGTCTCACAGTTTATAACCCGATTAATCTGGTTTCTTGTTTCCTTAACTGCTCTTACATTTTCAAATTCAAGCACTGCGTTGTTTGCACCCAGCAATGCCAAAAGATCTGATATCTGCTCGCTTTCCTTGATGTAAGTAACATAGTAATTCTTGCGGAGTATTGTTTTTCCCGTGATTCCGAATCCCTCCAGCAATCCGCATATGCCCTTGCTGTGCTCTTCTCTGCTGCTTATGAACTCGGCGTGATAGGATTTTTCCGGGTCGCTTACGGAACCGCAGCCCATAAAGGTTCCCTTTATATAGGCACGCTTACAGGCATCATTTTTTGTCAACTCCTCCGGAACACCAAAATCAAATGCCATGATGTTGTAGTTATCAGCGGATGCAATTCCGGTTTCCTGCAAAAAATTTTTGGCTTCTTCATCGCCTATCTTTATAATGTAATTATTGCGCTTCTTAAGCCTGTTAGTTTTTTCGACACTCACCTGTGTTGAAATTTCAAATGCCGTCTTAAGGAGCCTGAATATACGTCTTGCAACAGCCGCATTTTCCGAGGAAAATTCAACCTCCATTTTGTTAAATCCTTTAAGGGTAACATACCCCATGGTTCTCACCAATGCTGCCGTCTCCGACTTAGCGCTAAGTATATCGTCTATTTCTGTCCTCGACAGCTCATCTTTAATTTTAGAGGAAAATGTCATATTGCCACCTTAATTATAGCAATGAAATTTTATATCTTCGATAGCTTTTTTAATAATTTTTCTTTCATCATCATAGCGTGCAATCATCAATGATCTTTCAAAAGGAAGAAATTTTGCTTCCACAAAACCTTCGTTTTTCTGAGCAATACAGTTCATATTTCGTGCCATCATCAAATACCAGTGAACCTCTTTATTTATATGAACTCTGTCCATGTAGCATGTGCGGTTAAATTCATAGTTTATTTTCCCCAGATATTTTATTGTAATTACTTTTGCTCTCGTCTCCTCATAAACTTCACGTAAGGCAGTTTCCTTCAGCGACTCGTTTTCTTCAACCCTTCCTTTCGGAAGCACCCAATCTCCGTTAAACTTTTTTAACATCAATATACTGTTTTTAAAAAAAACGATTCCTCCAGCACTTATTTCTTCAATCATATTGCCCCAACTTTCAATATTGTAGTTTATATAATAGCACAATATTAAAAAAAATCAAACACATATTTACAGTTTACAATAAAAGTGATTGTATTTCAACTTTTTTATGATAAAATTTTTACACAATAAGCCTTAATCGTCGTTTCTGGACGGCTTATCTCCAAAATACTGATAATAATCCACTCTTACATCACCGTTGAACAGCTTTCTTTTTCTGTCTGCCTTTCTTCCGAAATCTTTTTCAAAGCTCTCAACTGAAGTTATAACATAGGACGACCATGTTTTATCCTTGCCGAAAATCTGCCCTAATTTTTTGTGGATTTTCTGTATATCGTTATCTTCCCCGATTCTTTCTCCATAAGGCGGATTCGTTATTAATATGCCGTTGGGGCACATGGGTTCTCTTACATTCATAATATCCTTAACAAAAAATTCAATACAGTCATCCACACCTGCTTCCATGGCATTTCCTTTTGCTATCTCAATTGCCTTACGGCTTATATCCGAAGCGTAGATTCTGATATCTGAATTCAGGTCAATTTTTTTCCTTGCCTCTGTTTTAGCATTCTTCCAGTATTCATCTTTGACTATTGGCCAGCTCTGAGATGCAAAGGATCTGTTGAGTCCCGGAGCTATGTTACGTCCTATCATGGCCGCTTCAATTGCTATTGTTCCTGAGCCGCAAAGAGGATCATACAGCACTCTGTCCTTATTCCAGAAGCTTAGCTTCACAAGAGCTGCAGCCATTGTTTCCTTTAACGGTGCCTCCATGGATTTTTCCCTGTAGCCTCTTTTAAACAGTCCTTCTCTGGCACCTGTTGTGTCAATTGAAACTGTTGCAACATCCTTGTGAATAGATATCAGTATAGTAAATTCTGCTCCTGTTTCAGGCATCCAGTCTACTTCATATTCTTCGCAAAGTTTTTTTGATACTGCCTTTTTAACAATTGCCTGACAATCAGGCGTCGAATACAGCTTGGATTTAACGCTCTTGCCCTTTACGGTGAATTTTCCGTTCTTTGTAATCCATTTTTCCCACGGCAGATCATATGTCTTGTCAAAAAGTTCCTCGAAGCTGTAAGCCTCAAACTGACCCATTACCAGCATAACTCTGTCGGCACATCTCAGGTTGATATTTGCTCTTGGAATGTCCGCAACCTCAGCATCAAAGTACATCCATCCGTTATCCGTCAGGACATCCTCATATCCCAAGTCATTTAATTCCCTTTTAACCACTGCCTCCAACCCAAAAGCCGATATGGCAGCCAATTTAATTTTTTCCATTGTAATCCTTTCTTACGCTATGGTTCTATACCGTATTTTTCTATTTTATAGTACAGTGTGGCTCTTGGAATCTTCAGGCGCCTTGCGGCTTCCGCCTTGTTGAAGTTCAGCTCTTCAAGAGTTTTTTGTATAATGAGCCTTTCTATTTTTTCAAGATATTCGTCCAAACCTGATTCATATTGATTTATTTCATCCGTATTTATTACCTTACTTATTTCGTTTACCTTTATATTTTGCATATAATGGGGAAGAAATTCTTTTTCTATTTTATTCTTTCCGCTTTGGGATGCATATATTACTGAACGCTGAATTACATTTCTGAGCTCCCTTACATTTCCTTCCCAGTTGTATTCGGAAAAGATGTTCAGTATTTCATCCGGAATTTCGATTATGTTTATGCCCTGCTCCATGCAGAATTCCTGAATAAACTTGTTGGACAAAAGGACTATATCTCCCTTTCTTTCTCTCAGAGGAGGAATATTTACTTGAAATACGTCCAGGCGGTAATACAAATCCCTTCTGAACTTATCTTCATCTATGAGTGTTCGTATATCCTTGTTTGTCGCGGAAATTATTCTTACATCTATCTTTCTCTGCCTATTGCCCCCTATTCTGGTTACAAAACCTTCCTCCAATATTCTCAGAAGCTTTGGCTGAAGCTCCATTGGCATATCTCCTATTTCATCCAGAAATAATGTACCACCTTCCGCTTCTTCAAATTTCCCCTTTTTACCTTCTGTTTTTGCACCGGTAAAAGCGCCATCCTCATATCCAAAAAGCTCGCTTTCAAAAAGCTCCCTAGGTATCGCGCTGCAGTTTATGGGAATAAATTTTCCCTTTCTTCCGCTTTCATAGTGAATTGCCTTTGCAAAAATCTCCTTGCCCGTTCCGCTTTCTCCCTTTAAAAGTATGTTGAGAGACGATTTGGATATATTTTTACACAGATTTATTGTTTGAATAAAGCCCGCATTATTGCTTATAATCTTTGAGAAATAAGCTTCACCGGAGGAAGAAATTTTAGAATATTCTTTTTCTAAATTCAGCAGGTTGGCCTGGGTTTTGTTTAATAGCTCACTGAGCCTTACTATTTCTGTTATATCCCTGTCTCTGGCTAGCGCACCTATCATGTTTCCCTTATCATCGCTTAAGGGTACGGCGCTGGCAACAACGAAGCTGTTTTCTCTCGGACTGTTGTATATATTGTAAAAGGGCGTCCTGCTATCAAGCACTCTGGGAAGAATAGCATTGGGGAAAAATTCTTTTACATCCTTATTTAGAATGTCCTTTTTAAACACTCCGAAGTATTCCTCAGCAGTGGAATTAAAAAATATAACTCTGCCTTCCATATCTACGATGGTGATGGAATCTGGTATGTTGTCCAGTATATATTCAAAAACTCCTCTGTCATATTTGGCAAAATTGTGCTCGACGCTCATAAACCCTCCTATTCCGGAATTATTGCTGTTCCAGATATATGTCTTTCAGGTTCCAGAATCTTTTAAATTCTTCATATTCCTTTTGGGCTTGTGATGTTTCCTTATCTGTCTTCACTGCCCGTATAAGCATGTTTTTTGGAGTGTGCTCCATAGCAATAAATTCCATGAGTTGTACTCTGTAGCCCTTTGTTTCCAAAAACAAACTTCTCAGAGAATCTGTAACAAGGGATGATACTCTTTCCCTTATGAGCCCGTGCTTCAGCATGGGTTCAAGTGAAGCATTTTCTATTTTATCGTAAAATTCATGCTGGCAACAGGGCACTGACAAGATTATGTCTGTATTCCATTTTACCGCCTTCAGCAAAGCAGCGTCTGTGGCCGTATCGCATGCATGAAGTGTAACTATCATATCAACATTATCTCTATATTCATAATCCTGTATATCTCCGTACAGGAATTCAAGTTTTTCGTAGTTAAGATTTTTAGCAGTTTCATTGCAGAATTCTATTACTTCTTCTTTTAAATCCAGTCCGGTTATCCTCACATTAACTTTTCTTATGTGAGAGAAATAGTAATACAGGGCAAAGGTCAGATAAGCCTTGCCGCATCCAAAGTCTATAATCATAAAATCATCCCTGAGCTTTCTTCCTTTGAGGGAATCATCTACTATTTCAAGGAATTTATTTATTTGCTTAAATTTATCATATTTTTTTGCATATACAGCGCCGTCCTTATTCATTACACCAAGGCTTATTAAAAAGTCGCAGGGCTGGTTCTCTTCAATTATATATTGCTTCTTCTTGTTATGCTCCGATATGTCCTGCTTCTTTGAAGGTTCCTTTTCAACCACCTTTATGCTGCCCTTCTTGCTCACCATCAATTGAAAATCCGCGTCCTCGGTAAAAATATTGATATTCCTGTACTCGTCAGTTATTAACTTCATAATTTCAGGTACTGCTTCATGGTATGAATAATTGTCATGAAAAACCTGTTTATCAGTAAATTTTTCAAATTGTATGAAATTTTCATTTTTAATGGAGATGGGTCTTGCGGTTATTTTCTTATAAGGATTTTCCGCCTTATTCTTTGGTGTGGTAAATATGCCGTATATGAACTTGCCTTCGGCGATGCTTTCTTCAATTATTTCTTGTATGTTCAATATAATACCTCTTTCCAATCTAAGGGAGCAGCTTGCTGCTCCCTTTACAAACATAGCGCCTCTTACAGTCTTATTTATAGCTGCTCTTCAACTGAACAATCCTGTTGAATACTAGATTATCCGCTGTTGTGTCTGTATCGATTATAAAGTATCCGTGTCTCAGGAACTGGAATCTGTCCCCTGCCTTATATTCTTTGATTGAAGGCTCAAGCTTACAGTTTTTCAGGACTACCTTTGAATTCGGATTGAGCCTTTCCAGGAAATTGGTCTTATCATAATCCTGGTCCTCCATCATGTAATCGTATAAATTTACTTGAGCATCAACGGCGTGTTTTGCGGAAACCCAGTGTATGGTTCCCTTTACTTTTCTGCCTTCAAAGCCTGAGCCGCTTCTTGTTTCAGGATCGTATGTGCAGTGAACCTCTGTTATATTGCCTTCCGCATCCTTTACAAAATCGACACACTTAACAAAGTATGCGTTTCTGAGCCTTACCTCGTTCCCGGGGAAAAGTCTGTAGTACTTCTTCGGAGGTTCTTCCATGAAGTCGTCCCTCTCTATGTACAATTCTTTGCAGAATGGAACCATTCTTGAGCCCATTTCAGGATTATCCGGATTGTTCTCGGATTCCATATATTCCACCTGGTCCTCAGGATAGTTTGTTATAATTAATTTTATCGGATTCAGAACTGCCATTACTCTTGGTGCCTTGGAGCCCAGGTCATCTCTCACCGCATACTCGAGCATTGCGATATCAACAACACTCTGTGCCTTGGAAACGCCTATTGCTTCACAGAAACTCTGTATTGCCTCAGATGTATAGCCTCTTCTTCTAAGAGCGGCAACTGTAGGCATACGCGGGTCATCCCATCCGTCAACATATCCTTCCTCAACCATTCTTTTCAGGTATCTCTTACCCATCATTGTCTTGGATAAAAACAGCTTGGCAAATTCTATCTGTTTTGTGGGAGCAGCCTTGAAATCATCAAGATTATTGAGCACCCATTCATAAAACGGTCTGTGGTCTTCAAATTCAAGCGTACATATAGAATGTGTTATTCCCTCTATGGCGTCCTCAACAGGGTGGGCATAGTCATACATAGGATATATGCACCATTTGTCACCTGTATTATGATGAGTTTCATGGAGTATCCTGTAAATAACAGGGTCTCTCATGTTGATGTTTCCGCTTGCCATATCTATTTTAGCCCTCAGAACCTTTTCACCGTTTGCGTAATCGCCGTTTTTCATTTTTTCAAACATTTCAAGATTTTCTTCAATGCCCCTGTTGCGGAAGGGACTTTCTTTTCCCGGCTCTGTCAGTGTACCTCTGTACTCTCTTATTTCATCGGCAGACAGATCGTCAATATATGCCAATCCCTTTTTAATCAACTCAACGGCATATTCATACATCTTATCGAAATAATCAGAAGCAAAAAATATCCTTTCCTCCCAGTCCGGACAAAGCCATTTAACATCTTTTATTATTGATTCCACAAAGGACTCATCTTCTTTTGTGGGATTCGTATCGTCAAATCTCAGGTTGAATATACCGTTATTTTTCTTAGCAAGACCGTAATTCAGGCATATTGATTTAGCGTGCCCCACGTGAAGATATCCGTTGGGCTCCGGAGGAAATCTCGTTTGTACCCTGTTCCCGTATGTTCCGTTAATTAGGTCCTCATTAATTATCTTCTGAATAAAATTAATCGATTCCCTGTTTTCAGCATTATTATCGTTCATTGCTTCCTCCCTTGTTTTTTATTAGTATACTACATTTTTGTAAAAAGTTGTATTATAATTTCACTTTATTATACTTAATGAAAATACTTATTTCAAGCTAAATCTCGGAAATTATTAAAGCCTTCCGTATCCGGAAGGCTCTTATATTTTATATCCCGTTTTATCCTATCTTCCTATTTGCTGTAATCGTAGAAGCCCTTGCCTGTTTTTCTTCCCAGCAAGTTCGCTCTTACCATTTTACGAAGCAATGTATGCGGTCTGTATTTTGGATCTCCGAATTCATTGTACAGAACTTCCATTATTGCAAGGCATACATCAAGACCTATAAGGTCGCCTAACTCCAATGGTCCCATAGGATGGTTTGCACCCAGCTTCATAGCTGCATCTATTTCTTCCTTTGTAGCAACTCCGTCTGCCAGTATGCCTATACCTTCGTTAACTAACGGTATAAGTATTCTGTTAACTACAAATCCGGGAGCCTCTTCAACGCTTACAGGAGTTTTTCCTATGTTTTGTGACAATTCATATATTGCCTTATGTACTTCTTCATCAGTCAGCTTGCCCTTAATTATTTCCACTAATTTCATAACAGGAACAGGATTGAAGAAATGCATTCCTATAATCTTACCGGGTCTTTTTGACTTTGAAGCAATTTCAGTAATTGACAATGAAGATGTATTAGTTGAAAGTATTGCATCTTCCTTTGCAACAGCTTCTATTTCAGCAAAAACAGCATGCTTTGTTTCCATGTCTTCTGCTATAGCTTCAATAAATAAATCTGCTTCACCGCATCCTGAATATTCTGTTACCTTTGTGATGTTAGCAATAGTTGCATCCATTGCAGACTGCTCTAATTTTCCTTTTGCAACTAACTTTGCAAGTCCCTTGCCAATAGTGTCTTCAAGTGTATCATAGGATTTTCCCGCTCTTCCCTTAACGATTACCGGATATCCTGCCTGAGCAAAGGTTTGTATAATTCCCTTTGCCATTGTTCCTGTGCCGACAACACATATTTTTTTGATTTCCATTTAAACCTCCTATTTATAGGACCATGTCCTTTTTTTTGCCTACAATAATTATATCATCGCAAAATTGAATAATCAAGTCATTTGATATGATTGACATAAATTTAACACCTAAACATTAATATATTATTTATTTTTGCCAATACTTTTAATAAAATCAAAATCTTCGGTGGTCATATGTTTAAACGCCTACTTCTTTTTATTATAAAGCTGCTTGCTAAAATGAAGGATGACAATATTACTGCGCTCAGCGCACAATTTTCCTTCTATATTATATTGGGAATTTTCCCTTTTTTAATTCTGACCATATCCATCCTTTGCGGTTACAGCCACTATATTTTTTATCTGCTGAATTCTGTTGAAGCAGTCCTACCTGAGGACGTTTTTCAGATAGTATACGGCGTAGTACACAACTCCGTAGGAAATTGCAGCAGGACATATCTTTCTTCAAGCCTGCTTATATCCCTATGGTCTGCAACGGCAGGCAGCGCTACCATCATAAGCGGCATAAACAGGGCGTATGGATTCAACATAAAAAACAATTATTTATTTATGCGCCTCGAAGGAATTATTTTTACAATAGCTATTATGCTTGCTATGCATCTTATATTTGCATCCATTGTGTGGGGAAGGGAAATAATCCTGTTTATCCAGAAAATAAATTTATTTCAGGTCACAGATTTCTTTCTTGTACATGTGCTCAGATATGCGCTGCCGTTTCTAATTTTGCTGCTGATATTTTCCGCCGCATATAAGTTTCTTACATATGAAAAGGTGAGCTTTTCCTACATTATACCGGGCGCCGTTTTCTCATCCTGTGGATTTATAGTAGGCTCTGCTGTATATTCAAACTACATAAGTACAAAAGCAATGTATTACAGCTCCATATACGGCGGCTTATCCGGCGTGATAATCTTTCTCATATGGATATTCATTTTGTCGCTTATTTTCCTGACGGGAGCAGAAATAAATTATTTTACGGGAAAAAGAACAATCAGGAAGTAGCTTTTACAGATTTGAATATAAAATATCCCGATTTTTTATCAGCTGTTTCGCAATTGCCAAAAAGGCTCTCAAGCTTCGTCTTGGTGCTGGGAGCTCCCTGCTTCTTTTGTATTACAACATAAAGAGAACCGCCCTGGATCAAATGCTCATATGCGCCTTCATAAAATGCGAATACCACATCCTTTCCTGCACGAATAGGTGGATTTGTTACGATAATACCGTACTTGCCCTGTATATTGTCAAACATGGATGAATTGATAATTTCAACTCTATCCTGAATCTTGTTTTCCTTTGCGTTCATGGTGCAAAACTCAAGTGCCCTTTCATTGATATCTGACATAGACACCTTCGACTTTTCTAAAAATTTGGCTATGCTGATTCCCATTGGACCGTATCCGCATCCTAAATCTAAGATGCTGCCTTCAAAGCCTTCATTTTCTCTTACAACTGTTTCAACCAGCAGCATGGAACCAAAATCCATACCATTCTTTGAAAAAACGCTGTTGCTTGTATAAAAATAAAACCTCTCCCTGCCTATATTCCAGTCATACTTATATATTTCCTTTTCAGTCTCGGGATTTTTGGTAAAATATTGTTCCGTCATTCATTGTTCCTCCGGATATTATGTAATACTTATTATAGCTTATTTTACCCAACAAGCAAATAAAAAATAAAATCAGAACTGATAATCTACATCACTGAGATTGTAAAACACGATGAAATAATGTGTTTAAACGGATAGGGAAACACGCGCAAAATTATGCAAATGTATATAAATTTCATGCGAAATTTGTCGATATATGGGGTAATGTGTTGTATATTTATAATATTAGGAGATTCAAAAACTAAATTGATGTTCCAGCACTCAACACAAGAGAAAGGATATAAAAAAATGAAGACTATTTTTAACTTTAAAAACCGAAAAGTACGGGAAAAAATACTTATATCATTTGCAGCCGTCATCAGCTTGATGTGCATTGCCGTCTTCTTTATTACTTTAGCCAATCTAGAGGTTTTAGACAATGTCAATATCATAAGTGAGGATGTCACCTTTCAGCATGAATTAAGCGTTATGATGGATAGTTTTGAAGCGGCGGATACTCAGGCAAATATTTTGTATGAGATACTGGACAAGGATGCGAACGAAGCATTTGCTAAACATGCGTCTTCTGTAGAACAGAAATTTCAAACTATCTTCACTCGTATTAATTCGTATCCCACATTTGAAAAATTCCGGCCGGAAATTGAAAATGCCTATACACGGTTTTCTGCTTGGAGAAAAGCCGTAGAGGAAATGATTGCTCGCAATAATGAGTTGGAAGAAGGGCGCAAGATCTTCTCTGACAGCGGAGCTGAACTGGCAAGCAGTCTAGCAGTCTTTATGGATTATCAGATAGCAGACAATGTGCGGGCAGAGCAATTAGCCCTGGCACATCAAATCATTGATTGTATTACATCATTTCGCTTGTCTTCCCGTACCTTCCAATATACATTCGATACCAGCTATGTCGAGCAAAGTACGAAAAAAAAGGATGAGGCACTCGGACTTTTGGAGCAATATCACAGCAATGCAGACTCTGATAGCGGAGCACAGGCAGCACAACAACTTATTGATGTTATCAAAAAACGTTATGAATATACCGACAACTTTCTGGCTGCAAGTAATGCCAGCGATGTAGCCATGACTACCGCGATACCGCTGGGGGAAGCTGCCACAGAAGAGATTGACACAGCAATAAATTATGTGTATGACAACGTTGAGGAAAGGGTATACAACACGAGGTCAAATGCTGTCTTTTCCTTAATTGTAATGATTGCTGCGGTTTTATTAGTTATCATAACCGCGATCTTCATCGCCTTTGCTCTTGCCAGATCAATCACCCGCCCCCTTGCAAAGATGCAGTCTGCTATGGAACAGGCAGGTAAAACAGGAAATCTAAATTACAGCGAAGAGGTAAAAAAGTATATTTTGCTGGAGGCTCAGTCCAAGGATGAAATCGGACAGTCTCTGCTAGCTTTCTCAAGCTTTGTGGATAATATGGTGTACGCCGGAAAGTGCTTGGAAAAGGTAGCAAACAATGATTTGACGATAGATGTTAACCTTGTTAGTTCCGAGGACACCATGGGAACCGCTCTTAAAACTTTGGTCTATAACCTTAACGTTGCATTTCACAGCATTTCTTCAGCTGCTGATCAGGTTACCAACGGTTCCCAGCATGTATCCGATACCAGTATTGCGCTCTCCCAGGGTGCTACTGAACAAGCAAGCTCTGTGGAAGAGCTCTCTGCTTCCATGGAAGAAATCTCAGCACAAACTAAGTATAACGCAGATAATGCCAACCAGGCTAATAGTTTGGCAGAAACAGCCAAGACAAATGCGGAGCACGGCAACGGGCAGATGCAGGAGATGCTTCGAGCTATGCAAGAGATTGATGACGCCTCAAACAACATCTCTAAGGTTATCAAGGTGATTGATGACATTGCTTTCCAGACCAATATATTGGCTCTCAACGCCGCCGTAGAAGCGGCACGGGCAGGAGAAGCCGGCAAGGGTTTTGCGGTTGTTGCTGATGAGGTGAGAAATCTGGCAGCACGTTCCGCCAGCGCAGCAAAAGAAACTACCGAGATGATTGAAGGCTCTATTCAAAAGACTGAAAAAGGAACCAAAATTGCTAACGAAACAGCGGTTGCTCTTGCCAAGATTGTTGCAGGCATTGATCATGTAGCCAACTTGGTAGGCGACATCAATGCGGCTTCCAATGAGCAGTCATTGGGAATCGCCCAGGTAAACCAGGGAATTATGCAGGTATCTCAGGTAGTTCAAACAAACGCGGCGACCTCTGAGGAGAGCGCTGCTGCAAGTGAAGAAATGAGCAGCCAGGCACAATTGTTAAGAGATATGATAGCACAGTTTAAACTTTCCGATACCATTGCTGTGGCGGATTTGCTAAATAATATGTAGTGCTTTGAAGAATATACTTCTTTGGCAGCAATGTATAAGTCAACCGGTTTTTCTTTATTAAGCATCTTAGAAGGGGAAGTAAATTATGAAATTTAATGGTGTTAAAAAAATTGTAGGATATGCGCCCATCGCAGATACACAGTGGATTGTTGCTTACAGACTTGAGCAATCTGAGGCCCTGAAAAGTATTAGCACCCTTGGCAGGATACTTTCCATGTTTGTTCTGGCTGCCGGTGCAATCGGCATCATTATAACATATATTATAAGTGCCCGTATTTCCGAACCATTAATGAACATTTGCAAAAAGATAGAGGATTATAGCAATAACATTTATATTTATTTGCCGGCAAAGATAGAAATGATGAAATTGGAGTTTTGTCTAAAGGAATTACTCTTATGCTAAATAACATTTCAAATCATATTTCAGATCTGGAGGAAAAAAATCGGGAATTATTCCATGCGAAAGAAGTAATAGATTCAGAGCGGTCATTATTCCAAACAACCCTTCATTCACTGGGTGACGGTGTCATATCTACGGACAGAAACGGTAATGTACAAATCTTAAATGAGGTGGCTGAAAACTTAACCGGCTGAAAAAGTGCTGCTGCGTATGGGTGCCGTTCGATGTTGTTTTTAATATTATCAACGAGTTTAGCCGTGAAAGGTGTCCCTGTCTGATTAAAAAAGTATTGGAAGACCATGAAATCAATGGACTTGATGCAAATACGGTATTGTTAAGCAAGAATGGAGACGAGATTCCAATTGAAGACAGTATCGCACCAATTTTAGACAGCTACGGTAACATAACGGGCGCAGTGCTAGTATTTAGGGATTGTAGTGATAAAAGACAAGACCATATCCGCGAGGTCTTAAAGGCAAAGAAATACCATTAGCTGCAAGAATCATCACTATTGCAGATTCGTATGAAGCTATGACTGCCGAGCGAACTTATAAGAATGCGATAAGCAAGGAGGAAGCTTTCAGTAAGTTAATACGGTGCGCCGGAACACAATTTGATCCTGATATCGTACGAGTATTTTGTGAGGAGGTCAAATAAATGGGTTAGGAAATACAAAAATGAGATTCATAGTGATGAATCTCATTTTTGTATATATTATAAATCCAAGACAGAAGTCATTTTTTCGATGCATCCTGTCTTATCTAAAAGCAGCGTATGTGAGGCTTGAAGGTCCACATGACGGGTCTTTTAAAAGGATTTAATTGTTGTTATTCTGCTTTAACGCAATTTTCTTTTAAATTTGTTAAAAATGCTTTTTCAACCGTATCATATACTTTATATGCTTTTTCCTTTTCAATAAAGGAAGGCACATATAAAGAAGTTTCATTAGATTTTACTGATGCCTTTTCATTTCCTGCATTGAGCATCTGTGCCAGGCTATCGAACATTTCATAGTTTGACATGCCTGTGAGAGGTCTTATTACCTCATTTACATTTCTTACTGTTCCATCTGCGCTTGTTATTGTTCCTTTGCTTTCAGCAAGACTGCACAGCGGCAATACATAGTCGGCAGCAGCCGTTGTATCATTTTCCATTATATCGAATGCAGCAAAGAATTTCATATCTGACAGAGCTTCTTTGAGCTCAGGCTCATTGGCAGCAATATCCTCGCCTATTACCACAAGTCCCTTAATTTTTCCGTCAAGAACTGCATTTTTAATTTCTTCTCCGGAAGTTCTGAACCCTAAGTTCCATGCTCCCTGACTGTTTGCCTTTGCCTTGAGAACGATCAATCCTCTGTGAGGTTTATCCTTGCTTCCCATAAGCAGCGTCATGTCCGCCAGAACCCTCAGTGCGCTGTTTTCCACTGTATTAGCGTCGACAATTACAATAGTCTTCTTTGACTTCTTAATTATTTCGGCAATTTCATCAGCAGACTTAGAAACATTAAGTCCTTCAAGTGCTGCCAGAAGCTCTTTGCCGTTAGAATATCCTTCTACAGCATCTTTCTTTATAACAGCCTTGTCAATTAATGCCTTAAGAACCTCTGCGAAGAATCCCTCATATTTTTCCACATTAGCTTTCTTCGACCATTTGTCCATTTTTGTCTTCATGGTTGAAGCATTTACAATTGTCCTTGTATTGGACAGTCTTCTAAGCTTC
>DAMAEI010000050.1:0-6865 GCA_031997345.1 Sedimentibacter sp. | reverse complement strand
ATGGTTTTCGTACAATTGTCCGACAGAAATTATTAAATCCGCAGCATCCAATTCATCCATTGTAGTGGTTGATGCATTGGCTCCGAGAACAGTCTCGATTCCCGGTACATTGTCTGTCGTGAATGAGCCCTTGTACTCGGTCTTTAATTCAGCAGCGACAGCGCTTATTTTTGTAAGCTCTTCATTCGTCAGCTTCGGTGAAACCACAAATGCCACCTGATTTTCTCCGTACATATTCTGAATGCTTCTCAGCCTCTTGGCAGTTTCATACAGTGCTGCGTCCAGCGCTGCAGGTATCTGCACTCCCTTTGTGAGAGCCTTAGCTTCAAGAAGTCTCTTCTCATTGTTAATATGCTCGATTCCGAATTTTCCTTTTCCGCAAACAGGTATTTCATTTTCCTCAGGGCTTGATGCCTGATATATTATATTGTCCTTATGCTGGTATACTACGTCGCATCCCACTGAGCAGTAGCTGCACACAGACTTTGTATGAGTAAGATTCAGCGGTATTTCCTTTATATTCTCTCTTCTGTCAAGCCATGCTCCCGTAGGGCATACATCTATACACTGACCGCAGGATATACAGTCTGTATATTTCAATTCCTGCTGGAAAGCCGGAGCAACAAATGTTGCGTTTCCTCTTTCAACGAATCCAAGAGCTGATGCTCCTACAACTTCGTCACAAGTTCTCACGCACAACCCGCAGAGCACGCATTTATCAACATTCTGAGAAATGTAAGGATGCTCTGTTTCCTTGAATTTCTCTTCATTTTCAGCATGATACTTAACTGTATCAATATCATATTTCTTAATATAGTCTACCAGCTGACATTCAAAGTAGTCCTTGCAGCCGCACTCGAGGCATCTTGCTCCCTCTCTCACAGCTTCCTCTGCCGTCATTGTAGGAAGTATCGGCTGGAAGTTAAACTTTCTTACCTCAGCTTCAACAGTTCTGTGAGGAACTCTCGGAATGGATTCAATATGCTTGAAGTCTTCCTTTTCGACCTCAGTGTAAACAAGAGGAATATCTCTGTGAGGGATGATTGCACCTTCAAGGTAGCTGTTCATAACCTTTGCTGCATATTGCCCCTGAGCAATTGCATCTATTGCTATTTTAGGTCCTGTTGCTGCGTCTCCGCCTGCAAACACGCCCTTTAAATTTGTCTCAAATGTTTCCTTGCTTATTGCAATGTTGTTCTTTTTGTCCTGAGCAACGTTGATTTTACCGCAGTCAACTTCCTGTCCTATTGCAGCTATTATGGTGTCGGCTTCAAATGTTACATATTCGCCGGTAGGCTCAGGCTTTTGTCTGCCTGATGCATCTCTTTCACCTAAAACCATTGTTTCGCATTTCAGACCTGAAACTTTCTCTCCATCGCTTTCAACCAGCACCGGAGCTGACAAGAATGAGAATATTACTCCCTCTTCCTTAGCTTCATGTATTTCTATTTTTTCTGCCGGCATTTCGCTTTCGGTTCTTCTGTAAACAACTCTTACTTCCTCTGCTCCCAGACGGATGCTTGTTCTTGCAACGTCCATTGCAGTGTTTCCGCCACCTACAACTATAACCTTCTTGCCTATATTCACCGGTTTGTTTTCCGCAACTTTGATAAGAAAATCAATTCCGCCTAAAACTCCCGGCGTGTTTTCTCCTTCGCATCTCAATGATGAGCTCTTCCATGCGCCTATTCCTAAAAATACCGCATCATACTTATTCTGCAGATATTCAAGGGATAAATCTTCTCCGATTTTTACACCGTAGCTTATTTTAGCTCCCATTGCTTCTATTACTGCGGTTTCAGCATCCACAACATTTTTCGGAAGACGGTATTCAGGAATTCCGTATCTCAGCATTCCGCCCGGCTTATCCATAGCCTCATATATATCAACCTTATGACCGTCACGAAGCAGGAAATATGCAGCAGAAAGTCCTGCAGGACCCGCTCCTACAACTGCAACTTTTTTGCCTGTGGCAGGCTTCAGTGTTGGTATATATACATCGTCTGAATTCAAATCATAATCTGCAGCATATGTCTTTATGCATGCAATTGATACAGGCTCCTCAACATGCTGTCTCCTGCATGCCTTTTCGCAAGGGTGAGGACATACCCTTCCTATACTTGCAGGAAGCGGAAGTTTTTCCTTTATTAATTTCAATGATTCCTTAGGCTGTCCGTTGGCAACCAATCCAACATATCCCTGTACATCTGTGTGAGCAGGGCAATTCAGTGTACATGGAGCCTTACAGTCTCCTATATGCTGTGAAACCAGCAGGTTCAACGCAGCATTTCTTGCTTCCACAACCTTCTTTGTATCACTTCTAACTATCAATCCGCTTGATACAGGCGTAGCACATGCTCTTGCCGTCTTTGGCTGTCCTTCTATTTCAATGAGGCATAGACCGCAGCCTGCATATACTTCAAGTCTTTCGTCAAAGCAGAGATGCGGAATTTCTATATTGTTTTCCAAAGCTGCCTGCAACACTGTCTTGCCGGATTCAGCTGTTATTTCTTTTCCGTTTATATTAAGTTTTACTATGGCCATGTTTTCCTCCCTCTTAGTTTTTTTCTACGGCACCGAATCTGCATACGCTGTAGCAGTTGCCGCATTTTATACACAATTCCTGATTGATGACATGAGGATTTTTAACAGTGCCTTCAATACAATGCACAGGACATTTTCTCGCGCAAAGTGTACATCCCGTACATTTTTCCTTGTCAATCTCATAGGTCAGTAATGCCTTACACTGCTTGGCAGGGCATTTTTTGTCAACAACATGGGCAACATATTCGTCCCTGAAGTTTTTAAGTGTAGCAAGCACAGGGTTTGGAGCTGTTTGTCCAAGTCCGCATAGCGATGAATCTTTTACGCTGTTTGCTAGGCTTTCAAGCTCATCTAAATCTTCCAAAGTTCCTTTTCCTGAGGTTATCTTCTCAAGGATAGTCAGCATTCTCTTTGTTCCAACTCTGCAGGGTGTACATTTTCCACAAGACTCATCAACCGTAAATTCCAGGAAAAATCTTGCTATATCAACCATGCAGTTATCTTCATCCATTACTATCATACCGCCGGAGCCCATCATTGACCCTGCGGCCATAAGCGTTTCATATTCAATCGGCGTATCCAGGAATGCTTCGGTCAGACATCCTCCTGAAGGGCCTCCTGTCTGAACAGCCTTGAACTTTTTGCCGTTTGGACATCCGCCGCCTATATCATAAATAACCTCTCTGAGGGTTGTCCCCATAGGAACTTCCACCAGACCTGTGTTAACAATCTTTCCTCCAAGAGCAAACACTTTTGTTCCCGGTGATTTCTCAGTGCCGAAGCTTCTAAACCATTCCGGTCCTCTGTGAACTACCTGAGCTATATTTGCCAGTGTTTCAACGTTGTTAATAACTGTAGGTTTTCCCCAAAGGCCTTTGTTTGCAGGGAATGGTGGCTTAACTCTAGACATTCCTCTCTTGCCTTCGATGGACTGCATAAGCGCAGTTTCCTCTCCGCATACGAATGCTCCCGCACCCAGTCTTGTTTCTATATCAAAATCAAAACCTGAATCGAAAATATTCTTGCCAAGAAGCCCAAGCTCTCTGGCCTGCTCGATTGCAATTTCAAGTCTGCGAACAGCCACGGGATACTCGGCTCTTACATATATGAAGCCCTTTGTGGCTCCGATTGCATAACCGGCAATAGCCATGGCCTCAAGCACTGAATGAGGATCTCCCTCCAGAACGCTTCTGTCCATGAATGCACCCGGGTCTCCTTCGTCGGCATTACATATGATGTATTTCTGATCTGCCTTGTTGGGTGCCGCAAAGCTCCATTTCATTCCTGTAGGGAAGCCTGCTCCCCCTCTTCCTCTAAGACCGGAAGCTTTCATAAGATTTGTAACTTCTTCCGGAGTCTTCTGAGTCAAGGATTTTATTAAAGCCATGTATCCGTCTTTTGCAATGTATTCATTAATATTTTCAGGATCTATTATTCCGCAGTTTCTCAAAGCAACCCTTTTTTGCTTCTTATAAAACGTGCTGTCCATCAGTGATGTTCCTTCAATATCCACAGTGTTTACAGCATTCTCTTCTACTATTTTCACTGCCTGCGCCGCGTCAACATGAGTGTACGTCACCTTTTCCTTGTTTGGTACATAAACCTCAACTATAGGCGCATGTGTGCACATTCCGATGCAGCCTGTCTGAACAACCTTTACGTTGCTTAAATTCTTTGCCTCTACTTCCCTTACAAGCGCATCCATTACAACTTTAGCTCCGGCGGAAATTCCGCATGTAGCCATACCAACAACAATTCTTATTTCCTTGTCATCAGCAGCCATATCAAGATTTTTTATGGATTCATCTCTTAACTGTTTTAATTCTTCTAACGTTTTCAAGCTTACACCTCCTGATTCCTATACTTTGCGATTACTTCAGGTACTCTCTTCGGATCTATATTGCCGTAAACATCTTCGTCTATTGTCATAACAGGTGCCAGCCCACAGCATCCCAGGCATCTTGTTGCTTCAAGCGTAAACATCCTGTCTTCTGTGGTCTGTCCCACCTTGATGTTTAATTCTTCAGCGAGCTTGTCCATAACATCCTGAGAACCCTTTACATAACATGCTGTCCCAAGACATACTCCAACTCTGTGCTTTCCTTTTTCTTCTACAGTAAACTGAGTGTAGAATGTTACAACGCCGTAAATATCCGCTAACGGTATACCTGTTTCGTCCGCAATAAACTTCTGTACCTCTAAAGGCAAATAACCGAAAATATCCTGCGCCTTTTGAAGCGTTTGCATTAATATACCTTGAGTATCTTTAACCGAATCAATGAATTCTTTCAATTCTGCAAATTCTTTTTGTTTCGACAGTGCAAATTCATTCTGCAATTTATTGACCTCCATATTAGATTATAAACATATAATATTATATATTCCGTTTTTATAAAAGTCAATGAATAACGGAATTTCCCAGAAATTTTTGGAATAAATTTCACAAAATATTAATTTTTATGTGAATACGATTTCAAGGCAATTGAAAGCAGATTAAACTTGAACAAACACAATTCAGATGTATAAGAATAAGCTGTAAACAGGGTACGACTGACTATCACAATGATGTATTTATTTCCTCCAAAACGAAGTCGTTCCTGCCAAATAATTTTTCTTATAAACAAATTTCTTCGTAAAATCTGAACTCAGCCGATTTATGAGCGTTACCATCAGTGATGCTAAAGCGTTGACATGTCATTTAAACGGTAGTATACTTCTCATGTCAACATGTATGACTTACGCCGAAATAGTTTGATATTTCAGCCTAAAATAAGCTCCTGTGAGGAAATAACTTATGGAAAAATTAAAATTATTTTTGAAACAGAAAGACATTGTCATTTCCGTAAGAAGATATGGAATAAATGCAATGGGCGCAATGGCGCAAGGTTTATTTTGTTCGCTCTTGATTGGTACGATTATTAATACATTGGGTGCACAGTTTCATATCTCGTTTTTGACCATGCCGGTTGTGGTTATAAATGACGTTGCTTATACAGTGGGTTCACTGGCTACAGTAATGAGTGGACCGGCTATGGCTGTTGCTATCGGATATGCATTACATTGTCCCCCACTTGTACTTTTTTCACTGATTACAGTTGGGTTTGCTTCCAATGCGTTGGGTGGAGCAGGAGGGCCTCTTGCTGTATTGTTTATTGCGATTATCACTGCTGAAATTGGAAAAGCCGTGTCAAATGAAACAAAAATTGACATTCTTCTAACTCCGCTTGTTACAATCGGAATTGGTGTCGCGTTGTCCGCGTGGTGGTCGCCTGCACTGGGAAACGCAGCTATGAAAGTGGGTACCATTATTATGTGGGCAACAAATTTACAGCCATTTTTGATGGGCATACTGGTATCCGTACTGGTCGGCATTGCATTGACACTTCCAATTTCTTCTGCGGCCATCTGTGCAGCATTCGGTCTCACGGGCATTGCCGGTGGAGCAGCTGTCGCAGGATGTTGTGCGCAGATGGTAGGTTTTGCGGTCACATCCTTTCCGGAAAATCGCTGGAGTGGACTGGTATCTCAGGGAATCGGAACTTCCATGCTTCAAATGGGCAACATCGTGAAAAATCCCAGGATATGGATTGCACCGACTCTTACATCCGCCATTACGGGGCCGATTGCAACGTGTCTTTTTAGATTAAAAATGAATGGTGCACCCGTATCATCCGGCATGGGAACTTGTGGCTTTGTGGGACAAATCGGCGTGTATACCGGCTGGATGAATGACATAGCACAGGGCACCAAGGCTTCTGTAACAGCAAATGATTGGATAGGATTGCTTTTGATTTCTTTTATTCTTCCGGCTATAATCTGTCCACTCATCAATCTTGTCTTAAAAAAGATTGGTTGGGTAAAAGCCGGTGATATGACCCTATCGTAATAAGAAAGCTCATATGTTTTAAAAATCAACCTTAAAATAGAATTATGCTTGAAAGATATAGAGCATATGGTGAAATATGTATAAGAATAGGCAGTAGCAGGGTACGGTTGACCATCTCAATGAAAGGAGGTAAACTCCTTCAAAAGGTGATGATGCCGATGATGTCTACATATGAGACCATGACACTAATGATTGCTTTTGCGATGTTAGTAGCAGTTATCATAAATGGGCAAAAAAATAGATACCCTGTGGCCTCAGGATATCTAACATAACTATAAACTCTTAGTCAGCCGTAGCCAACTGCCTATTCTTTATCTTATGTATATTGTAACTCATCTATACACAAAAATCAATAGAAAAATAATTTGATACTTAAGCTATATTGTAGGATTACAATACATGTGTTACATTTAAATATTTTTAACTGTGGATTTG
>DAMAEI010000049.1:1221-22564 GCA_031997345.1 Sedimentibacter sp. | reverse complement strand
CCGGACAAGTTTACCCACGGGACCTCGGAGCAGAGAATGAGATGGTTCAATAAGGGCTTTGAAGCAGGGACCATACAGGACGGAGACACATTCGGAGCTAAGGATTTATAAATAATAAAAGGCTGAGGCAGATGATGTCGCAGCCTTTTTAAAGCTCTTCTATATGAATAAGTCCCTCCGATGAACTGAGCCTATGGATGGCTTCAGAATGGTTAAAGCGCTTACTTGATTCAAGGAGGATTATTGCTATTACGGTTGCTTCTCTCAACGAAGGATCCTTGGTAATTTCAATGTCATGTATTTTTAAGTTTGATTTATGGCAGAAAGCAATAAATTTATCAAAATTCTCGATTGATGAAAAAGATGTGTAAATAGTAATCATTTTATTTGTAGATGTAAGCCATATATCAACTCTTTTAAAAACAGTTATGATTAAAAATACTGCTCCCGCAACTACTATGGCTCCATAATAAAACCCCGTTCCAATCGCAAGCCCCAGGCATGCGGATGCCCACAATCCTGCTGCAGAGGTAAGCCCCTTTATCTGGCTTCTGCTTGTAACTATAATTGTTCCTGCGCCGAGAAAACCGATGCCGCTTATGACTTGGGCACCCAGCCTGGCAGGGTCGCTTCCCTCGAAATTAATGTAGATGTATTGATTTGTCATCATAACAAGCGCGGAGCTGAGGCACACCAGCATGTAGGTTCTGAATCCCGCAGGTCTGCTTCGCCTGCTTCTCTCAAGCCCTATGAGTCCTCCACAGACCATGGAAAGAAAAATCCTGAAGGTTATTGAAGCTATATTAAGTTCATGAAGAATTTCTGTGATAATCACCGCCTTGATTAATTAAATTGTTTTATAGTATATTAGTATTTTGATAAAAGATGATTAACTTAGGCAATATATGATAATATTGTCACTTTAGCATAATGCTGGAGCAAGGTGAGGAAATCATCATATTTTTTAATATTTATTGTACTTAATATTATTTGCAGAAAGATGGTAATCAGATAACAATTCATGGAACTCATTTGAATATTTTACGTCTAATAAGCAAAGGAGGTATTAGCATGAAAAGAATTTTCGCGATTTTTATTATGACATTTTTTATCGTTATATTAAGCGGATGTAATACCAAAACAGAATCATTTCCTGAAGGGCAGCAGGTGGCCGTTGAAAAAAGTATTGCGTTTATTAAGAATTCATCTTTTTCTTCAAGGAATAGAATAGACTTTAAAGTTGTAAAAGTCGAAAATGCAACTGATAAAACATGGGAGTCAGTATGGAATGATAATCACAAAATAGAAGAAAAAATGGTGGATTCAACGGATTGGGTTATAACCATAGGTGAAACCTCAGGCCATGATTTTGCAGTTATTGTTTGTGACAGCGAAACTTATGAGGTGGTAGGATACATACCAATAGAATAGGCTGCAGACATTTTATTTCAGCATAAAAATTAAAAATTTTATTTGATTAATCAGAAAAAATGTGATATACTATAAAAAAGATAGAAATTTTGACAGAAAGAGTGGGGGAGCCCACTCTTTCTGATTGTATGCTATTAGGCTGGGTAAAGGAGAAAATATGAACAAGAAGTCTGTAGAAGAATCAGTAAAGAAAATGGTTGAGGACGCAATTGAAAATTCTGACTTGGAAATAGTTGATATTGAATATGTAAAGGAAGGTCCGTTCAAATACTTGAGGGTTTTTCTTGATAAGCCGGAAGGCATTACAGTTGACGATACTGCTGATGTAAGCAGGCTGCTTAATAAAAAACTTGATGAATCCGACTTGATAAAAGAACAGTATTTCCTGGAGGTATCTTCTCCTGGGGTTGAAAGACCTTTTAAAACCGATGAAGATTATAAAAAGAATATTGGAGAAAAAGTAGAGGTAAGACTATTTAAGGCTATTGACGGGAAAAAGGCATTGAGCGGAATACTAATTGAAAAAGGTGAGGACAGTGTTATTATTCAGTGTGCTGATGAAGAAATAACGATTGATCTTAAGGATATTTCAAAAATAAATAAATTGTTAGAGGACTTTTAGCGGAGGGTATGATGAACAAAGAAATATTAAGTGCCTTAAACGAGCTGGAGAAAGAGAAGGGAATTCGCAAGGACATTGTATTGGAGGCAATAAAAGCAGCATTAGAGACCGGATACAAGAAAAATTTCAGCAAGGCTACAAACTTCAGCATAGATATTGATGAAGAAAACGGCGAGTATAAGTTGTTTCAGGATAAGACAGTTGTGGAAAATGTAGAAAATCCAAATATGGAAATAACTTTAGAGGATGCGAGAGCAATAGATCTGAAGTATGATGAGGGTGATATTGTAAAAATAGAAATCAAACCTAAAAAAGATTTCGGACGTATAGCAGCACAGACAGCAAGGCAGGTAATTCTTCAAAAAATTCGTGAAGCGGAAAGAGAATCCATATTCAGCGAATTTTACGGAAGAGAATCGGACATACTTACAGGTGTAGTTCAAAGGGAGAGCAAGGGAAACATTTATGTGGACCTTGGAAAGATTGAGGGGATAATAACTGTAAGCGAGCAGATACCTGGTGAAACTTACAATGCCGGAGACAGGGTAAAAACTGTTATAGTGGAAGTAAAGAATTCAGGAAAGGGAGCAAGCATAATGCTTTCAAGAAGCCATCCCAACCTGGTGAAAAGACTGTTTGAACTTGAGGTTCCTGAAATACACGACGGAACAATTGAAATATTTTCAATATCCAGGGAGGCTGGCTCAAGGACAAAAATTGCTGTTCACTCAAACGACCCCAACGTTGAACCCATAGGCTCATGTGTGGGTAACAAGGGAACGAGAGTGAAAAACATAATTGATGAAATATGTCAGGAAAAAATTGACATCATAATCTATGACAATAGGGAAGGAAGGTCAGAACGTAAGGCTGGCAGCAAAGCTTACAGGCTGGAAAATAGATATTATAAGCGAATCTCAGGAGAAGGAAAAAAGCTCACAGGAGGTACTATGAAAACCAAAAAAATACCTATGAGAAAATGTATCGGATGCATGGAGAGCTTTCCTAAAAAAGAGCTGTGCAGAATAGTTAAAAATAAGGAAGATGAAATACACTTCGATGCCACTGGAAAACTTAACGGCAGGGGTACATATATATGCAAGAAAGCTGAATGCTTTGAAAAGGCAATGAAATCAAAAAGGCTGTCAAAATCATTGGAGGCTGAAATACCCGACGAAGTATATGAGGCCATAAAGGTGGAGATTTCCAAAAATGAATAAGATCTATTCCATGCTGGGAATTGCCAGAAAAGGCGGAAAAGTTTCAATCGGCTATGATGTGACGGTCCTTGATATTAAAGATAAGAAAAGCGTCTTGGTTTTGTTGGCGGAAGATGCTTCGGATAAAACAAAGAAAAATACGCAGTTTATGTGTGATAAATACGGCATAAAATATGTCGAGTACGGAGAAAAAGAAGCCCTGGGAGAGAGTCTCGGGAAAGGGATGGTGAGTGTTTTGTCAATTAAGGATACAAACATTGCATCATATTTATTAAATAATTTATAATTCGGAGGTGGCTATGAGAATATACGAACTTGCAAAAGAACTTGAAATGAACAGTAAAGATTTGGTTACACTGGCAGAACAAGAGTTAGGAATAACTATAAAAAACCATATGAGTTCAATTTCAGACTTGGAGGTTATAAGACTCAAGAAAGCATTAAGCATAATAAACAACAATAAAAAGGCAAAGCCAGTCAAAGGTGTGAAAAGTGCTGTTATAGACGATGAGCCGTTAGTTGATGAAAATATAGACCTGAAACAGGCAAAGCTGAAAAAGGTTGATAAAAATCTGATTGCTCCTGTTAAAAAGCAATCAGTACCACAGAAACAGAAACCGGTGGTCGGAAACAAGAACAGCAGCAATAACAATAATACAAATACAAATACAAATAACAATAACAATAACAATAACAATAAAAACTTCGGACAGAAAAATCAAAACAAACAGAGGAACAATAACAGACCAAACAGATACAACAACCAGCAGCAAAAGCCTGCTGAGCAGGAAAAGAGAGAGTATCAGCCGAAGGTAAGGCACATTGAGCTTGACGGACCAATTGTTGTGAGAAAGCTTGCGGATAAATTAGGTGTAAGTGCAAATATGATTATTTCCAAGCTTATACTTCTTGGAATCATGGTAAACATGAACCAGGAAATTGATTTTGACACAGCACAGGTAATCGGTGAGGAGCTGGGCGCTAAAATCACCAAAATTGAAATAGTTGATGAGCTTCAGAACCTGGAGGATTCATTGTCCGTTGAAGAAAAGGATGATGAGAGCCAACTAAAGCCAAGGCCTCCTATAGTGACCGTAATGGGCCATGTTGACCACGGTAAGACATCTCTTCTTGATGCCATAAGGGATACTGCAGTTACTGCCAACGAAGCAGGCGGGATAACGCAGCACATAGGTGCTTCACAGGTAGAGATAAACGGAAAGAAAATAACACTTCTGGATACTCCGGGCCACGAAGCTTTTACGGCAATGAGAGCAAGAGGAGCAAAGGTTACGGACATTGCAATCATAGTTGTTGCAGCCGATGACGGAGTTATGCCTCAGACAATAGAAGCAATCAACCATTCAAAGGCAGCAGGAGTTCCCATTATAGTTGCTGTAAACAAAATTGATAAACCAACTGCCAACATGGACAGAGTTAAGCAGGAGCTCTCTGAGCAGGGTATTATTTCCGAGGATTGGGGCGGAGACACAATATTTGTTCCTGTTTCAGCCAAGAAGCATATGGGAATTGAAGATCTGCTTGAAATGATTCTTCTGGTTGCAGAGGTTCAGGAATTAAAAGCAAATCCGAACAGAGCAGCCAAGGGAACTATAATAGAAGCGAAGCTCGATAAGGGAAGAGGACCTGTTGCAACAGTCCTGATAGAAAAGGGAACATTGAACAAGGGAGATACAGTGCTTGTTGGAGGCGCTTACGGCAAAGTAAGAGCAATGTTCAATTCAAAGGGTAAGAAAATAAACCAGGCTGGACCGTCCGTACCTGTGGAAATACTTGGTCTGAATGAAACTCCTCAGGCAGGGGATATTCTAATTGTGATGGAAAATGAAAAGGATGCTAAAAATATTGCGGAAAAACGCAAGAACAAAAGGCATCAGGAATCAATGAACGCATCTTCAAAAGTTTCGCTGGATGACCTGTTTGAAAGAATTCAAAAAGGCGAAGTAAAAGATTTGAACATTATAATCAAAGCTGATGTAAGCGGTTCAGTAGAAGCGGTAAAACAGTCGCTGCTCAAGCAAAGTATGGATGAAGTAAAGGTTAATCCTATACACGGCGGTGTGGGCGGAATTAATGAAAATGACATTATGCTGGCATCCGCATCAAATGCAATCGTCATAGGCTTTAACGTAAGGCCTTCAATTGCAGCTATGGAGCTTGCTAAGAAGGAAAATGTAGATATCCGTACCTACAACATAATTTATGCGGCTATTGAAGATATTCAGCAGGCTGTAAAGGGAATGCTTGCGCCTATTTACAAGGAAGTTGTTCAGGGAAGAGCGGAAGTTAGACAGACATTCAAGGTGCCTAACATTGGAATTGTAGCAGGTGTATATGTAACCAGCGGAAAAATAACAAGAAAGTCCAAAATCAGGTTGCTTAGAAATGACATAATTATTCATGAAGGCGAAATTTCTTCGCTTAAGAGGTTCAAGGATGATGTGTCTGAGCTGAATACCAGCTATGAAGGCGGTATAGGCATTGAAAAATACAATGACATTAAAGAAGGCGACACAATGGAAGCCTATATAATGGAAGAAATAAAAAGATAGACAGTAAAGAGGGGTATAACATGGCAAATAGAAGAAGCAACAGATTGTCAGGTGAAATGAGGAAGGTTATATCTGAAATAGTCAGAAATGATGTGAAGGACCCAAGAATATCAGAGCTTCTCAGCATAACTGATGTGCACGTAACTGAGGATTTAAAATACGCCAAGGTGTATATTTCAGTATACGGCGATGCTGAACCAACATTGAAAGCATTAAACAGCGCAAAGGGCTTTATCAGACGTGAAGTGGGAAGAAAAATAAAAATGCGCATAACACCGGAGCTGATATTTGAAAAAGATGATTCTATAGAAAAGGGCATATATATGTCAAGGCTCATCAACAGTGTAATGGAAGACGAAGATAGCAGAAAAGTAAACGATAAATCTGAAGAATCTGAAAAATCCGAAGAACAGGACGAATAGGTAAGACTATGAATGATGTTAAGAAAATATTTGATTTAATAAATAATTCTCATAATATCTGCATAGCTGGACACAAGGCGCCTGACGGTGACTGTATAGGGTCTGTAATGGCCCTATATAGCTTCCTTAAGCCTCTTAAAAAGAATCTGACGGTGTGTATTGAGGGAATCATACCTTTTAACTACAGAGATTTTGTCAGTGAAGGAATAATTGCCGAAGACATAAGCGGTCATGAGTTTGACCTTGCGTTCATCCTTGACTGCAGCGATGCGGAGAGACTTGGAAAATTCAAGGATGTCCTTGACAAATCAAAAGTATCTGTATGCATAGACCACCATAAAACCAACGAAAGCTACGCAACAATCAATATAATTGAGCCATCCATGAGCTCCACGGGAGAGCTTTTATACGATATTTTAAAAGCTTCCGGACAGGAACTAACAAGTGAGACGGCAACATACATATATGTTGCCATATTGACGGATACAGGCAAATTCAGCTATTCAAGCACAAGCGACAAAACTCACAGAAAGGCTGCGGAGCTTATTGAGCTGGGAGTGGATGTTGCAGGTGTGGACAATGCAGTATATAATTCAAAGCCTTCAAGTGTTGTGAAAGCATTTATTGAATGTATAGGAAGCGTTGAGCTCTACTATGAAAACAGGCTTGGCATTGCCTCTATAACACAGGGAACCCTCGAGAGGAACAATGTGGATATGGGAGATATAGACGGAGTTGCTGAATTCATAAGAGAGATCAAAGAAGTTGAAGTATCATGCGTGCTGAAGGAATATGAAGAAAAGCTGACAAAGGTAAGCCTCAGGTCAAAAAATGATATTGATGTTTCCGCGGTTTCCGTTAAATATGGCGGCGGAGGGCATGCAAAGGCAGCGGGCTTTGAAATAGCAGACACTGTGGAAAATACGGAAAAATTAATTATAGATACATTTAAAAAGTATTTTGGAGAGCAATGAACGGAATATTAAACATATTAAAACCTACAGGGATGACATCTCACGATGTTGTAAGCAGCGTCCGAAAAATTTTAGATACAAAAAAAGTTGGCCATGCAGGCACCCTTGACCCTAATGTTGCCGGAGTTATGGTAATATGTGTGGGCAAGGGAACAAAAATCAGCGATTATCTCATGAATGGAGACAAGGAATATGTCTGCGAACTGATACTGGGAAAAAGCACAGACACTCAGGACAGCTACGGTGAAGACGTGTTAAGAAACGATTCATTCAGCGTCAGCAGGGAAGATGTCGTCAATGTTCTAAAGGAATTTTTAGGAGAGCAGCTTCAGATTCCTCCAATGTATTCTGCCGTTAAGCTGAATGGCAAAAAACTGTACGAGTATGCGCGTCAGAATATTCAGGTTGAAAAGCCGGGCAAATTAGTTGAAATAAAAGAATTAAATCTCATAAAATTTGAAGATAGCAGAGCTGTGTTTAAGGTCAGATGCTCCAAAGGTACATATATGAGAACCTTGTGCAATGATATCGGAGAGAAGCTGGGGACATATGGGCACATGGGCGTCTTGATAAGGACAGAAGCCAAGGGACTCAGGATTGAGGATTCAGTGTCCCTTGACAGGTTGAAGTTCCTTACTGATAACAACAGGCTGAGCGAATGTCTGCTGCCTGTTGATCTTGTGTATCCGCTTGAAAAAATAACTGTGGACGAAACATACTATGACAGGCTGACGGCAGGAAACGATGTTTATGCAGATGCTTCCCACTTAGCAGGCAATGAGTTTTATATTTACTGCAAAAATATATTAGTGGGCATGGGAAAGAAAACAGCTGAAGACTCTGTTAAAATAGAAAAATTACTTATGTAGCTACAGGTGGTGCAAATGAATAATATAAAGGGAGCATGTGTTGCTATCGGTAATTTTGATGGTATTCATATCGGTCATGATTCACTTATCAGACGCATGATAGAGCTGAGCCATGAAACGGATCAGAATAGCATAATAATTACGTTTCGTTTTGTAAAAAAAGACCTCAGAAAATCAAGCTCCAATATAAAGTATATAAACAGCAGAGATATCAAACTGGAACTGCTTAAATCCTACAGTGTAACAGATGTGGTTGAAATAGAGCTGGATGAGGTTATTTCGAGATATTCGCCTGAGCAATTTATCAGGGAAATTTTAATAGAGCGTTGCAATGCCAAAAACATCGTGGTTGGATACAATTTTACCTTTGGGCATAAGGCGTCCGGAAATATAAATACGCTGAGGGAATTTCAGGACAAGTACCAATACAGAGTTGAAGAAATTTATCCCGTTAAATACAACGGTATAGCAGTAAGCAGTACCTTGGTGAGAAACCTGATTAACGAAGGGAAAATCAATGAGGCTAACCATCTTTTAATCAATAATTATACTGTGTATAATGAAGAAATTAATATTGATTATAATAAAAATGCCGCTTTTGTAGATAATAAAAGCAGTATAATTCTGCCGCCCGACGGCAGATATAAAATTGCGGCATGCAGCAAGGTAATGACCATGGTTGTTACTACTGTCAGGAATGGACGTTTAATGACTTTTGACAGAGAAATTGAGGACAGAGACGATATTGTTTTTCTTGAAAAAATTGTATGAAATAATTAAATATATGTTTACAAAAATAAAGTATTATGGTAGAATTTATTGTATTTCCATAGTCTAAGTTCTATGATTCCTCAACGTATTGCTTGGGTTATGGTGAAATAAAATAATATCGGAGGATTAAAAATGACAAAAGAACAAAAAACACAAATTATCGAACAGTACAGAATCAATGAAAAGGATACAGGATCTCCTGAAGTTCAGGTAGCATTGTTGACTTTCAGAATCAACAACCTTACTGAGCACTTAAAGGACAACAAGAAAGACCATCACTCAAGAAGAGGTCTTTTACAAATGGTTGGTCAAAGAAGAGGATTTCTTAACTACTTAAAAGAAAATGACATTGAAAGATACAGAAGTATTGTTGCAAGATTAGGATTAAGAAGATAATTGAAATTCAGGAGCGGGGAAAACCCGCTCTGTCTTTATAATCAGTGAAAAAATTAAAAGGAGGTACCAATGGAAGAAAAAATTTTTAAATATATGCTTGCCGGAAGAGAATTGAAGGTAACCATAGGCAAAATATCAGAGCTTGCTAACGGTTCATGTTTAGTGCAGTACGGAGATACAGTAGTAATGGCAAACGTGGCTGCATCTAAAGAACCGAGACAAGGCATTGACTTTTTTCCCCTGAGTGTTGATTTTGAGGAGAAGCTTTACTCTGTGGGAAAAATTCCGGGAGGATTCATAAAAAGAGAAGGAAGACCCGGTGAAAAAGCAATATTGACATCAAGGCTGATTGACAGGCCAATAAGACCTTTGTTCCCTAAAGGATACAGAAATGATGTTTCAGTAACTTGTACAGTGCTGTCTGTTGACCAGGACTGTTCACCTGAAATAGCAGGTATGATAGGCTCTTCAATTGCAATTGCGATTTCGGATATACCTTGGGAGGGACCTACAGGAGCAGTTAACGTAGGACTTATAAATGGTGAGTTTATTATAAATCCAAACACCAAGGAAAGAGAGACTACCATACTGAACCTGACTGTTTCAGGAACAAGAGATGCAATAATGATGGTTGAGGCAGGCTCCAATGAAATATCAGAAGCAACCATGCTTGACGCAATATTGTACGGTCATGAGGAAATAAAGAAAATCTGTGATTTCATTATTGGCATTCAGGCAGAAGTAGGAAAAGCAAAATCCGACTACACCAAATATGTATGCGATGAGCAAATCGAACAGGAAATAAGAGAGTATGCTGCTCCAATAATAAACGAAGCAATAATTGTTGAAGATAAGTTGGAGAGACAGGAAAGAATAGACAACTTCAAAGCCCAGGCAAAAGAAGTGTTGTTGGAAAGATATCCTGAAAATGCAGTGGATATAGATGATGCTCTTTACACAATTATAAAAGAAAAAGTAAGAGAAAATATTCTCGTGAGAGGAATAAGACCGGATAACAGAAAAATTGACGAAATAAGAAAAATTACTTGTGAAGTTGGCTTGCTGCCAAGGACACACGGTTCCGCACTGTTCACAAGGGGTCAGACACAGGTTCTGAATGTTACAACGTTGGGAGTTTCAAGCGATGAGCAGACCTTAGACGGTATTTCTGAAGAAACCTCAAAGAGATACATGCATCATTACAACTTCCCTTCATATTCAGTGGGAGAAACAAGACCGTCAAGAGGACCTGGAAGAAGAGAAATCGGACACGGCGCATTGGCAGAAAGAGCACTTGAGCCTGTTATTCCACCGGTTGAAGTATTCCCATACACCATAAGACTAGTTTCTGAGGTATTAAGCTCCAACGGTTCAACATCTCAGGCATCGGTATGCGGAAGCACACTGTCACTGATGGATGCAGGAGTTCCTATAAAGGCACCAGTAGCAGGTGTTGCCATGGGTCTTATGAAAGAAGGAGACAACGTAGTTGTTCTTACAGATATCCAGGGAATGGAAGACTTCTTGGGAGACATGGACTTCAAGGTTGCTGGAACTCAGGAAGGTATAACTGCAATTCAAATGGATATAAAAGTGCATGGAATAGACAAGAGCATACTTACAGACGCTTTGGAAAAAGCAAGAGTGGGACGATTGTTTATTCTGGATAAAATGATAGCATGCATCGACAAGCCAAGAGAAGAAGTAAGCAAGTATGCTCCGAAGATTATCCGCATGACAATCAATCCTGACAAGATCAGAGATGTCATAGGCTCAGGCGGAAAGGTAATCAATAAAATTATCGAAGAAACCGGCGTAAAAATTGACATCGAAGATGACGGCTCAGTGATGATAGCTGCAGAAAACGTTGAAAGTGCTTACAAAGCTAAGAAAATTATCGAAGGCATTGTAAAAGAAATTGAAGTAGGAGAAATATTGCTTGGCAAGGTAGTAAGAATTGCTACTTTCGGGGCATTTGTTGAACTTACTGACAATAAGGACGGATTGCTGCACGTTTCCCAGATTTCAGACAAGAGAGTGAACAAGGTCGAAGATGTTCTAAACATCGGCGATGAAATTCTTGTTAAAGTAATTGAAATTGACAATCAAGGAAAGATTAAGCTTTCAAGAAAAGAAGCTTTAAAAGAAACGGAAAATCAATAATATCAGGCTCGGCTTAAAAGCCGAAGCCTATATAATAACAATATCAAGGCAAGTCCTGGATATTGTTTTGTTTTTTGAGCATATATGGAAAATATTTTAATTATGCTATTAGTAAGATATTTATTCCTGCATATCCTATTATTAAGGGTTGATTATGTTGTACACCGGATATATGATACAGATATACAGATTGTATTACAAATAGGGGGGATATATATTGACAAAAAAAGTAATAGCAGTTTCACTGGCATTATTGATGTCATTATTAAACATGGGGACATTTACAAATGTAGAAGCACGTGAAAAAGAAGTTTTACCCGTTGAAGAAAATGTGCAGTACACACCTCCGCAGGAGGAGACCCCTGTTGAAGAGGTACCGGCTGAGGCCGTGGAAGTAACATATGAGGAGCCGGAAGTAAACAAAAGAGTTATTGACCCTACCAAGCCTATGGTAGCACTAACCTTTGATGATGGTCCTTCTAAATACACTGCAGAAATATTGAAGGTGCTGAAAGAAAATAATTCGGTGGCTACATTTTTCGTACTGGGCTCAGAAGTAAATAAGTATAAGGATGTTTTAAACCAGGTAATAGCAGAAGGAAACGAAATAGGTAATCACAGCTATAACCACAAAAACCTTAAATCTATAACTGACGAAGAGCTGTACAAGCAGATTCAGGGCACTGATGACCTGGTGAACATTGCATCGGGATATACCCCAAAGGTGATGAGACCTCCTTACGGAATAAGCGATGCGGAGCTGAATAAAAAAATCAATAAGCCCATCGTTAAATGGTCTATTGACACCCTTGACTGGGAAAGCAGGAATACGGATAAGGTAGTGGCTGCAGTCCTTAATGATGTAAAGGACGGCGATATTGTATTGATGCACGACTTGTACGACAGTACAGCTCAGGCAGCGAAAATAATCATACCGAAGCTTATTGAGCAGGGTTATCAGCTGGTAACTGTCAGCGAGATGTCTGAGTACAGAGATGTTACACTGACTCCGGGACAGCAGTATTACAGCATGTATAAATAGCTTAAATTAAATATTATCTAAAATAAATAACGAATTGCATTTGCATATTCGTTATTTTTGTATGCCATAACCCCGTTTTTTTGACCGTCAGGGAGAGAAAAACGGCGGTAGGTCAACCGCAACAAGCTCCCAAAGTATGCGACCAGAGGGAGCAAATACTTTGGTGAGCGAGACTGTGATATGCCATAGTATGTTGTAATATATATGGAAATTTGCTAATATGGTATTATAGTTAAATTATAAACACAGGAGGCGTCATGAAACGGTTCAGAAACTTAATTGCCGTCTTAATTGTTTCACTGCTTGCTGCTTCATGCTCGGCAAGTGGTGAGAAGGCAGAAAGGCCGGCATTTACAAAGGAAAGTTATCCGAGAATTGATGGGTCAACCGCAACTATTCCACTTTCGGAAAAGCTGGCTTCAGAGTTGTTGTCCATGTCTGCGGAGGAAGCTAAGAAATTTATAAAACACAATACCACTCATAATGCATATGAAAATCTCCTTGAGGGCAAGGCAGATATAATATTTGTTACGGAACCATCTGAGGATGAGCTCAATATGGCAGCTACTAGGGGTATAGAGCTGGAAGTTATTCCTGTGGTCAAGGAGGCTTTTGTATTTTTAGTAAACAAGAGCAATCCTGTAGATAGACTGTCGCTTGAGGAAATTAAGGATATCTACCAAGGCAAAATAACCAATTGGAAAGAGGTCGGAGGACCTGACAAAGAAATCATGGCGTATCAGAGACCTGATAATTCGGGCAGCCAGACACTGATGCAAAATAAAGTGATGAAAGGGCTTACAATGGCTAAGGCGCCTACGGAATTGAAGCCTGCAGGAATGGGTGGTCTTATTGAAGCTGTTGCGTCCTACGACAATTCTGACAGTGCAATAGGTTATTCCGTCTATTACTATGCAAATACAATGTATCTTAAGGATACAGTTAAATTTGTTAAGGTGAATGGCGTGGAGCCAGACAATGAGACTATTATAAAGGACAAATATCCTATTACAAGTGCATACTACGCAGTTTTAAAAAAGACAGAGTCTGAAAACTCAAATGCAAGGAAATTATTGAAATGGACACTATCCAACGAAGGTCAGAAGCTTGCGGAAGCTGCGGGATATGTTCCGGTGAGGTAGATTATGAGGAGAATTATTGCGTCTTTAATTTTAATATTGCTTCTTTCGGGATGTAGTGCTGCGGAACCTGCAGGCACAGAGCAAAAAAAGCCGGATGTATCTGTGAAGGAAAGGCAGTTTATTTATGAAAACGGGATCATCATAAACACAGTTGAAGAGGGAAGCTATGAATCGGAAACAGGTAGCAGGTATTACTTCAGCATAAGCGGTATGAAGAATAAGGAAATTGAAAATAAAATAAATGAAGAAATCAAACAAAATACGGAACTCTATATGAATGAGGCAAGCAATGCCTTGAAGGAAAAACTGGCTAAGAAAAATGAGACTTTCAGGCATAATTCAATGAGCTCCAATGCAAGTGTGAATTACAACTGCAACAATGTTTTGTTCGTGTCATACTTCGCGCACGCATCCTGCCTTGATGATAACGGATACTATGTGGACGAGTCAAACGGATACCGGTATTCGGTATATGATTTGAACACAGGAAGAAAGCTTGAGCTTAAGGATTTGTTCAGAGAAGGCGTGGACTATAAAAAAATAATCAACGAATATGTGGCTATGTACATAATCAAAAATAACCTTGATGATCCGGATTCATATTATTTAAGCAGGCCTTTTCAGGGAATCAGGGATGACCAGACATTTTACCTTGACATAAGCGGTCTTAATATTATTATGGACGAAAAAAATGACGAGTTCATAAATTCGGGATATCCTACATATATATATATTCCAATCAGAGAGATAGAAGGAGAGCTTGCGATCTTTGACAGGTTTTATGATGAAAATGTCAATATTTTTGAAAATAAAGGAACTAAAAAGCATCTTCCCAACAGAATTGCGTATGTTCGTGATAATTTTTTAAATGAATATAATGATAACAGCTATATCATGATTGCAGAAGGGAAGTTTACAAACATAGGCAATGAGGAAATTGAGAGAAAACTCAATGAAATGTGCAGGAGCACCCTTGACGTTGACGGCTTCAGAGAAAGGGCAAAAGCATTTGCAGCGGAGCATCCGGGAGTCTATTATGGAGAGCTGTACCACGATGTGCATATTTTTATGAACGCAGGCGGATACATAAGCGGCAGGGTTTATGATAATGTGGCGGAGAATGAAGAACGCAGTGAAAATATCCGGAATTTTAATTATGACCTGAATAAAAATGTGGAGCTGAAGCTTAAGGATTTGTTTGCGGAGGGCTTTGACTATAAGGAAGCAATGAAGGACATAATCAGAAGAGATTATATGTATACCGGAGTTTACGACACCTTTGAGCCTGATCAGGAGAGATATTATTTCAATGACTATGCTATTGATACCTACTATGTTTATAACGGAGAGTCCTATTATTTTTCATTCATGAGCTGGGATTTGGGTTATGAAAATTTAATGATTTTCAATTGATAAATAACAGCGGAACAAGTATGCCGTAAGCAGCGGCATATTGTTCCGCAAATTAATTTGTTGTAATTTATATGAAAGTTTGATAATATAAATATAATATTTGTATATCATAAATAGACCCTTTTATTAATACATATAATCAAGGGGGATTTTTATGAAATTTTTTTGCAATGACATAGCCTTCTTTAAAAGGCTCATAATAGTAATTCTTGTTGCAGTTATTATAATATTGCTTATAACCGCAAGATGCAGCACCTTCAGGGTACGGATGTTCTGGTAGCGGGTGGCAATCACGGAGGAAAAATGATAAATAAATTTACATTAGACAATGGCGTAAGAATAGTGACGGAAAAAATAGATTATGTTAAATCGGCTTCCATAGGAATTTGGGTCAATGTAGGCTCTAACAATGAAACAGAAGAGACAAACGGATTGTCTCATTTTATTGAACACATGCTTTTTAAAGGAACAACGAACAGAAAGGCAAATGAAATAGCCGAGGATATGGACAATTTGGGCGGGCAGCTCAATGCTTTTACAAGCAAGGAATGCACGTGCTTCTATGTAAAGGTTCTTGATGAAAACATAGAAGAGGCAGTGGATATACTTTCAGATATGTTTTTTAATTCACTGTTTCAGCAGGAAGAAATAGACAAGGAAATTTCCGTTGTTATAGAGGAAATTAAGATGTATGAGGACTCACCTGAAGATGTGGTTCATGACAAGCTTACCGAAATAATATTTAATGACAGTCCAATGGCATACAACATACTTGGTACTGAAGGAAATCTGCGCACATTTACAACGGAAAAGGTTCTTCAGTACATGAACAAGAAATATTCTCCGCACAATACAGTAATTTCTATCGCAGGCAGCTTTGACGAAGAGAAGTTTGTAAGACTTGTAGAAGAAAAATTCAGGAATTGGGAAAATGCACACACTGAGCATGTAGAACTGCAGGGAGAATATATACGTAAGGTTGAAGGTATACACAAGGACCTGGAGCAGCTTCACATGTGCATAGGAAACAAAACAATAGGCAGGCATGACGAAAATTATTATCCTCTTTTAGTTTTGAACAACATATTCGGCGGAACAATGAGCTCGAGAATTTTTCAGGAGGTACGCGAAAAGAAGGGATTGGTTTATTCGATATATTCATTTGTATCGAACTATTCTGAAACAGGGATTTTTAGCATTTATGCGGGTATGTCATATGAACAGGTCGAAGATGCCTTAAGAACAATCTTAAAAGAAATGGCAGGCATGAAAAAGGGTGATATAACCTTGAAGGAATTTAACAGAGCAAAGCAGCAGATTAAAGGAAACTACATTTTAGGGCTGGAAAGTACATCAAGCCGCATGTCGTCCATAGGAAGAAGAGAGCTTCTATACAATGAAATACAGTATCCTGAAGAAGTGATAGAAAAAATCAACAATGTTAAATTAGAGGATGTTTTGAAGCTTGCAACAGAGCTTTTCGACATTGACAGACTCAGCATTACCTTTACTGGAAATTTGAATAAACACAAAAATATAGAGAAAATAATAAATAATGTACTTGGAGAAGAATATGAAGGTTAAGATAATAAAGAATAATCCGTTTAAGCTTCCGGAATATGAAACAAAGGGATCCGCAGGAGTGGATCTGCAGGCATATGTTGAAAATCCCGTTGTGCTTAAGCCCATGGAAAGAGCATTGGTTCCCACAGGCATATTCATTGAAATTCCTGAGGGATATGAGGCACAGGTTCGCGCCAGAAGCGGTCTTGCCATAAAGCATGGAATAAGTCTCGTAAACGGCATCGGAACCATTGACTCCGACTACAGAGGTGAAATTAAGGTAATACTTATTAATTTAGGTGACAAGGAATTTACAATCAACAGTGGAGACAGAATTGCCCAGATGGTTTTCATCAAGCATGAGCAGGCTGATTTTGAATTAACTGAAGAGCTTAACGATACCGAAAGAGGAGAGGGAGGATTCGGGCATACGGGAGTATAGAAATTAAAGGGGGTGTATGATGAAACTAAGTGAATTGTACAGCAAGGAGATAATCAATATTGATACGGGGGAAAACTTGGGGATATTCGGAGACTGCGATTTAGTCATCGATGAAAAAACCGGGGAGATACTGAGTTTTATTTCCGGTAATAATTCTCATTTCAGCATTTTTAAAGAGCCTAAGAAGAAGGAAGTGCTGTGGAAGAGCATAAAAAAAATAGGTAGTGACATGATTATTATTGAAAATGAATAAAAAAAGAAAAACTCCAAAGAATAATCAGGAATAACCTGATTATTTTTATGTGGAGGACTAAATGAAAAATAACAATCAGAATACAAAGGACATACAGCAGCAATCATTTCAAAATATGAATTTAGATATGGGCCATCAATACGGACAAAGAGAGAATAATGGCGGTCAGGGCACAGAGCCCGTGAATCCTTTTCTGTTCAACGGAGAAGAAAATAACAACGACGATGAAAGCTCAGACCAGCCAATAGAAAATGTTAAGCAGATGGGAAGCATCACGGACATAAGTCCAATAAAGGATATTTGTTTTCTGAGCATAATCGGAGAAATCGAAGGGCACACCTCTCTTCCGCCTCAAAGCAAGACTACAAAGTACGAGCACATTATTCCCATGATAATAGGAGCAGAAATGGACCCACAGATAAAAGGAGTTCTGCTGCTCATAAATACTGTGGGAGGCGACGTGGAAGCAGGTCTTGCTATTTCGGAGCTTATTGCAAGCATTACGAAGCCTACAGTATCGCTGGTTTTGGGAGGAGGCCATTCAATCGGCACAGCGCTTGCCGTATCAGCAGAACGTTCATTTATAGCGCCTACGGGGACCATGACAATACACCCCATAAGAACAAACGGATTTGTGATAGGAGTTCCACAGACATTCAGATATTTCCAAAAAATGCAGGAACGTATCACTAATTTCATAGTGTTAAACTCTAATGTGGACAGAGAGGCTCTCCTAAAATACATGTATGATACCGATGAAATAGCCAACGATGTAGGAACCGTGCTGAATGCAGACGAGGCTGTGGAAATAGGACTCATAGATGAAATTGGCGGATTCAGTGCTTCAATGAATGCACTCAGGCAGTTAATCGATGAAATGAACACTGAAAATTAGAGAACTTCGAAATCAAATAAAACATTGCGGCTAATCAATAACTTATGATATAATAAAAAAAGAATATACAGGGGGACGTTGTGTCAAAATGGCAAAAGTTCAAAGTGAAAGCAAAACAAAAAAGGCAACTATTAAAAAGAAGAGTACAAGCTCAAAGAAAACTAACAGCGCAAATGAATTGCTTAAAAAGGAAATAACCGGAATATTCATAGTAGCATTTGCGGTTTTTTTAATAGTGGTTACAACAAAAGAAAATCAAACAGGTATTATAGGCAGAACAATAAATGTATTCACTCATTCTGTATTTGGAAAAGGAGCAGATGCACTGCCTTTCTTTATCTTAACAATAGGAATAATGAGGCTTTTGAACATTATTGTATTCAGCGACAACAATCAGGTTGTCGCTATTATAGGTTTTTTTGCATGTTACATAATGTATTCCGCACTGAAGGATGTTGAGGTGCTGAACGTAAGTACAGGTATCGGAAGCTTAATTAAATCCTCCTCTGAAACAGGGATTTTGAAGCAGGGAGGAGGGATTATCGGTAATATAATCACATATATTTTCCTTAAGCTTGTAGGCAAAAATGGTACATATATAGTGCTTGGAGCATTGGTGTTCTCAAATTTCATACTGCTTACGAACCAGAGTATAATAGGGATATGCAGACTGATATCCGACTATTTCAAGAGATTTCTGAAGGTAGTATACAGCTTTGTATTTACGGAGGTTGCGCCGGAAACCAAGAAGAAATCAAAGGAAAAACAAAAAATAGAAAAAGAAGAGCAAGAGCCGGATGGTGTAAAAATTTATGATTATATGAGCCCTTCCGAAAATAGCAAGAAGGCTGAAATAACTCAGCTTAAAATAGATGATGTGAGAAAGGCAGGCAGACATACTGAGCCATCCTATGAAAAAACGGCAGAAATAAAAAATGAAGCAGTTGAAGAAAAAGTAGAATCAAAAGAGAAAAAAGAAAATGATAAAGAGAAGTTCCAACCTAAGGAAATAACGGATGATATAATAAATATTGCTGGCGCTAAAAGTGATAATTACAAGCTTCCTTCAATCTCACTCCTGGATGCTGTTCCTCAACATGTAAAAGGAGATAAGGAGGATTTAAGAAAAGACGGCGAGAAATTAATTGAAACGCTCAATAATTTCAATATTCCCTGCAACATTTTGCAGATAAACAAAGGTCCCACAATCACAAGGTACGAAATACAGCCCGCACCGGGAATTAAGGTAAGTAGGATAACAAGTCTGTCAAACGATATAGCCCTTGCACTTGCTACATCCGACATACGTATGGAGGCTCCCATCCCCGGCAAATCAGCCATAGGGATAGAGGTTCCCAATAGAAACAAGACAAGCGTGTATTTGAAGAGCCTTATAGAATCAAAGGAATATAAATCAATAGGTACAAGTATCCCCTTTGCTCTGGGCAAGGACATAGCCGGTAAAAGTATTGTGGCAGAAATAAACAAAATGCCTCACCTGCTTATTGCCGGAGCTACAGGAGCGGGAAAAAGTGTGTGCATCAACACACTTATTATGAGTATACTTTTCAAGGCAAAGCCTGATGAGGTCAAACTTATTTTGGTTGATCCAAAGGTTGTGGAGCTCAGCGTGTACAACGGGCTTCCTCATCTTCTTATTCCGGTGGTTACAGACCCTCGGAAGGAGGCTAATGCATTAAACTGGGCAGTGTCTGAAATGACCAGCCGCTACAAGGTATTTGCTCAGAACAGCGTGAGAGACATTGCTACATACAATGAGAAGATGCTTAAAGAGGGCAATGAAAAAATGCCTCATATTGTAATTATAATTGATGAGCTTGCTGATTTAATGACCGTTGCTTCATCAGAGGTTGAGGAGTACATAACGCGTATTGCGCAGCTCGCAAGAGCCTGCGGAATGCATCTTGTCATTGCAACTCAGAGACCTTCGGTTGATGTAATCACCGGAGTAATAAAGGCAAATATTCCTTCAAGAATAGCATTTGCCGTTTCGTCACAGATAGATTCCCGTACAATACTTGATGCCGGTGGCGCAGAAAAACTTTTGGGAAAGGGAGATATGCTTTATCACCCAATTGGTCTGCCTAAACCTATACGTATACAGGGAACATTTATTTCCGACGATGAAATAAAGCGTGTGGTGGAAAGTATTAAGGCTCAGCAAATAGAAATAAAAATCGGAAAGCAAAATGAAATAATCAATGAAATAGAGAAAATACCCAGCCAGGATGAAGATGTTGATGAATTTTTAGAGCAGGCTGTTGACTTGGTTGTTAACGATGGACAGGCTTCAGCATCATATATACAGAGAAAATTCAAGGTTGGATATGCCCGTGCTGCAAGAATAATCGACCAACTTGAGGAAAGAGGAATCATAGGACCACATGAAGGAAGCAAGCCCCGCAAGGTGCTTATAACAAAAGAAGAATTAGAAGAAATGAGAGGAAATTAATGAAAAAAATATACATGCACTCCCTTGGATGCTCCAAGAACCTTGTTGATTCGGAGCATATGGTAGGAATACTTGAGAAAAAGGGATTTAAAACAACCGATTATGCAGATAAGGCGGATTACATCATAATAAATACATGCTCGTTTATAAGCGACGCGCAGCAGGAATCAGTGGATGCAATTTTATCTGCGGCTGAAATCAAAAATGACGTGAACAATAAGGCCAAAATAATCGTAACAGGCTGCCTTGCTCAGAGATTTGGTGAGGAACTTGCAAAAGAAATACCGGAAGTGGATATTATAGTGGGCACCAGCGGCTTCGATAAAATAGATGAATATATTGACAAATATGAAAGCAGCAAGGACCTTGTAGTAGATGTGAATATGCAGGATTTGGATGAGGACAGTCTGCCAAGAAATACTTTGACCGAAGAATGGTATGCATACCTGAAAATAGCGGAGGGCTGCAGCAACAACTGCACATATTGTGTCATTCCCAAGCTCAGAGGACCTTATAAAAGCAGAAGAATAGAAAAAATAGTTGAAGAAGCAAGGGAGCTTGCGGAAAACGGTGCAAAAGAAATTATAATTATAGCGCAGGATACAAGCAAGTACGGTGTTGATTTATACGGAGAGAAAAAGTTGCATGAAGTCATACGCAGAATATCTGAAATAGAAGA
>DAMAEI010000049.1:0-1017 GCA_031997345.1 Sedimentibacter sp. | reverse complement strand
GATTTGATAAATAAAATCAGAGCCGAGGTTGAAGGTGCTGTCATAAGAACATCGCTGATTACGGGATTCCCCGGAGAAACTCAGGAAGAGCATGAAGAGCTTTTGAAATTTCTTCAGGAATACAAGCTCGACAGAGTTGGCATATTCAAATACTCAAGAGAAGAGGACACTCCTGCCTACAGACTTCCCGAGCAGATAGAAGAAGAAATCAAGGACCAGAGGCATGATGAGCTTATGGAGCTGCAGCAGGGAGTTTCATATGAAAACAACCTCGCCAATATAGGAAAGACATACGATGTGCTCATTGAGGAAAAGGATGTTGAAAATATCTGGGTGGGAAGAACCTACATGGATTCAATTGATATAGACGGATGTGTGTATGTAACCTCTGATGAAGATCTGGAGCTTGGGGGTATTTACAAGGTTAAAATAAATGATGTCATGGAATATGACATGATGGGAGATATTATTATATAGCTGTACAAACTAAATATATTATGATGGGAGATGTAGTGATGAACTGGTTTAAAAATTTGAACCTGCCTAACAAGCTGACTGTAATAAGAATATTGGCAATACCTTTGTTTCTGATTTTTCTTTATATAAGCAAGGGAGCATTCAGAGTGCTGCCCCTCTTGATTTTTGTTGCTGCTGCCGCAACAGATGCAGTTGACGGTTATATTGCAAGAAGAGATAATTTAATAACAGACTTCGGAAAATTTATGGACCCTCTTGCAGACAAACTGCTTATTGCAGCAGCATTCGTAGCATTTGTTGAAATAGGATATTTGAGCTCATGGGTTGTTATTTTGATTCTTTCAAGAGAATTTCTCGTTTCAGGCTTCAGGACACTTGCAGCTTCTAAAGGAATCACAATTGCCGCAAATCCATGGGGAAAAATCAAGACGGTTTTCCAGATGATATTGATTATATTCATATTGCTGAATCATGCAGGTGCTGCATTTGCAGCATTCTGGATAGGGCCTCTCGCGGCTGTTGTAGTACTTCTGACAGTGA
>DAMAEI010000048.1:1233-22943 GCA_031997345.1 Sedimentibacter sp. | reverse complement strand
ATCCGGGATTTCCTACGGATATGCAGGCACAGCTTATGGCGTCCATGGCAACAGCAGACGGAATGACAATAATTGAAGAAACTGTTTTTGACAGCAGATTCAAACATGTACCTGAGCTTCAGAAAATGGGCGCGGATATAACCATAATAGGCAGGGTCGCAATTGTTGAAGGTGTTGAAAGGCTTCAAGGAACAGAGGTCGAAGCAAAGGACCTGAGGGGCGGTGCGGCATTGGTGCTGGCAGCTATAGGAGCAGAAGGAACAACGAAGGTAAACAATATTCACCACATTAACAGAGGATATGAAAAATTTGTTGATAAGCTTCAGAAATTAGGGGTAATAATTTCGGAGATATGAAATTTATAAGATAAAAAGGTCAGCAATGTCAAAGGATAAGGAAAGAAAAAAACGAAAGAAAAAGAAAAGAAAATTCAGAAAGCTATTTGTGAGTACAGCAGCTTTTATAACGGCTGCTGTAGTTGTTGTTTTTTGTATTTATCACGTATATTTCGAAACGGATTATTTTGATATTTCCGCTATTGAGGTATCCGGAAATGAGGCATACAACAGAGATTATATAGTGGAGAAATCTCAGATAGAAGAGGGGGAAAAAATATTCGAGATTGACAGAAAAAGGACTAAGGAAATCATCGAGGATGAGGTTTATGTTGAAAGCGCCAGAGTGGTGTACGAGCTTCCTGATAAAATACTCATCCAGCTCAGGGAAAGAGAAGAAAAGTATAAAATTTTATACAAAAATGAGTATATAGTTACAGATAAAAATGGTTATGTTTTAAGGACAGGCTCGGAAAAAAATGAATTATTAACTATTGAAAGTTTTATTGATGTATTATACAATGTAGGAGATAGTATACAGTTAACAGGAATAGAAGATGTGCAGGAAATTTTCCGAACAATTGATTATATAAGCGATGAGTTCGGCAGCAGTTCTGTACGCGGCATAAGCATATATTCCAAAAACAGCATTTTGCTTAAGACAGAATACGGAACATTTATTAAGCTCAATCTGAACCAGGATATTAAGTACCAGATCGTGTTTGCCCTAAAGATAATAAACGAGAGATTCAGCAACAATTTAGGTGTGTCCAACGGGATGATTGATTTTACCAAAGGGGACAGTCCCATATACATAGAGGACTTTGAAATGGAGGAATATAATGAATAAATTTTGGCAAAAAGGAATTTTATTTGTAATAAGCGTTGTTCTTGGAATAATATTAATGATTCAGGTACAAACATCCGGTTCTATTTTAGGTAATGAAAAGGCATCAAAGAAAACAATTGATTTAAACAATGAGATAGCATCGCTGAACATCGAGAAAAACAAGCTCAGAGATGAGCTAGAAGTGTTGAGAAAGACAGCCAAAGAAAATGAGGATATTTATAGAGCAAAGGAACTGGAAATAGAAAAGCTTTCTGAGGAATTGAGAAAGCAGAAAATTTTGTCGGGATATTATGACGTTAAGGGCGCCGGAACAATTATCAGAATAGACGCCGGACCAGATGTATATGTGAGTCTCGCTTCAACGCACCAGTATATTCTGGCGCTCATCAGCTATCTGAATAATGCAGGTGTGGAGGCAATATCAATCAACGGTCAGAGATACACGAATTATACCGAGATAGTTCCGGTTCTGGATCACATAAACGTGAATGGCGTAGCCATGGTTCTTCCGCTGGAAATAAAGGCAATAGGTTTTTCAAGAACTATTGACGCCTCGCTGAATTTCGTGGGAGGAATTGTTTCACAGCTGAACAATATAGGTTATACGGTGGAAACCGAGAGTTCTTCAGAGATATTTATCAATGCATTTGACGGGGAGAAGGAATTCAAATATGTGAATCCGATTGAACCGGCAGAGAGCAATTAGAACGGAGGAGATTTCCATAAAAAGAAAAATTGTAAATATTTTCATTGCAGTTCTTGCATTTATTGCTTCTGCGGCAATAGTGAACGGGGTGGATGCAAGCGTTGATGAAAATACGGTATATGTTATAAAAAACTTAAACGAATATGAGAAAAGCATTGAAAGTATGCATGATGTTATAGATGCGCTGAGGTCTGAGGTCGCCAAAGAAAAAAAATATATTGATGACCATAAAAATTATGACTTTATGGACGAAATAATAAGTATGTATGATCAAATCGGCCAGCTGAAATTCAGCAACGGCTTTACGGCTGTCAGAGGTCCGGGAATTTATATGACTGTTTCAGACAGCATAAGTGAGGATGAGAATCTTGATATAATGGAGAGAATCATTCATGATGTGGATATTACCGTGCTTCTTAATGAATTAAAGGCTGCCGGTGCTGAGGCTATAGCCGTAAACAGTAAAAGAATCACAAGCATATCCGAGGTTGTCTGTGCGGGGCCGCTCATAAGAGTGAATAATGAACGAGTTTCCGCTCCGTTCTTTATAACGGCCATCGGAGACATGGACAGATTGTACGATGCCATGACGGAAGAGGGAAGTTATGCTCATACTCTGAAAAGTGGCTATGGCATGGAAATTGAAGTAAGAAAAGCACAAAATGCCAGCATGAACGGTTATAATAACAGCAATTATAAAATTGAATATGCGGATATTGTAGAAAGATAAGAGGTAGGGGATATGATTTACGTAGTTGCCGGTATAATTCTCGGCATAGTTGCAGGTCTTAATTTAAATATGGTATACAGTCCTGATTATGTGGTATACATATCGGTTTCGATTTTGGCAATAGTAAACACCATTTTTGCTTTGCTGAATGAGAATTTAAAGGGCGAGATGAATGCCTTGCGTAGTACGGTATACATGATCAGGGACTTAGGATTCGGGCTGTTGATGGGATATGTGGGCGAACAGCTTGGACTTCCAGTATATTTAGCTGCAGTATTTGCTTTTGGAAACAGCATATATAAAAATTTGAGCGAGATGATTAACTTTATGCTTGAAAAGTATAATAAAAACAAGTAAACTAATTAAAAATGTATATGAATAATCATTAGTATGTGATATAATAAAAACAATAACGAGCAATCATCAATTTATATTAAATGGGTAAATAAGAATTTTCTCTTGTTTAGGAGGTCAATATATGTTTCAATTTGAAGAACCATCAGAAAGACTTGCGAATATTAAAGTAATCGGTGTTGGCGGAGGCGGAAACAACGCTGTTAACAGAATGATTGATGCCGGTGTCAGAGGAGTAACCTTTATAAGCGTGAACACGGACAAGCAGGCATTGTATACATCAAAGGCAGAAATAAAGTTTCAGATAGGTGAAAAGTTAACAAACGGTCTGGGTGCCGGCTCAAAACCTGAAATAGGAGAAAAGGCTGCGGAAGAAAATAAGGCGGATATAGCTGAATTGGTTGAGGGTGCCGACATGGTATTCATAACAGCCGGTATGGGAGGCGGAACAGGAACAGGGGCAGCGCCATACATTGCAGGTGTGGCTAAATCAATGGGAATCCTGACTGTTGCAGTTGTTACAAAGCCGTTTATGTTCGAAGGCCGCAACAGAATGAAGAATGCTGATGTAGGACTTAAAAAGTTAAAAGAAAATATAGATACATTGGTAGTTATTCCAAATGACAAGCTGTTGGAGATTTCTGACAAGAAAACAACCATGCTCGAAGCCTTTTCACTTGCAGATGATGTTTTGAGGCAGGGTATTCAAGGGATATCCGATTTAATAGCCATTCCTGCAATAATGAACCTGGACTTTGCTGACGTAGAAACAATCATGTCCGCACAAGGTCTTGCACACATGGGAATAGGACAGGCCACAGGTGAGAACAGAGCTCTTAATGCAGTCAAGCAGGCAATTCAAAGTCCGCTTCTGGAAACATCAATCAATGGTGCGAGAGGTGTTCTGCTTAACATTACAGGCGGAACAAACATGGGTATTCACGAGGTGAATGAAGCGGCTAAGCTTATTGAGGAGGCTGCGGATCCGGAAGCAAACATAATATTTGGTGCAAACATAGACGAAACTGTTGGGGATTCAATTAAGATTACAGTTATAGCAACAGGTTTCGGTGAAAATAAAGAAGGCGACAAGGCAAAAGCGGGAACAGTCGATGCAAAAGCGGGCAAGGATGACAAGAATGATAAGAAGGAGAACAATCCGTTCGATTTCCAAATTCCGACCTTTTTAAACAAGAGGCAATAATTAATCGGATTAACTGACAGATGGGTATATCTCATCTGTCTGTTCTTTGTATGTATCACATTTTTTAGGGTGTCCGCGATTCCCCTTGCATTATTCATTTTTATATGTTATTCTTTTAAAGGTTATACTGCTCTCATTTTATCATGGGCAAATAATTGCCCATAACAGAGGAAAGCAGTATATACTAATCCGCTTCAAGGGAACTTATTTAATGCGGATTAGTATAAAAACGAGTATACGAAAATTATTATATAGTAAGGATGATTAAATGATTACAGTAACAAATTTAAGTCTCCAATTTGGCGGGAGCAAGCTTTTCAATGATGTTAATCTAAAATTTGTTCCGGGTAACTGCTACGGAGTTATCGGAGCCAACGGAGCAGGGAAATCAACTTTTCTTAAAATTTTATCCGGTGAGATTGATTATACCACGGGAGAAATGGCAATACCAAACAACATGAGAATGTCTGTATTGAAGCAGGACCATTTTATGTATGATGATTTGCCGGTAATGGAAACAGTTATAATGGGTAACAAAAGGCTTCATGAAATCATGAAGGAAAAAGACGCGCTTTACGCAAAGGAAGACTTCACCGATGAAGACGGAGTAAGAGCTTCTGAACTGGAAGGCGAATTTGCGGAAATGAACGGATGGGATGCAGAAACAGAGGTTGCGCAGATACTTCAGGGATTGGGCGTTGATTCTGACCTTCATTATTCATATATGAGGGATTTAAACGGTGGAGACAAGGTGAAGGTTATGCTTGCTCAGGCGCTTTTCGGACGTCCGGGAATAATTCTTCTCGACGAGCCTACAAACAACCTTGACATAGATTCCATCAACTGGCTGGAGGACTTCCTTTTGGATTTTGAAGGCCTAGTGATTGTTGTGTCCCACGACAGACATTTTTTAAATACGGTTTGTACACATATAGTTGATATAGATTATAAGAAAATAAAAATGTATGTAGGAAACTATGATTTCTGGTATGAATCAAGTCAGCTTATGCAGCAGCTCATGAGAGACCAGAACAGGAAGAGAGAAGACAAGATAAAGGATCTTCAGAACTTTATACAGAGATTCTCCGCCAACAAGTCAAAATCGAAACAGGCAACCTCAAGAAGAAAACTTCTTGATAAGCTGGAGATTGAAGAAATGCCCGCATCCTCAAGGCGATATCCATTTGTCAAGTTTACGCCTGACAGAGAGGTAGGAAACGAAATACTTACAGTTGAAGGACTGTCAAAAACAATTGATGGAATTGATGTGCTTAAGGACATATCCTTCAGAATAAACAGAGGGGATAAGATTGCGTTCATAGGTGAAAATGAGCTTGCACAGACAACATTGTTTAAAATACTCGTAGGTGAAACAGAGCCTGATTCAGGTACAATCAAGTGGGGCCAGACAATAACAAAGTCATATTTCCCCAAGGATAACTCCGAGTTCTTTGACGGAATCAAACTGAATCTGGTTGACTGGATGAGACAGTTTTCAGAGGATCAGTCCGAAAGCTTCCTGAGAGGCTTTTTAGGCAGAATGCTGTTTTCTGGTGATGATGCACTGAAGCCGTCCAACGTTTTGTCAGGAGGAGAGAGAGTCCGATGCATGCTTTCCAGAATGATGCTTTCAGGTTCTAACGCATTGGTTCTGGATCAGCCTACAAACCATCTTGACCTTGAATCCATTACGGCTTTAAACAACGGACTGATTGATTTTAAGGAGATAGTGCTGTTTTCATCTCATGACCATCAGTTTATCCAGACTATAGCAAACAGAATTATAGAGTTAACTGAAGACGGAATGATTGACAGAGCAATGACTTATGATGAATACTTAGAGAGAAAGGAAAAAAAGCATAGGGTGAGTTAATGAATAAAAAGAGTGCTCAGGAAATGAGCTTCGAGGATTTCTGCAACGCCATTAATCCGGAAATGCTCAATGAATTGACCAAAATGAATATTTCTTACAACAGAGCATACAGTATTTTCAGAGACATGCTTCAGGAATCCGGACTCGATGAAAATGATGATATGGGCACAATGGACAGCATAGTGAGAAATATTATACTGGACCATACCGATGAGGTACTTGCCAATGAGTTCTACAAATATGAAACAAAGTAATTGATGCTGCCGGGTGTAAGCCCGGTAGTTTTTGTCGAAAAATCGTATCATACTTTTTATTAAAATTTTCAAAAAATATTGACAAATACAAATTAATGTGTTATCCTGTAAACGTATTACAGAGTATTATAGATTTCACATGTTTTTAGATATTATATGTGTGGCTGTATATAATATGTAAAAATATGTGAATTTTTTTATACAATGGAATATAATAATATTTTATTAGGAGGTACTCATGGTTAAGGGTACAGTTAAATGGTTCAACTCAGAAAAAGGATTCGGATTTATCACAAAGGAAGACGGAAATGACGTATTTGTACATTTCTCAGCTATCCAGGGAGATGGATTCAAAACTTTAGAGGAAGGTCAAAAAGTTTCTTTTGACGTTACTCAAGGTGCAAGAGGCGACCAAGCAGCTAACGTAACTAGAATATAATTACAATTAGCAAACCATGAAATCGGGATGAAGTAATTCATCCCGATTTTTGCATGCCCTAACCCTGCTTTTAAGAGTGTTTTTATATTTACAAAGCTAAAGTACATATGTTATAATGTTCAGAAAATTGAAGGAGACAGAAATGTACATAAAGGACTTATTCAGGAAAAAAAGATTTGTGTTTTCATTTGAGATATTTCCGCCCAAGGCGACATCTCCTATAGATACTGTTTATAAAACATTGGAAGCGCTGAGTGATTTAAGACCGGACTACATAAGCGTTACATACGGTGCAGGAGGCGGCAGCAACCAGAATAAAACAAAAGAAATTTCATCTATGATTAAAAATAAGTATGAAATAGAAGCACTTGCACATCTTACATGCATAAGCTCCACTAAGGATGAAATAAAGCAAATATTGAGGGAGCTCAAGGAAGAAGGCGTTGAAAATATTCTGGCCCTGAGGGGTGATATTCCGTTGGAAGAGGATGTAAAGGGAGATTTCAAGCATTCTTCTGACCTTGCAAGATTCATAACGGAGGACAGCAGCTTTGATTTGGGCGGCACCTGTTATCCGGAGGGACACTATGACAGCAAAAATGTGGAGGAGGATGTAATAAATCTGAAGCATAAAATTGATGCCGGAGTAACTCATCTTACATCACAGCTTTTTTATGACAATAATGCATTTTATGAATTTATGAACCTTGTGCATAAGCATAACATCAATGTTCCCATACAGGCAGGCATAATGCCCATAACAAACAAGAGCCAGTTTGACAGAATAATTGCTCTCAGCGGAGCTAAAATACCCGATAAATATATTAAAATAATGGACAGATTCCAGTATGACAAGGATGCTATGGCCGATGCAGGAATTGCGTGCGCAACAGAGCAGATAATTGACTTAATGTCAAATGGTGTGGATGGAGTACATCTTTACACAATGAACAATCCTTATGTTGCCAGGAAGGCGCACAGCAACCTTATTTCTATGATTCATGCCATTAATAGGGAATAGGTATAGGCGAAATTATGAATAACTAGGTAGAGGTCAGTATGATTTTCAAAGAATTTATGAAAAAAAACATAGTTGTATTTGATGGAGCAATGGGTACACAGCTTCAGAAAGATGGGCTCAGACTGGGAGAGGTTCCGGAGGCTCTTAATATTACGGACAGAAATAAATTAGCTGAAATTCACAGAGAATACATAGATGCCGGAGCAAAGGTTATTACTACCAACACATTCGGAGCAAATGAACTAAAGCTTGAGCGCACAAAATATGCAGTTGAAGAAATAATCCATGGGGCTGTAATGGCTGCAAAGGATGCAAGGGATGCTGCTGGTTCGGACAATGTGTATGTAGCTCTTGACATTGGACCCATAGGAGAGCTTTTGGAGCCTATGGGAAAGCTCTCATTTGACAGAGCCTATGAGATATTTAAGCGTCAGATTGTACAGGGAGTCAAGTCGGGTGTGGATTTGATACTTATTGAAACAATGACTGATTTGTATGAAATGAAGGCGGCAGTGCTCGCGGCAAAGGAAAATTCAGATATCCCTGTTATTGGCACCATGTCCTTTGAAAAGGACCACAGGACATTTACAGGATGCCTGCCAAGCAGTATGACGTTAACATTAGAGGGTTTGGGAGTTGATGCTCTGGGTATAAACTGCTCCCTTGGCCCTAAGGAAATAAAACCTATTCTCAAGGATCTCCTGCAGTGGACGAATATACCGGTGCTTGTTCAGGCAAATGCAGGGCTCCCCGCTGTGAAGGACGGAGAGACGTATTACAACGTAACACCTTCCGAATTTGCCAACGAAGTGCTGGAATTCACAAAGCTTGGAGTAAGCCTCGTGGGAGGATGCTGTGGAACAACTCCTGAATACATAAGAGAAGTAACTGAAAGAGTAAAAAAATTAGCACCTGCGGAAATAGAGAGAAAAGGCTTTACAGCTCTTTGCACTCCCACAAATACAGTGGTTGTGGACGGGGTGAAGGTAATAGGCGAAAGAATTAATCCTACCGGAAAGAAGCTGCTGAAGGAAGCTCTCAAAAATAATGATATGGACTACATCTTGAGGCAGGGTGTATCCCAGGTAGAGGCCGGAGCTGAAATACTGGATGTCAATGTGGGACTCCGTGAAATTGATCAGAAGGAAATGATGGTAACATTAGTGAAGGCTCTTCAGACCGTAACCGATGCTCCGCTGCAGATTGATTCATCAGAGCCGGAGGTTATTGAGGCGGGCTTAAGATACTACAACGGAAAGGCCATAGTAAACTCTGTAAACGGCGAGGAAAAGGTGCTTGAAAGTATACTTCCCATAGTGAAAAAATATGGAGCTGCAGTGGTTGGTCTAACTCTGGATGAAAGAGGAATTCCTGACAATGCCACAGACAGATATGAAATAGCCGAAAAAATAGTTAAGAAGGCTGAGAGCTTCGGCATAAGCAGGGAGGACGTATATATTGATGCCCTTACGCTCACATGCTCTGCTCAGCAGAAGGAAGTTGCAGAAACAATAAAGACGCTGGAGATGGTTAAAAAAGGGCTCGGTGTGAAGACTGTGCTTGGAGTATCAAATATATCATTTGGTATGCCAAACAGAGGGCTCATAAATGAAACCTTCCTTGCCATTGCCATGTCGGCGGGGCTGGATTTGCCGATTATTAATCCAAATGATGCTGCAATGATGGATAAGGTGTATGCTTTCAATGTTCTGTATAACCATGACAAGGGTTCAAAGGAATATATAAAGAGGTACGGAGAAAATCCTGAAATTAAATCATCAGAAGCGCTAAAAAAAGAAGATAAAGCAGGTATAAACCTCAAGGAGCTTGTGATAAAAGGTCTCAGGGATAATGCTGCATCTGCAACCAGAGAGCTGTTAAAGGACAAGGATGAGCTTTACATAGTCAATGAATATTTAATTCCTGCTCTTGACAAGGTTGGAGATGATTTTGAAAAGGGGATTATTTTCCTTCCTCAGCTTATACAATCCGCAGAAACAGTGAAGTCATCATTTGACATATTGAAGGAAAGCCTCAAGGGAAAAGAAAATAACGGCATCAGCAGCGGAAAAATAATACTTGCAACCGTAAAAGGTGATATACATGATATAGGTAAAAATATAGTAAAGGTAATACTTGAAAACTACAATTACGAAATAATAGACCTGGGTAAGGATGTTCCTGTGGAATCTATAGTGCAGGAGGCAGCTAAATATGATGAGCCAATCATTGTAGGCCTGAGCGCACTCATGACCACAACTATGAAAAGCATGGAGGAAACAATAAAACAGCTGCGCCAAAAAGGGATAAGGTGTACAATAGTCGTTGGCGGTGCAGTGCTTACACCCGAGTATGCAAAGAACATGGGAGCGGACTACTATGCCAAGGATGCAAAAGAAGCAGTGAAAATAGCGAAGAAAGTGTTCAGAAATTAGAGGTGCATATGGATTTCAAAACTTGGATAGATGAAAAAATAAAGAATGTTGAAGTATATTTGAGCAGCGCCGCAGGCGTAAAGAATAACCCACAGATGCTGATTTATGAAGCAATGAATTACAGCCTGCTTTCAGGCGGAAAAAGACTGAGGCCTGTGCTTCTGCTGGCAGCATACGAACTGTTTCGAAATGATGAGGATACAGCACTGCCCTTTGCCTGTGCAATGGAAATGATTCATACATACTCATTGATTCACGATGATTTGCCGGCAATGGACAATGATGACTACAGGAGAGGTAGACCTTCAAATCACAAAAAATTCGGAGAGGCAGCGGCAATTTTAGCCGGGGACGGCCTTTTGAACAAAGCATTTGAAACAGGTCTCAAAGCAGCTATAAATGGCGGAACAGATTATGAAAAAGCATTGAGAGCTCTGTACGAAATTGCCAAATCTTCAGGATCCGAAGGAATGATAGGCGGACAGGTGGTGGATATGTTCGGTCACGAGAAAATTTCCGACCTTGAGGACTTAAAATATATGTATTCTCTGAAAACCGGGGCAATAATAAAAAGCAGCGTTGCAGCAGGAGCTATGCTGGGCGGAGCAAATGATGAGCAGCTTGCTGCACTTGAGGAATTTGCAGACAAAATCGGCCTGGCGTTCCAAATCGAGGATGATATACTTGATGTTACAGGCACGCTTGAAAAGCTCGGTAAGGCAACAGGAAGCGATGCCGCAAACCACAAGACTACGTATCTTACATATGTTTCTGTTGAAGAGGCACGTAGACAGGCGGAAACCCTCACGGATGAAGCAATAAAAAGATTGGATATATTCGGAGAAAAGGCATTTTATCTTAAAGAGCTTGCTAGGTATCTTACTTCAAGAGACCATTAACAGAATGTGAGAATATGAAAAGAGATTCAGGCACCGACAAAATGACAACATTTGATTGGTGAGAGAATCTCTTTTTATTTATTTCAAATATTCAACTACTTCATCCACATTTCCGGCACCCATGGTAATTACGGTGTCACCCTCTGTGGCAAGTGTCCTGATTATATCCGCTGCAGCTTCAAAGGATTCTGCATATTTTCCATCTCTGCCATAGCTTTTTTTCATAATACCAATAACATCCTTGGAGCTGACATCTCCCATATCCTTTTCTCTTGCTGCATATATATCAAGTAGAATTACTTCGTCTGAGTGAGTCAATGCTTCGGCAAATTCGTTGAGCAGCTTTTTGGTGCGGGTGTACGTATGAGGCTGGAAAACTGTAATGACTTTGCCTTCTGTATAAGATTTTGCTGTTTTCAAAGTCGCTTTCATCTCAGAAGGATGATGCGCATAATCGTCAATTATGGAAGCGCCGTTGACAGTGCCTTTGTATTCGTATCTTCTGTGAGTGCCTTTGAAATCATGCAGGCCGTTTTTAACCGTGCCGGCATCAACACCAAGAGCCAAACATGCTGCCGCTGCCGCCAGAGAATTTGATATGTTGTGTTCCCCAAACACTCTCAGGTCAATATCCGCAACCTTCTGACCTCTGTGCATAAGAGTATATGAAGGAGCGGGAAACAGGCTGATATTCTCCGGATAATAATCAGCTCCACTGTCAGAACTAAAGGTAATAACGGTGCATTTTAAATTTCTGAATATCTCCGCATGCTTTGCATTAACTATCAGGTGTCCTGTTGCAGGAATTTTTTCAGCATACTCCACAAATGCACTTTCAATATCCTTTATATCTTTGTAGTAATCAAGGTGGTCCTCTTCAATATTGAGTATGACCTCCATTGTTGGATTAAATTTAAGAAAATTTCTTTTATATTCGCATGCTTCCGTAAGCAGCAGATCATTGGAGCCTAAAAGCATGTTACCTCCCAATGAATCCATTTCACCGCCTAAAAATATAGTGGGCTGCATGTCTGTTTCTATTAAAACTGAGGAAAGCATACCGGTTGTGGTAGTCTTGCCGTGAGTTCCTGAAACACAGATTGCGTGCTCGTAATTTTTCATTAAAAGACCAAGGAATTCCGCTCTGTCCATTATATTCAAATTCAACGCCTGCGCTCTTAAAAGCTCGGGATTGTCATTAGATATGGCAGATGTGTACACCACCAGGTCAATATCGTCAGTTATATTTTTGCTTTCATGATTTATATGTATTTCAGCGCCCAATTTTTTCAGCTTATCCACCATGTGTGAGCTGCTTCTGTCAGAGCCAGAAACTCTTACGCCATCATCAATCATCACTTCTGCCAGTGCGCTCATGCTTATTCCGCCTATACCGATAAAATATATATGATTATATTTTTGCATCTTATACTCCTCAAATATTTCTTTGCTATATTCATATGAATAAATCATGACATTATAACACATAAATGTGAAGCATTCAATAATTTTGTGGAGAGTAACCTGTTCAAAAACATGGAAACATGCACAAGTGCGTGAGAATAGGGATTAATTCGCTATGAGACCAATAAATTTCTTGATTTTTGCTATATTAATATAGAAAGAGATATAGAGATATAATGTAATAAGTTTATACTATTAAATATTACAGCTCAAACGTCTTCTTAATCCAACAAAATGCTATAACGGACCACAATTACAAGAGTATTTTCATAGAAAAACAATACTACATTGTGCTTCCTTTCTATGCCTAATTCTTTATTATTTAATGAGGTAGCCTGCAAAAATACATCAATAGCACCTGTGTTATCAACAAGTTTTGCGCTCAAGTATTTATCTTTATTCGCTTTTATAAAATTAGAGTTTATATTTTTTAATGATTCTGGTACATTCATCTGTAAACCGTATGGTAGTGTCCTGTTTAGTAATTTCGGAAATAAAGTTTAAAAATCGAATCTTCAATGCATTTACGCTGCTTATTGTTGCAATACTTATACCGATTACTGCAATAAAAATTGCTGCTGCGCGCCGCAAGTATAATCTTGTATTTTTGCTGGATTGTAAGTTTCGCTCCTTTTCAAAAAGTAGTTTCATATCATATTTATGTTTTTCTGAAAAGATGGAAAATGAAATCCAATGCCTGCATCATATAATAATACATATTATTGTCATGTCCATTTTTTCATCTTGTTATGCAACTCTGAATTATTGCTCTAACCTATTTTTTAAGTTTGCTGATTGATTTATAAATAATCCATCTTCTTCCCATATTGAAATTACTATCTTTATATCCTGTTTTTTTATTTTTTCTGTATTATATTGAATTATATCACTTTCGCACAACCATTTCGGGGTATATATTTTATTGTCATGATACAGACTGTAAGGATTTCTAAATAATTCATCAATTTTATTTTTGTCATCTGTATAAATAGCTTCAATTTCTTCTTTAGTAAACAAAGGGAACCCTTCTATAGAATTATTTATGTTTTCGAATTTATTTTTTTTAATTTTAAATTCTTTTACAAATGTATATACATTCAGCTCCTCATTTTCTCTATATCCTACATTGCTATTGAGTTTAAATTGATTTTTCCAATCTTCTAATTCTCTTGGATTTACTATACTGCTAAATTCTTCAAATATTCCATAGTACTTCATATTGTGTGGATATTCATAATAAAATTCTTCAAACATGTCATTAAAAGTACCGGAAGCATTACTATCTTTATAGGTACAAGAACTTAATGTTAATAGCATCACTAAAAATACCAAATATTTACTTTTCATTATTCCCTCCAATTATATAAAGCGGATGATATAAACATGTACCTTTATAATGATTATAACTGATGTCAAGTTTTGACATCAGTTATAATCATGTACTCTAATTATTTTTATAATACAGATAAATTTTCTTAATAACTATAGTTGCTATTATACATCCTATATATCGAACAATTATACTGTCAATATTAAATGTACCTGAAAAATAACGTGCATTATGATACTCACGACTTATAAATGGCCTTATAGCTTCCGAATAATATGATATTATTATAAATAAAATACTTTTTATATTTTTATTTATTTTGTCATTTATAAAAAATATACTTATGACAGAACCAATTATGATCCCAAATAAAATATTTTTAATTACATATTCAAAATTAGCTAAAGGGTTCATCTTAAGCGTTTCAATGAAACTATAGAAAGGGTATACATTTACATCAGTGTAAATCTGAAAATTACTTTTTAAATCAGAAGTTCGTATTAAAATATAATTATCTCCTGCTACTAATGCAACGATTATAAGAACAACTACAATTACAGTTAATATCGAAACTTCAAAATATCTTTTCAACTCTATTACCCTTAGCTATTGCTTTATAGTTGATTTTATATCTGTTGGAACATCAAATTTTGCTGCTCTTTCCCAGAAAAAATAATAATACTTACTGGTGTCAAATCCTGTTTTTGTTGCAGTGTCAGAAGACTGTAGCTTTGTGCTAATGGATGCTTTACTTGTATCAAAAATATTTTTAGGATCCTTTCCCTCTTCAAAAATCCATACAGTTAATCCAATAGTATCTGCATCTGTCATTATAGTCGTATGTTCATAAGTATAGGTTAATTTACCTGTTGAAGTTTTAAGTAATTTTGAGCCGTACGAAGATTTTAAATTTATTACTCCATCTGCCTTAATTTGACCATTAACTAAGTCGTATTTTGAAGTGGGAGCCTGAGAAGCACGTAAATATGGATTAGCATCAATTAACTCCATATTATTGTTTTCTAAAGCAAATACGTGGCTTGTGGATAAAGTAACCATTGATATAATCAATAATAGTGTTAGTATCTTTTTCATAAAACTCTCCTTTTTCTTAAATCATTTTCTTTTGTTTTTCTAAAGCGTACTTTTAAATTATGAATACTGGAATTTTTATTCTTTGTATTTTGTCGTCTTGAAATACAAATTCTGAGTGCTAAAGATTCCATCTACTTGATTTATGGTGACATAATTTCACCTCCGAACATATTAATTGTTTGTTATATATAACTTTAAAATAACCATAAAAGCGACAAGAACTTTAAAAATCATTTTTTAAATTAATAAGTTTCAGAGGTACTGTATTTAATAACTGTCTCAAGAGTCTTGCCGGAGCTGTCAAGGGCAGTGTGGGTAAGCTTTAGACGATATGCACCTTTTTCTACGTACCATTCTTTATATAATAATACCTTGTCATTGCTGCCCGTTTCTTCCCAGGTTTTAATAGTTGTCCAGGTATCGGATAGCTTCTGTAGTTCCATCTTAATGCTTGCTATATATCCCTTTTGAGTGTTTGTATATCCGTTACATCCCAATTTGCCATTTGAAATTAGTTCTAAATAATTTGTGCATGTTACAATTGTTGTATAATAAGGCGTTACTTCAAAAGTGTTTTCAGAGTCAATAGTCCCTGCAAAGATGTTTGTATAGGTGGAATTACATAAAACTAATGAGATAACTGTAACTAAAATTAATAATGATTTTTTAAACATAAAAATCCTCCTTAGGTTAGTTTTGAATAATAACCAATCCAAGGAGGAAAAAGCGACAAGTTTTTATAAAATTTTTATTTATTTATATTTTCTGCCATTTTTATCAACTCATTCTCTGCGATATTGCCGGTTAAAATATAAGCATTATCATTATCGTACCATACTAAAATTCTGATATTATCCTTTTCGCTATAAAGAGCTTTTTTGCCCTTTATTTCAAGCTCTTTAACAAGCGAATTCTCTGTATCGATTGATAATGAGCCTTCAAGACTTTGTGAATAAAAATCAAAATATTCATCGTTGCTTTTAAATACTAAGGATAAAGATTTTCCTGCTTTGGTACTGTCTTCAAGCTTAAAGCCTTCCGGTATATATGCAAAAGTCACATTTTCAAATTTATATGAGCTATATGAACTTGATTTCTCATTGTTATCTGTAAAACGTATGGTAGTGTCCTGCTGAGTTATTTCTGAAATAAAGTTTAAAAATCGAATCTTCAATGCGCTTACGTTGCTTATTGTTGCAATGCTTATACCGATTACTGCAATAAAAATTGCTGCTGCGCGCCGCAAGTATAATCTTGTATTTTTGCCGGATTGTAATTTTCGCTCCTTTTCAAAAAGCAGCTTCATATCATTTTTATGTTTTTCTGAAAAGATGTGCTCCTGGTTATCAAATCCGTCCAACAGCTCATCTGCTATTTCATCCTCTATATCTTCGGCTGATGCTTTTAGCATCGCCTCCAAGGTTTCATTTACAACATATTCTTTTTTATCCATTCAATTCACCTTCCCTGCCTAACAGTTCTGAAAGCTGTTTCTTGGCGCGTTCAATTCTTTTTTGCACGGTCTTTTTGCTGATATTTTTCATTGCTGATATTTCTTCAACAGAAAAATCACGGAAAAATCTTAGAAATATAACCTCCTGATAAATTGGGTTCAATTCCTTGACCATTGCACCGAGCTTATCCATGTTGTTATTGCTTATTACAATGTCAGATACACTGTCACAGTGGGAAGAAATATTTTCCTTAAGTTCGTCTTCGGCTTGGCTTTTCCCCGCGTTATACATGTCAATAGCCACATGCTTGCATATAATAACTAAAAAATTTCTTGTTTTACGACAATCATTTTCATCAATTTTATGTAATGAGCTGCAAATTTTAACAAATGATTGGTGAACTGCATCCTCTGCTAAAAAATTATCGTGCAAAATATTGTTTGCAACATAAAACATGATATTTTTTATAAAGCCTCTCAAGCTTTGAGTCTTTGTCTTTATCCCCCGTTAACATAAATAACATATAACCGCCTCACCTTTTCTGCAATTACAATGTATTGTAAATTAAAAATATTGATATGTAATTAATACCATTATACAGCATTTTTCGTATTCAGACAATAATTGAAAGCAGTGAGCAAGAATAGCAATTAATTCACTATGCAATCGATCAATAAAATTCTCAATTTATGCTATATAGACATAGAAAGGGGATAATGCAATAAGCTTTACTTTTATAAAATATATCGCAGCACATATTGGAGGAGTGCTCAAAATGACAGTGTATTCTTACAGAATGACACTTGCTGAGTAAAATAAATATTTTGATTTAAATTTCAATGAATATGTTTTTGGCGGAAATAATTTCATTGAAGACTAATAAAGTTAGACTTTTTAAACATGCTAGATAAATCAGAATCCGAAGAACGTAGCTGGAAAATGTAATATACTTAGAAAAGAAATCAAGCTACTCAGAGCCTGATTTCTTTTTTTTGATATTTTCGGCAATTGTATGTATATTACCCATTAATCTTACACCTATATACAAAATGGCGAGGAAGAACAATACTCTCAGTACTTCTTGAATAACACGCATGATTTCCTCCGACTGTTTTTACTTATTATACAAGACTTTAGTGTATAAGTAAAGAAAACAAGTGTTGTTCTAATTTGATTTGGCTGTGATTGCTTTAATAATTCGTCGCCAACAAATCCGGCGGGTTGTGAAAGAGGCTTCATATTTTCGAGCGCAGACATAATTGAAATAGCAGAACAGCATGGAGCATAATTTTGTTGCATATGCGGCGGAAATACTGCTATAATTCTTTCATTACATTTAGTATTTAAAATGGAGAAGGTATGAAGAATTATTTTAAAAGGACAATTCAGAATATTGCCGTATTCTTGCTTGTTCTGATAGCGTTGAAAAATCTGCTTGCGGCTCTGCCGTTTAAATTTGCCGAAAGGTATCTGCACTTTTACATGAATATAGTGAATCCGCATGCATTGCAGTTCCATCATGTTTTCTCATTTCTCATTGGGGCCATCATGCTTATTTTGGCTCATCAACTGTATAAAAGGGTGCGAATGGCATGGTTTATACAAATAGTAATGTTGAGCATAACTATAGTGTTTCAATTTGTGCGATATCACGTGTTCACATTGCCTGTTTTATCAATAGAAATATTTGTTCTGGCAGTGCTTGTATACTATCACAGGGATTTCAGCCGTAGGGCAGACAGAATAACGGTTAAAAAGGCATTGGCATTGATTGGATTTTCTTTTCTTTTGGTGCTTTTTAATGCCAGCGTCGGAATATTTATTATGAAGGAGCACATACGAAATATACACGATATTTATGATGCTTTAGAGTATTCGGTCAAGCTGCTTGTTTTCATGGACACTGATTTCATAACTTTTTCCGGAAAAATAGGAATGTTTTATACTGATTCGCTTATTCTGATAAACTGGATTTGTATTATTTCATCAGTGCTTTTAATTTTGAAACCGATTGTTTATAATCCTGTTGCTACTAAGCATGATAAGGAAGTTGTAAGGCAGATAGTTTTGAAATCAGGTCAAAATCCCATGGCATATCTGTCTCTGGAAAATGATAAGAAATATCTTTTCGGCAAAAGCATAGAGGGTGTTTGCTCGTACCAGGTTGTAAATAACGTGTTCGTAATATGCGGAGATATGATATGCACCGAACAGAACGGATTTATATTTTTAAACGAAATACTTGAATTTTGTCATGAAAATGCATATGAAATTTTATTTTTAAATATAACAGAGCATTTTGCCGAGCTATATAAAATGGCCGGCTTCGGAGTAATTAAATATGGAGAGGATGCATGCTTCAAGCTGTCTGAGTATAATCTTGCCGGCGGAAGTGTTGCCAAGGTTCGTGCGGCAATTAACCACGCAAACAAAGCAGGGATAACGGTAAATGAATACAAGCCGCTGAATGGAAGAGACAGCAATATTGAGCAGCAGATTGCGGATATTTCAAAGGAGTGGCTGGAGCACAAAAATTCGGATGAGCTTGGTTTTATGATAGGTGGTGTGGGGCTTAACAACCCTTTGGACAGAAGATATTTTTACGCTTCTGATGCAGATGGAAAAATGCTGGGCTTTGTTGTATTTCTGACAAGGGATATCTTGCGGATGTTACGAGGCGAAGAAATGACGCTCCCCAGGGAGTGTTGGAGAAAATAACCTATGATGCGTTTATGCTTATGAAGGAAGAGGGCGTGGAATGGGGGAATTTAGGGCTTTCTCCACTTTATAATATCAATGATGGAGACAGAGCCACCTTCACGGAAAGACTTTTCAGCTATGTGTATGAAAATATGAATAACAGTTATGATTTCAAGGCTCTTCATCATGCAAAGGAGAAATATGCACCAACAGAATGGCAGCCGAGATATCTGGCATACAGCCCGCGTCCGTTTTCTCCAAGTCTGGCATATGCAATAGTGAGAGTTCAGGCAGGCAAAAATATAGCCAAAATGGTTATATCAGAATTGAAACGGAAAAAGGAATGATAATGATGTTTTTAGAATTGATGACATCATTAATTTCTTGATTTTTCATTTCTGCAAATGTATAATTAGAGCTGTTGATAATAACGGGCCGCAATGGTCATTATGATAAAGGATGTATTATGAAACTAACGGTTAATAATTTAAAGGATACTGAGCAGGTTGGAAAAATTATAGCGCGCTGCCTTGAAGGTGGGGCTGTGCTTTGTCTTGACGGAGATTTAGGTGTTGGCAAGACGGCAATTACTCAGTTCATAGCGCGTGAATTCGGGGTGGAGGACTATATAACCAGCCCCACATTTACAATTATAAAGGAATATGAAGGCAGGCTGCCTTTTTACCACATGGATGTGTACAGGATAGATTCTGAAGAAGATATGTATGATTTGGGCTATGAAGAATATATTTATTCCCACGGTGTAACAATCATTGAATGGTCGAATAAGATTGAAGATATACTTCCTGATGAAAGAATAAATATTAAAATACAGAGGCTTAATGATACAAGCCGAATTATGACTATTGACGGCAGGGGAAGGGTCTTTGAAAAAATAGCGGAGGAGCTTAAAAATTATGAAAGTACTGGCAATTGAATCGTCATCTATAACGGCATCCTGTGCTGTATCGGACAATGAAAAGCTTCTCGGAGAATATACGCTGAATCATAAAAAAACTCATTCGGAAAAGCTCATGCCTCTGATTGAAAGTCTGATGACAGACTTGAATATCAGTATACAGGTTATAGATGCAATTGCGGTTTCCGAAGGACCGGGCTCATATACCGGGCTGAGAATAGGCGCCGCAATTGCTAAAAGCATGGCTTATGCAGTCAATATACCCATTGTAAACGTACCTACCATGAAATCCATGGCAGGTAATGTGTTTGATTTGAATAAATTGATTGTGCCCGTTATGGATGCGGGAGCAGGAAGAATTTACAGCGGAATTTACAGATGGGAAAATCAGGAGCTTGTTACTGTGGTGGAGCAATTTCCGTGCAATATTCATGAGCTTACCGATATACTTAATGAATATGAGGAGCCGGTAATTTTTAACGGTGACGGCTCTGTTAACTATAGAAGTGTAATAGAAGAGAAATTTAAGGGAAAGATGCATTTCGCACCTGAAAGATTTAATTATTTATCTGCTTCAACTCTTGCCTTCATAGGCTGGAGCATGGCATTGAAGGGAGAATTGATTAAGGCCTCTGATTTCAGACCTCAATATTTGAGACTGTCGCAGGCTGAGCGCAATAGGAAGTAAGGAGGAGTTATGACAGTAGTAAGAGGTATGCGTTATGATGACTTAGATCAGATAACGGAAATCGAAAAAGAATGTTTTTCCTTACCATGGTCGAAGGATTCCTTTGAGAGGGAATTGCAGAATGATCTTGCATATTATCAATGTGCCGAAGAAAACGGAAAAATAATGGGATATATGGGAATGTGGCGTGTTCTGGACGAATGCCACGTAACTAATGTGGCAGTGTTGCCTGAATGCAGAAAGATGGGAATAGGCAGCATGCTCATAGAGAAAATGGTGGAAATATGCAAATGCTCGGAAATACAGGCAATGACTCTGGAGGTACGGGAGTCAAATGCGCCTGCAATAGGGCTATATGAGAAATACGGCTTTATGTCGGCTGGCAAGAGACCCAGATATTATATGAAGCCGGTTGAAGATGCAATTATAATGTGGAAGAAAATATAGCGGCAGAGGATGAAGATAAAATGAAGAGAAGAACCGGAATTAAATGGCACAGGGTTTTAATGCTCGCAGCTTTACTGCTGCTGCTCCTTTTTGGGGTTATCTATGCAATAGATGGAAGGTTTGGCAAAGAAAAGGGTCCCGCTGAAGAGCAGGTTGAAAATCCACGAGAGGAGCCTAAGGAAGAACCGAAGGAGGAGCCCGCAACAGAACAGCCCGGAGAGACACAAAACCCTGAGGAACCGTCAGAGCCACAAAATCCCGGCACACCTTCAAATGAAATTCCTTCAGGACAGGACAGCGTAACAGTTGAGAATCCAGAAGCCATAGACGTGCTGGTAAATCGAAAGCATAATCTTCCTGAAACATATGCTCCTGATGATTTGGTAAAATTGACTGATGTTCCGACTGTATTATCCAACCCTGAGGTTAATCAGCTTAGGAAGGCGGCATATGATGCGCTGAAGGAGCTGTTTGAGGCAGCTAAGGATGAAAAGGAATACACATTGTATGCTC
>DAMAEI010000048.1:0-1205 GCA_031997345.1 Sedimentibacter sp. | reverse complement strand
AGGACAGAGTGAGCACCAGACAGGTCTTTCCATGGATATAACATGTGAAGCAATGAATTTTCAGCTGGATACCACATTCGGTAAAACCGACGAAGGAAAGTGGGTGGCAGAAAATGCCCACAGATTCGGGTTTATAGTGAGATATCCTGAGGGAAAGGAAAGCATTACGGGATATATGTATGAACCGTGGCACATAAGATACATGGGAAAAGAGCTGGCTGCCAAGGTATATGAATCCGGCCTTACTTATGAAGAATATCTGGGACAATAGAAATAACCCTGAAGTTGTGAGACCTCAGGGTTTTAATTTACTTGTTTTTCTTGTTTAAATAATAGTATACAGGCAGTCCGAGAAGTGTTATGCCGATTCCTATGAGGGAGAACACGGGGCTGTCTATTATGGTGTTGAAAAGTATATATGCTCCGCCTACTATTCCGATAATCGGAGTGATTGGATACAGCGGAACTTTGTATTGCCAGTCCTTCTGAGGATATTTCTTTCTAAGGAGGAAGACACCGTACACACCCATTGTGAAGAAAATCCAGAGGACGAATACAAGCAGGTCAGTCAATGTGTTGAATGTACCGGATAAAATATAAATAATGGCTATTAAGCTTTGTATAATCAAGGAATTTGCAGGTGTAACAAATTTGGGATGTATCTTGCCTATAAATTCTGAAAAAGGAAGCTGCCCTCTTTGACCCATTACCATTGGAACTCTTGCTCCTGTCATAAGATATCCGTTGAGTGCTCCGAATACAGAAACCATAATACCTGCTGTTATAAATGTTCCGCCGTTTTTACCGAACATTACCACGGCTGCATCTGCCGCAGGTGTTTTTGATGATATAATTTCAGTTAACGGAAGAACCTTAAATAGTACAAGGTTGAATATTGCATATACTGCAATAACAAAGATCACGCCCAATGATATTACCTTGGGTAGGTCCTTTGAAGGATTCTTGAGCTCACCTGCCATGTTTGTAACGCTTATCCATCCGTCATATGCCCACAATGTACCTAATATTGCCGCGCTAAATCCTGTTCCCGCAGGAAGGGATCCTACAGCACCGTTTTTCTGTGCCACGGTGTTGAAGGTTATTCCCACGAAGATTATTGCAACAATGGGTATAAGCTTACCGATGGTTGCGAGGGTCTGTATTATGCCTCCAAATTTTGTTGATATTACATTCATCAACAATAT
>DAMAEI010000047.1:20356-23779 GCA_031997345.1 Sedimentibacter sp. | reverse complement strand
TATTACCCATTATAACAAGGTTTTTTTAGAAATGTTTTCTCTTAAGGAGAATGAGGTAAAGGATCGCTGCATAGATGATATAGATGTTCTAAAAAAAGAATTGCATGAACTTAGCCAGGCAACAGAATGTAAGTACACTATAGTTAAAAATTGTGTCTGCGGAGATGTTATTATGAGAATAGCAATGTCATCCATTGAAAATGAAAAAAATGAGGTGGTTGGCGCAGTTGTTTTATTCAGAGATATAACAGAGCTTGAAAAACTTGAAAAGGTGCGCCGGGAATATGTTGCCAACGTATCACATGAGCTCAGGTCCCCGCTTACCTCCATAAGAGGTCTTATTGAGCCTCTTATGGATTCTATTGTGACAGACGAAGAGGATATTAAAAGGTATCATAAAATTATTTATCAGGAAAGCATGAGGCTGTCCAGGCTTGTGGATGATATTATGGAGCTTTCCAGGCTGCAGAGCAATCAGCCTATTGAAAAAACCTTTGTCGATCTCAATTCGGTAATTGAGATGGTGCATGAAAGATATAAGCTCTCCAATGACCATATAAATCTCATATACAATCCCGTTGTACTGCCTAAGGTATATACAAATTACGACAGAATTGAACAGATACTTGTAATATTACTGGATAATGCATATAAGTTTACTCCTGAGGGAGGAAAAATAGAAATATTTACAGAGGAAAGGGCCAATGATGTCCTTGTTTCTGTTCGAGACGGCGGAATAGGAATTGCTGAGAATGAGCTGAATTGTATTTTTGACAGATTTTACAAGAGCGATAAATCAAGGTCAAAAAAAGGCTCGGGACTTGGTTTGTCCATAGCCAGGGAAATACTTAGCATAATGGGCGAAAAAATCAATGTTTGCAGTATTTATGGCTGCGGGAGCACATTTGAATTTACGGTGCACAAGAAAGAAAAATAATATTATTTTATTTAAAGGATATATATTTCGGTATATATCTTTTTTATATGCCATAATAAAATGAAATGTTCACAATTGTTCAGAACTATATCAAACTGGTGACATATTTTAATAATATAGTAGCTCACGAGGACGATGATTGTGAGGTGAATTATGCTTGATAAAACCGAAAAATATGTGACTCTTGTTTTTGTATCATCGCATCATGAATTCGGCTTATTAATAAGTAAGGGTAAAAAAATCGCCGACATAACAAATACAAAGCTCAATGTGATAAATGTCCGACAAAAAAGTGAATGGGGTAAGAGTTTAAGTAAAGAGCTGGACAGCATGCTTATTATATCAAATAGTATGGAGGCGCAGATGCTCGTCTTTTTTTCTGACAATCCCATTAAAATACTAAATGATTATATTGAAAGGAACAAAGTAAAATACATCATATTGGAAAGTGACGGATTAAAAACAATTGATTCGGATGAGAAAACATATTTGAAGTCCCAAAAAATCGAAATATATTTATTTGACAACAATAAGGAAAGGATTGAACAACATGAATATTAAAAAAATTGCGGCATGCGTATGTACGTCGGCGATCATACTGTCTTCGGTTAGTCCCGATTACGGTGATGACTTACCTTCGGCGCCTTACAAGCTTCCTTCCGAGACGGCCGATAAAGATGAAAATAAAGATACCTCTCCCATGGTGTTGACAGCTGATTCGGCTGTTAAGTTTGGACTTGAGCACAATAAAAGCATTGAGCTTTTAGACAATAAAATACGGCTTGCAATGGTAGTATCACAGAATGCATCTAAAAACTCGGAAGATTTGAAGGACGCAAAAAAAATGCTGAACGACGCATCTAATCAGCTCTTTGACAAGAGAAAACAGTTAAGTGAAGGTCAGGAGCAGGTGGACAGTGCTAAAGATTTGCTGTCAAAGGGAATAGCTCCGATGGCCTTAACGGTTCCTATTCCCGGAATCGGTGAAATTCCTGTTCAGCCGGGAGCGAATATATTGGATACACTGATTGCGGCAGGAGTTCCGTCTGCAATGGCAGACTCTGTTGCTTCGAAGGTTGTTGAGGAGGCTCGGGAACAATTGGGTTTAAAGCAGGATTCGATTGATGAGGGCAGGACAGCAATCTATGAGGCAGAAAAAACACTTGAATTAAAGCAAGAGCAATTTAAGGAGGTTATGAAGGATACGTCAGAAAAGGTAGGTACAAAGATTGATTTCAATACTGTAATAAGCCTTGACGCAAATGATGCCGGCAAGCTGATGATCACCATGGCAGGCGTTAATCTTGATGTAACCAGATATGCAAAGGAAATTTACAAAAATCAGATTGCCATGCTCATTCAAAAAAATTATTATGATGCACTATATGCAGAAAAAATCTATTTTCTTAAAGAAACAGCAATGGAGCGCGGGCTAAAGCAGTACGACATGGCTAAGCTTTCCTATGAAAATGGAATGAAGGCAAAGGATGACATGCTTTTGGGAAAGATGTATTATGACGGAACGGTAATTGCGTTGAATCTTGCAGAAGCAAATTATAAAAATGCTCTTTATGAGCTTAAGAAAAATATGAACCTTGACATGGATACTGAAATTACATTGACAGATTCAATGCAAAAGGATGTGACGGCTGAAAGTCTGGAGGAAGGACTAAAAAGCGGACTTACAAACAGAATTGAAATTCAGCAGATTCTGGGGCAGCTGACAATTTATCAGTTAAATGAAGAGCTGTTGAATTCAAGGGCCGAATACAGAAATAACAGCAGGGCACTTACCGAGGCAAGGTTGTTGAAAAAAGGAGCGGAAATAGAGCTGGAAAGAACAAAAACAAACCTGAAATCAGAAATAAGCCAGTCCTACGAAACTATGGTTGCTGCAGGGAAGATGCTTGAATCATCGGGAGAACTTATAAATAATGCCGAAGAGGTGGTAAGAATAGCAAGACTGAAGTATGAACAAGGCTTCGGGGCTGAAAATGCATTGCTTAAGCAGCTTAATCTTCAGGAAAGCTCCGGTACCATGGCTGAGCTTGTCGCGGCACAGGAGAAGCTTGCGGAGGTTGAAGCCCAGGTCGCTCAGATAAGATACAGCTATACCATGGCAAGGATAAAGTATAAAAATGATTCAGGAATACTTATAAATAAATAATATAGCAATAACAGGAAAGGGTTGTTAATTATGAAAGATATAAAAGGCAATATCAATAAATACATAGACAAAAACTGGATTAGTAAAAATTTTAGAAAAATTGTAATTGCATTTGTGGTAACCGTTGTTGCTCTGGGCATAACAGCGGGAGCCATGGATATTTATGCTAAGAATATGGAGGAGGGTATTTTACAGGGAATAGTTTATGCCAAGGATGTAAGCATAAATACCAAAATACCCGGCAGGATAGTAAAATTTTATGTGGAAGAGGGCCAGAAGGTTAAAGCAGGCGATAAAATTGTGGAAATATCCAGCGAGG
>DAMAEI010000047.1:11373-20346 GCA_031997345.1 Sedimentibacter sp. | reverse complement strand
GCGAGGAGCTTGAAGCAAAAAAATTACAGCTTGTAGCTCAGGTGAATCAGGCACAGGCAGGGGTGGATGCCTCTCAGGCTGTTGTAGAAATGGCACAGGCAAATTATAATCTGGCAGAGGACAGAGTAAATCAGGCGCAGGCAGGCGTTAAGGCAAGTCAAAGCCAAAGGGATATTGCGGTTGCAATAAGTAAAAAGGCCGCAAATGGAGCCAGAGTTCAGGAGCTTGCACAGGCTAAGAGCGCATACACCTTATGGGAATCCACATATAACAGGGCATCTGTACTTTATGAAGGTGGAGCGATTACACAACAGAAGCTTGAAGAAATAAAAACGCAGATGGAGGTGTCTAAGCAGACTCTCAGCATGGCAGAAGAAGGTGCAAGGTCAGAAGACAAGGAAGCCGCAGACGCACAGGTTTCCATGGCAGAAGCCGGGGTATTGGCAAGCAATTCCGTACTTTCACAGGCAAATGAAGGGCTCAATGCCGCGCTTGCGCAGGTGAACCAGGCTCAGGCAGGACTTGTGGCGGCAAAGGAAAAGCTGGAACAGGCAAAGGCGGGACTGCAGGAGATTGAGGTGTACCTGAATGATACAATAATTAAATCCCCAATTGACGGGACGGTTACTTCCATAAATTCTGACGAGGGTGAACTTGTGTCTACAGGAACCTCAATAGGAACCATAAGCAACCTTGAAAGCTGCTGGGTCAACGTAAATCTGGGAGAAGACAGACTTATGGGGCTGCAGGAGGGACAGACTGTGGAGGTGAAATTTGCTTCATTTAAGGATAAATCATATGAGGGAACAATATCCACAATAAACAAGGAACCGGATTTTGCGGTAAAGAAGGCTACAAATGAAAACGGAAATTTTGATATAGTATCTTACGCCGTAAAAATAAAGCTTAACAACCTTGACCAATCTATAAGACCGGGCATGACAGCCTTTGTAAATTTTAAAAATTAGGATGTGGGAATATGCTTATAAAGAGCTTTAAAGAAGAAGCAAAATGCCTTTTAACTAATAAAATAAATGTGCTGATATTATTTATACTGCCCGTTATTTTCGTGTTCATGCTTGGGTTTGAGCTGTCCGGGGGAGTTATAGAAAATATCCCAATAGCGGTTGTAAATTACGATAATTCATCATTCAGCAGGCAGCTTGTGGATGCTTTTAATAAAAACGAGACCTTCAATGTGGCATACTATGCCAGAAATGAGGTTGAGCTGGAGGAATTGATGAGAAACGGCAAAGCCGGCGCGGGACTTATAATTCCCGAGAATTTTTATAACGATATAGCATCTTTAAGGTCGCCGACTGTTTTAATGGTTTATGACGGAAGCAACATGTCGGTGACCAGTGTTGCCAAGGCTAAGGCAACGGAAATACTTCTTACGTACAAGGCCGGAGCTGCAATCAATCACCTGACAGCGAGGCTAAATTTGTCATACAGGGAGGCCTACAACATCTGTCAGGCGTTTCAGCTGAATACCAGAATGCTTTACAATCCGTCAAAAAACTTTAACTATTTTCTGTCGCCGGTTTTGATTGCAGGCTATATACAGGCAGCTATAGCGCTTGTTGCCTCAATATCGGTCAATCATGAAACTTACAGAGAACCGGCCGGAAAAAGATTGGGCTATACATCAGGCAAGATAATGTTTTACACACTGTGCGGCAGCTTAAGCTTCACATTGTGCATAGCTCTGCAGGTGCTGATATTCCGCCTGCCATTCAAAGGCAGTATATTGAGCGCATTAATACTTATTTTTATGATTAGCTTTGCAGTATCATCATTCAGCGTGCTTATATCTGCCGTTATAAAAAACAGGATGGTTGCGCTGGTAGGAGGTGCAGTAATATTTATTCCGAATTCGGTCATGGCAGGAACAACATGGCCTGTCATATCAATGCCTCCAGGATATCAAAGCTTTGCGGCATACATGCCATTTGCACATTATGCAAACAACATAAGAAAAATATATCTTCAAGGTCTGCCGGTGAATCAGATAATGAGTGATGCGGTTTATATGCTTATATTCTCCGCGGCAGTCCTGATTTTGGCAGAGCTTGTTATGGCTGTGGTGGCAGAGGAAATTGATGATAAGGAGCTGAACCGATGATTTATCTGGAATCGTTCAAAAGGGAATTTAAATCTATATTCAAAAATAAGGGAATGATGATTCTTCTTTTTATCGGGCCCATCTTTCTTACATTGTATTTCGGCGGGGTTTATTGCAATGATTACTTAAACGATATACCCATTGCGGTGCTTGACGAGGATAATTCAAGCCTAAGCAATCTTGTTACGGGTTATTTCCTGACAAGCGAGCGGTTTGATGTAACAAATTACCCTGCTTCGAGAGGTGAACTTCAAAAACTAATAGATGAGGGTACGGTACAGATGGGTATATGCATACCGGGTGGATTTGAAAGAGATGTCACTACATACAAGTCATCCCAAATACTTGCGGTCACAGACGGCAGCAATATTGTTGTGGCAAACAATGCATATGCTCAGGCAACTATGATTGCCCAGTCTGTATCTGCGGGAGTTGAAATGAAGCTCATACAGGGAAAGGGTATGACACCGCGGATGGCTCAGAATATTGCACTGGTTTATAATCTGGGAGAAAGGATTCTGTACGATCCTAAGATGACTTATATGAATTACCTTATTATATGCTTTCTTGCAATATTTTTTCAGCAGCTCATGCTTTCATCCATGGGCTCAACATTCATAAGAGACAGTGAATACATTGCAGAAGGAAAGGTACCTGCAAAAATATTCGGAGCAGTAAGCGCCTGCTTCGTTGGAATATTGCCTTCAATATTACTGAGTATATTTGCAATGCTGAAGCTTTTTCACGTGCCTATATCAGGAAGTATGTTTACGGTGACGGTTCTGACAATATTCTTTACTTTGTCAATTATAGGTCCATCACTACTGATTGCTTCGGTTGCAAAGGACAAAGTGAAATATGCCCAGTTTGAATTTATGCTTTCTCTTCCTACATTCGTATCAAGCGGATGTGTATGGCCGATGGATCAAATGCCGAAATTGCTGGAAATCATAGTAAGGGCTTGCTGGCCTTTGGCAAACTATGCTAAGGTGGTTCAGGCAGTTTTAGTAAAAGGTATGAACTTTAAGTATGTTATACCGAACATTCTTCAGCTTGGAATTTTTAGCCTTGTTTGGCTTCCAGCAGGAATAGTATGCTACAAAAGGACATTTTCCAGAGAATCAACTCACGAAAATGTTGCAAGCGTCAGTTGATTGATTCGGTTGTGCTTCATAAAGTGACAATTTGAAATCAAAGATATATGTGTTACAATAAAAATGCATTTTAAAGAAGAGAATCAGCATGAGCTTTTATATAATGATCAGAGTGTCAAAAGTCAATTTTACTTTTTGACACTCTAATCATACCATGATTTTACATTATTAATTAAAGTCACATAGTTTTGTCACGGAGCTTAATAAAAAATTAACCTCCCAATGTCACATCCTGCATGTCATACCACTTTATTGCTTTGTGAAATTGCTCGGGTTTAAAATCAGGCCACATATCGTCGATGGTGTATATGTCTGAATAGACTGATTGGACAGGGAGGAAACCGGACAGTCTTTTTCTGCCGCCCCATCTCAATATTAAATCAATTCTGGATATATCTCGTGAATGCAGATTGTCCATTATATTATTTCTTCCTGATACACCGGAAACATTTGAAATATCCCAATCCCATCCGTAATTTACTAAGAAGTTGACTCTTGTGCCGCCATTTCTTATTGATGTTCTTTTTGTATATTTCAAGAGCTCCTCCGGAAACATTTTTGAATCGGTATTTCCGATTACAAGAAGCGATATATCTTCATTTGCAATTAAGTTCACCGCATCGACACAGGATTTCATAAATGCTTCAATTTGAATTTTCGGCCTTTTGCAGTTATCTGTTGTAAAACCGTAGTATGTAATTTCATCAATGCCATATTCCTGTGCCAGCTTCAATGCCTGTAGCCCCGGATTAAGTCCGTGTTCATATCCGTTTTGCTTTTGCATTCCCATAGTTTCTGCCCATCTTCTGTTGCCGTCTGGTATAAGGCCTATATGTTTAGGTATTCTCATTAAAATCCCCTTTCTACTCATTTAATGGTATTATTAGCACTTAATATATAATTATTCCACAACTGTAATTGATTAATGGAACATATAATTTCAGACATATTTTTTCTGATTTAGTCATAATTTCTGGAAGTAAGGTAATAATATGTATATATAACATAAGGGGAGTGTAAAATGAACGAATTTGAAAAAATAAAAAAGATGTACGATGACGGCTTCAGATGCATAAGGTATGATGATACCAAGGACGGAGAAATGAACATTTATTTTAAGAATTTTGAAAATGAAAATTCTGAAGCGATGAGGGTTAAGGGATTTGAACAAAAAATGCAAATAAAGAATTTTATAAAGCAAAATTCCATGAGATAGCTATAGGTGCGAATCGGCACCTTTTTTTCTTGTATTGTTTCCTGTTCTAATATATAATTAAGTATAAAAAACAGGAGGCGCTCATGAGTACAGCAGATAAAATTTTTATACAAACCTGCAAGGACATACTTACAAATGGTGTGTGGGATACTGATTATGATGTGAGACCAAGGTGGGAGGACGGTACACCCGCTCACACAATAAAAAAATTCGGTATAGTAAACAGGTATAATTTACAGGAGAGTTTTCCTATTCTGACGCTTAGAAAAACAAACTTCACGGCTGCCGTTGACGAGCTGCTGTGGATATGGCAGAAAAAATCAAACAACGTAAACGATTTGAACAGCAGGATATGGGATTCCTGGGCAGATGAGACAGGCTCCATAGGAAAGGCTTACGGATATCAGCTTGGAATAAAGCACAAGTACAAGGAAGGCGAATTTGACCAGGTTGATAGGGTAATTTACGACCTTAAAAACAATCCCGCAAGCAGAAGGATTTTGACAAACATATATAATTTTCAAGACCTTCATGCAATGCATCTGTATCCCTGTGCCTACAGCATGACCTTTAATGTTTCCGGCAACAAGCTCAATGCCATATTGAACCAGCGGTCTCAGGACGTGCTTGCGGCAAATAACTGGAATGTTGTGCAGTATTCAATACTTGTGCATATGATGGCTCAGGTTAGTGGACTCGTTCCGGGAGAATTGGTACATGTAATAGCAGATGCTCATATTTATGACAGGCATGTTCCAATTATAGAAGAGCTCATTGAGATGAAAGAGCATGATGCCCCAGTACTTGAAATAGATAAATCAATTGATGATTTTTATAATTTCAACGTAGACAGCTTTAAGCTTGTTGATTATGTGCATAATCCGTTTAAAGTAAAAGTACCTATTGCAGTGTAGATAAGGAGTAGTTATGAAGCTTATAGTTGCGGTTGCAAGAAATTGGGCCATAGGAAACAACGGAGGGCTGCTGTTTGATTTACCCGACGATATGGCATTTTTCAAAAATACCACCCTGAACAAGGTGGTTGTTATGGGAAAAAATACACTTTTATCCTTTCCGGGAGGCAAGCCCTTAAAAAACAGGACAAATCTAGTTCTTACAACAAACAATGACTTTTTGGAAGAAGGCTGTATAATATGCCATTCATATGATGAGCTGTTTGAAGAATTGAAAAATTATAACAGTGAGGATGTATTTTTAGTAGGCGGAGGCAAAATATACAACGAACTCTACGAATATTGCAGTGAAGCCTATATAACGAAGGTAGATGCTATAGCGGAAGCGGATACATTCCTTCATAATTTTGACGGAGACAGTAACTGGTACTTGTCCTACGCATCAGAAGTCCATGAAAATAACGGACTTAAATTTACATTCAATACATATAAAAATAATGCTGTAAAATAAAAATAAGAAGTCACCCTGCAGGGCGGCTTCTTATTTTTAACTATTCGTTAAATTGGGATGGAGGATTTCCGTTTATAAGGAAGCTCAGGTCGTTATTCTCTCCGAAGGATTCATATGTTGTGTAATGCTGCTTCAATTTATCCGAGAAAAAATATGCTCCGTTTATAATTTTTTCATCAGTTCTTGCATATGGCAGGTGAAGAGGGCTGGAATTATGCATATAGTTGAAGATGGAAGCTGTAATGTATAATTCATACTCGCCGGGCATCTCATAGCTATAAAGCACATAGCCGCCTTGGTCTTTCGAGCCGAAGGGGTAGCTCAGCGTACCTGAAATAGGCTTGATGTAATTTGAGCCAGACATAGTGTTTTGTAAGATCTCTTCAAATACAAGACTTGGAAAATCCGCAGCTGAAGGAGCAAAAGCGGTAGGTGCACAGGTGACTGTATTTACAGCCTCTGAATTTTCTGCCGGCAAGATGGATGAATATGATGTAATAGCTTTCGGCTGCCCGTCCATGGGTGCTGAAGAGCTTGAAGAGAGAGAGTTCGCACCGATGTTTGAGGAGTGTGAATCATCACTTAACGGTAAGAAAATTGCGTTGTTCGGTTCCTACGGCTGGGGTGACGGTGAATGGATGAGAAGCTGGGAAGAAAGCTGTGCTGGTTACAGTGCAATTCTTGCACACGAAAGTGTAATATGCAATGAATCTCCGGATGAAACAGCAAATGAAAATTGCATCTCGTTGGGCAAGTCATTAGTATAAATTAATAAAGCACGGTTTATTGCCGTGCTTTATATTTATAGTAAAAACTTATCTTTACATTTAGTCTGCCTGACTTATATCAGCAGCAATATGTGAGCCGAGATCAACAATTTGTTTTATTTCAACATTGACGGGATAGCTGAAAATAGGTCCGTCATATGCGAATGTGTGGTATTCACCGTTTTCTCCGCAGGCGTCGGCTCCCGTTTTTTTAATGTCTTCTACTAACTCTGAAGTCAGAGTTTTTCCCACAAAGGATTCGTCTAAAAACTTTTTTTGGACTATTTTAATTACTGCTTTAAATCCTAAGTCTATAAATTCCTTTGTTAGTGCTTCTCGTTCTTCCTGCCACAGGGGTAGGGAACATTTCAGCCCGGCAGCATCACATCGGGCATTATTCCATTCGGCATGTTCCTGAATATCGATGTCACCGAAGACGCAGACTTCAGCTCCCATAGCCTTTGCTTTTCTTAGACTGTTTTCAAAGCTTTCAATATATTCATCCGGCCTGCATGTGCAGGTAATCAGCGGAATATTTAAACTTTCGGATACTTTATGTAAAAGTTCGGACGGAATTCCATGAAACCAGGATCTATCCTGTTCATGATTCACAGTTGTGAGCATGGCAACCGGAGTGTGTCCCTGCACAATCATTCTGTAAAGCGCAAGCGCACTGTCTTTGCCGCCGCTGTATGATATTACAAAGTTCATATTTTACCTCTCTTGTTTCTCTTATTATTATCTAAAGACAGTATACATTATATTGTGCTTTAAAAAAAGAAGATATTTTATAGAAAATGAGACAGAGAATTTATAAAGATAGATTGTCTATTGACACCAGACACCAATGTTATATAAAATTATAATGAATCAAGTTGAAAGACATGGCAATGTAAGTAATATGTATTTGAAATTTTGATTTTAGCCTTGATTAGTTTTATATAGGTGTTGAATGCTGAAGTAATGGAGGGAGAAAAAAATTGAACTATATTTGTTCAAAATGTAGTATGACGGCGGAGGTAACGACTTTAAAATCAAGGTGTGACTGCGGCGGTCTTTGGAAATTGAAATATACGCCTCCTAAATTTGATTTATCGCTTATTGATAATGATACGTGGAGCATATTCCGCTACAGAGCATTTATGGCCATAGAGGGTGACGGTTGGCGTGAAATCAGTCTTGGTGAAGGAATGACACCTGTGATTGCTCTTGATGAGGATGTGCTTTTAAAAATGGATTATTTAATGCCTACATTATCCTTTAAAGACAGAGGCGCAGCGGTATTGGCTACTCACTGTAAATCAATCAGTGTGAATTCTGTTGTTCAGGATAGCAGCGGCAATGCAGGAAACAGTGTAGCCGCCTACTGCGGAAGAGCGGGTATTGGCTGTGAGATTTTTGTTCCAGAGGGAACATCTCCAAAGAAGATAGATATGATTAAATCACATAATGCAAAGGTAAATATAATACCGGGTAGCAGGGATAACTGCGCAGATGTATGCAGGGAAAAGGCAGACACCGAAGGAGTATACTATGCAAGTCATGTGTACAGCCCATTTTTTTATGAAGGAACAAAGACTTATATTTACGAAGTGTATGAACAGCTTCACAGAATTCCGAAAAATATATTTATTCCCTTGGGTAACGGAACATTATTCATCGGAGTTATTAAAGCATTGGAAGAGCTGATGAACAGCGGAATCGTTGACAAAATGCCCAATATTATAGCAGTACAGAGTGAAAATTGCGACCCTTTTGCAAAAGCAGTTATTGCCGGGGAAAAATATCCCGCTGCTGTAACTCCAAAGCCTACGATGGCAGAAGGAATTGCTATAGGTATACCAATGCGCGGAGAGGAAATTTTAGAATACATATATAAATACAATATTGAAGTAATAACAGCTCCCGAGAATAGAATAATTGAATCAAGAGTAGCACTTGCGTCAAAAGGTATCTACTGTGAACATACAACCGCCGCCACATATGCCGCTTATTTAAAGTATTGTGAACTAAACGGTAAAACATCTGACTGCCTGATTCCAATGTGCGGTGCGGGTCTGAAGTCAGATCACTGATGGCCAGTTTTTGAATGATTAAAAGGCGTACTATCTTGTGATTTTTAAGATAGTACGCCTTTTAAAATTATTTTTTAGCTCGGACATATTCAATTGCTTCCTTGCCGGTTATATGCTCCACATCAATTGCTATAATATAAGCTTGCGTGCATCCGGTTATTTCCCTATGCTTAGCTTCTTCAGGTTGATCTCCCGAATACTTTTCAACTAA
>DAMAEI010000047.1:343-11363 GCA_031997345.1 Sedimentibacter sp. | reverse complement strand
TCTTGCTTTTCCAAAGGCAATAACACTGCGGAAGTAAGAGGTATATTCCTGACTTACTATAGTATCCTCGTCTATTACGGCAAAGGAAACCTTGGAGTTTTTTATGACAGAATCTATTTTATGTCCTGCTTTTGCTGAATGAAAATAAATTTTGTCGTTGAAATAAACATAGCTGAGAGGAACTGCATAGGGGTAATCCCCGTTTCCTAAGCACGCCAGGACTCCGTTCGTGCACCTCTCCATTACAGCTGTAGTGTCTTCCGTTGATAGCAATTGCTTAATTCGTCTCATTTCTCTGAACATTAATTATTCCTCTCTTTCGTAATATAAATATTTAAAGGCACTTATGAATTTCATAACTTTAAGTACGATATATACTACACCATTATAATTATTCTGACAGGAGATGTAAATATGAAAAAAGCAATTAAACAATCAACCCTATCCTACATACTTAATTTTAGCTCGATACTACTCTTGATTGTCAAAGACCGTTTCGAGCTGACGCAAAACGCGAACCGCTTCATGAACGGGTTGCTCCTCGCTCTCAATCCGTGCCGCTCATATCAAAATCTTTCGAATATGCATTTCATTCTCCCAAATGAATTTTAACATCTCTCTGCTTGTTTTCGCTAATTCTTTATACCCGACTACACCTTCAAAGTATGCCACGCAAATCATTTGAATTGAACAAATCACATAAAATACCGCTTGCTTTTCCTCAAACGTCAGCGGATTTACATTATCATATCCGTGTATGATGCCCTCCAGAACATCAAGCCATTTCTTATATATATCGTCAACTCCGTGCCATTCACTCAATATCCCAGTAGCACAATAACAAGGATCCCACAAGCGGACATTACGCTCACTCAGATCAAAATCAATAAATCCTGTCACTTCACCGCCGTCAAACAGAATGTTGGAAGGATTCGGATCGCGGTGAATCAACTGTTTCGGCAGCTTATCACACAAAATGCTGAAATTATTGATATAATCTTCAAAAAATGTATCCGGCAATCCTATATTGAATTGGATATTTTGTTTCCTGACCTCTAACAATGCCCATCCGGTAACATGAGTGTATAAATTTTGTTCAATTGGTTGTATTTCGGATTCAATCACAGTCAATGCCCTATGAAGCCGGGCGATGCTCTCACCGTATTTTTTCCCGAATTCCCGATGGCTTTCACCGAAGCGTTCTGATTTAGAAAGCGGATTGCCTTTGATGCCGCGTGTCAATACAACGATTTGCCCTCTATCCAAATATTCCTCATCGGATTTGGAAGAAACCGGTGTTGACGCCACGAATCCCTGCGCTGCCAGTGCTTTTGCCACCTTTAGATTTTTGTGTATCCTTTCACGACTGCCTGTTCTAAGGATATAATCCTCGCCTATTGACCACACATTTTCTGAAATCTTTGTACCATCCATAGTGTAAACATCAAGTATCGGCAAATCCTGCTGCACGTCCCAATTTGCAAGAATTTCCCGCAATTCCTTTTCTGTAAACATAACTGAAACCTCCGATTTAGATAGATAATTTTTCGGAGAGCCGCCATACATTCGCACAAACGCCTTGTAAAATCCAGCATAAGTATCAAAACCATATTCTAAAGCCACATCAATGGCACGACGACCTCCGGCTATTTCACTCAATGCGCGATTAAGCCGTAGCTTGCCGATATAGGCGGATATGGACATTCCCGTGACCTGTACAAACAGACGATGATAATGCCATACGGAATAGCTCGCCATGTTCGCAAGTTCCTCGGCGGTGATGTCGGTTTTCAAATTTTGCTCAATATAGGTAATACCGGATTTTATGATGTCTGACGGTTGCATGAGCACTCTCCTTTCCACGTGGTGATTTCAGTATAACAAATAAATCAGGTTAAAACATTTCCTTCTGTGCGAAGTTTTTTTCAAAGCGTATCTAACAAAATTTATCTATTCCATATGTATATCAAAAGGTTCCGCTTCAAATAGTTCAGGAATGATTTCTTCTGCGTAAATACAGCCTATAGCTTTGTAAAAGAATTGTCTTTCTTGTAATGATCTTGCGGTTATATAAAATTTTTTTGCCGTAAAACCCTTCGTTGTTTCTGCGCCAAAAGAAAACAGCTAGAACATAAAAGTGCGTGAAAAATGCACTTCTGCACAGATTTCTCTGTGCCGAAGTATACTTCCTTATCCGCATTAACCCTTGGTATATAAGGGGTTTCTACTTATCCCTTGTTACTTTTGAACCGTCTTTTGATTGGTATTGGTTGATAATGGTCGCCTGGGCGACTACTATCAAAATAGACCAATCGTCTTTTTTTCACATTATGGAACACTTCTTGTACTATAAATTTGTTTTAGTCTTGATTGACTACATATAAAATAAATATTACATACTAACCATTAAGTAAAATTTATACTTATAACTCATATTATCAATCATACATATATCTTCTTCTCAATGGGAATCCATATTTCACAAAAACAGTCTGTATTAGGTTCTTGAGAGTACAATTCAAAATCGGTATCATCAATCATATTATACTCTGAACTTGGAAGAAACTCTGTAAAAATTTTTTCCCATGTTTCACCTATACAATCTCCATTTTCGCCAATACATTTAAATACAGCCCATAAAGTAGGGTTCACCTCCCATATCATATATCCCTCTGGTATATTACCAGTATTAAATTCCATACCAATTCCATAATCAAAATGTAAGCTTTCTTTTGAAATAGGTGCACAAGCTCCATAGATATCGTGTCTACCAGTGTTTTGCTTTAATATTTCAAATGTGTCGTTAGCGCCACATTCTTTCCAAAAGTCTGGAATTTCTGTGTTTCCTTCTTCTGAAATTGATTCATTCCTAAATTTTGCAACCTTAGCAAGTAATTTAAATGGTTCTCTTTTTTCAATTCTATAAGCCATAACAGTACCACCTTCCAATTTTATTTTAATAAGAAGGCGATTAAAGGATTTTAACTTAATACCTGCACGTCTTGCTACCTTCGGTGTAATACCATGGAATCTGGTAAATGCTTTTGTAAAACTCTCAGGTGATTCATAACCATATTTAAAAGCAATATCAATTACCTTTGAATCTGATATAGAAAGTTCCTGCCCTGCCATGGATAATCTTCTGTTCTTAATATATTCGTTAGCTGTAATGCCAGTCACTAAACTAAATGTTCTATGAAAATAATAACTTGACACGTAGATATGCTTTGCAGCATCTTCATAGGTAATCGGTTCTAATATATGCTCTTCCATGTAATCAATCGCCTTTTGCAAGTTTTGAATAAAATCCATTTTGCTCACCTCCATGTATAAATTGTACTAGAGTATACCTATTATTTCCTATCCTACTTTGCTTTGATTTGTCTAATTAAATATTAATAATCTTTGCTTCATTATATTCTGCTAATATTCATTATAACATGCTTTTTCCATATGAACGCCTAAGATCAAAATATGAGATTGCCTCTTAGAATTAAGTAGCAATACCCCATTTTATATTTATGCTATGATTGTTTCAATTGATTTTATTTTTTCAAAACTGCTTGGGTAACGGCTATCAAAATAGACCAATCGTCATTTTTGCACATTATGGAACACTTCTTGTACCATAATTTATATTGCTATTCTAACCCACTGCACAAAATATAAATATTCCGTCATAATTTTTGATTATTATTGCTTAATTTTTTGCTACCAAATCACTTAATCATTATCTTAATATAGATTGAATCATAGACCTTTTATGCTGATAGTATTCCTTGCTCTGTTGAGACATTTTGTTGTAGCTTCTTTCAAGTTTATTTTTAACAAACTCAATACCATCATTAATATTAAGCTTTTTTTGAACAAATGCCAAATAAAATAATGATGGTATAGTATCATAATGAGATATAGCATCGGCATCAGCAACACATATTTCTTCCTTCGTTGCTTTTTCTTTTAGTACGCTTCCTCGATGACTCAGTATACACCGCTTTACCAACTCAATTTTATCTGTTGAATAATTATATGATTTGAGGATTTCCTCTGCCATATTTGCTCCATGGATATGATGGTCTTCATATAGCTTGAAATCTGTAATTGAAGCTATATCATGCAACCATCCTGCTAGTTCACATACCTCAACATCCGCTTGATATAGTTTAGCGAGTTCAGCAGCATTATTAGCTACACTTTCAATATGTTCATAAATTCCAAAACCAAAAAAGTTATCTTGGCTCGCACATCTTCTTCTAATATCTTTTTTAATATTCTCTAGCATATCCATTCTCATTTCCCCTTTATTTATTAAATCATTATAATTAACAGAAATGATGTTTTCTTTAAAGTAGTGCATCATATTCTACTTATCTTCATTATAACATATCTTTATATACTTTTATCTTTTTAGTATATTGCCCAAACCACTACCAACTTCCACCTGATTAACTAATAAAAAAATAGGGCATTAACTCTTCAACTACTAAAAGATAATACCCTTGTTTTATTTTATACCGCCGCTATATAGAGCAATCGTTTTGGTTATACTTCTACGTTTATGTGTAAACGTACCCAATTAAAGAGTAGAACGTCTCATTTAACGTGCAGAACGTATTGCTGCTTGTGCTGCAGCCAGTCTTGCTACCGGTACTCTGAACGGTGAGCAGGACACATAGTCAAGACCTACATTGTGGAAGAATTCTATGGATGCAGGGTCTCCGCCGTGCTCTCCGCATACTCCAAGGTGCAGGTGATCCTTTGCTCCTCTCCCCAGCTTAACTGCCATTTCAACCATTTTACCAACTCCGACCTGGTCGATGCTCTGGAACGGGTCTTGCTCCAAGACGCCTGCATCCTTGTAATCTTCAAGGAATTTGCCTGCATCGTCTCTTGAATAACCGAATGTCATCTGAGTGAGGTCGTTTGTACCGAAGGAGAAGAAATCTGCATACTCAGCTATTTCATCTGCTGTCACACAGGCTCTCGGAACCTCAATCATCGTTCCTACCAAGTAGGTTAAATCAGAGTTCATTGCTTTTTTTGTTTCCTCAGTTATTTCTATTATGAGTTTTCTCAATATTTCAAGCTCTTCTTTTTTACCTACCAGAGGAACCATTATTTCAGGTACTATATTTATATTTTCTTCTCTTGAAACCTCAATGGCTGCTTCAATTATTGCTCTTGTCTGCATCTTTGCTATTTCAGGATACGAAATGGCAAGTCTGCAGCCCCTGTGGCCAAGCATAGGATTGAATTCATGCAATCCGCTTATTGTTTCTTTCAGGCTCTCAAAAGTAACACCCATATCTTTTGCAAGTTCTATTATATCTTCTTCATCAGATGGGATGAATTCGTGGAGAGGTGGGTCCAAAAGTCTTATTGTTACGGGACGTATACCCATTACCTTGAATATTCCCTTGAAGTCTTCCTTTTGCATAGGCAGTATTTCTGCCAAGGCCTTTTCTCTTTGCTCAACTGTTTCAGAAATAATCATCTTTCTTACAGAGAATATACGGCTTTCTTCGAAGAACATGTGCTCTGTTCTGCACAGACCTATTCCTTCCGCACCAAATTTAATTGCTGTTTCGGAATCTTTCGGAGTATCGGCATTTGTTCTTATGCCGAGCTTTCTGAATTCATCTGCCCACGCCATAAGCTTTCCGAAGTTTCCTGATATATTTGCTTCAACAGTCTTTATTTTTCCTTTATATATACTTCCGGTGCTTCCGTCAAGAGATATATAATCTCCTTCGTGATATGATTCACCTTTTACAGTCATAACTTTTTTAGCTTCATCAACGTGTACCGACTCACAGCCTGCTACGCAGCATTTTCCCATGCCTCTTGCAACAACAGCTGCGTGAGAAGTCATTCCACCTCTTGATGTAAGTATTCCCTTTGCTCTGTTCATACCCTCAATGTCTTCAGGTGAAGTTTCTTTTCTAACCAGTATTGCAGCTTCTCCTCTGTTTGCAGCGGCAACAGCATCATCGGCATTGAAGTAGATTTTTCCTGTTGCTGCTCCCGGTGATGCCGGAAGTCCCTTTGCAATAGGAGTTGAATTCTTCAGGTCTTCGGGGTCAAATTTAGGATGAAGAAGCTGGTCAAGTGATTTCGGGTCAACTCTCATAACTGCTTCTTTTTCGGTAATGAGATTTTCACCAACTAACTCAACTGCAACCCTCAAAGCTGCTTCGGCTGTTCTTTTTCCTGAACGTGTCTGAAGGAAGAATAATTTTCCCTGCTCTATTGTAAATTCAATATCTTGCATATCTTTATAATGCTGTTCGAGAGTGTGTGCAGCGTCAATGAACTGCTGATAAATTTCAGGCATTACCTCTTTTAACTTCTCAATGGGCAATGGTGTTCTTATACCTGCAACAACGTCTTCTCCCTGCGCATTTATTAAAAATTCACCGAATACGTTCTTTTCTCCGGTTGAAGGGTTTCTGGTAAATGCAACTCCTGTTCCTGATGTATCGCCCATATTTCCGAATACCATGGACTGAACATTTACGGCTGTTCCTATATTGTGGGGTATGTCGTAAAGATTTCTGTATGTAATGGCTCTTGGATTGTTCCAGGATCTGAATACTGCCTCAACAGCCATTAAAAGCTGTGTCTCAGGATCCTGAGGGAATGATGTTCCTGTTTCTTTTTCGTACAATTTCTTAAATTCATCGGCAATGTATTTCAGATCTTCTGCTTTCAGCTCAGTATCGTATTTGTAGCCGTACCTTTCCTTTGTGCCGTCAAGTATGTCATCAAATTTATGCTTTGATATTCCAAGTACCACGTCGCCGAACATCTGTATGAATCTTCTGTAGCTGTCATAGGCAAAGCGATTATTTTCTGTTTTCACAGCCAGACCTTCAACAGTATTGTCGTTAAGTCCGAGATTCAATATTGTATCCATCATACCGGGCATTGAAAATTTAGCTCCTGAACGTACAGATACCAAAAGAGGATTTTTTACATCGCCAAATTTTTTACCGGTTTGCTCTTCAAGAATTTTTAGAGTTGATTTAATTTGGTCAACTATTTCGTCTGTGAGTTTTTCTCCCTGTACATAAAAGTCCGTACATGCTTCTGTAGTAACAGTCAGTCCCGGAGGTACCGGAAGATTAATATTTGTCATTTCGCACAGGTTGGCACCCTTTCCACCCAGTAAATCTTTCTGTGAAGCGCTGCCTTCCTTAAATAAATAAACCCATTTTTTACCCATAATGTCCTCCTGTATTAATCCTTATTATCGTTTAGCGCCTTAAGCTGCCTTGTCACGGGTTATCCCGTCAATAATAGCCACATGTCAATATTGTTACATAAAATACCAACAAATAAATATATATAATAATATAACATTATTATTAAAAAGTACAGCATAAATTTAAGAAAAGACAGCCTATATAATTAATTTTGACATATTTATTTAAACAATATATAATTAGACAATCAATATAATTTGAAGATTATGAGAGGGAATAATGAGTTATTTGGATGGAATTGATTCACCGACGGATTTTAGGAAACTCGGCATAAATGAGCTGAATATGCTCAGCGGCGAATTGAGAGAATATATAATTGAAAGTGTATCAAAGACAGGAGGACATCTTGCATCAAATTTAGGAGTGGTTGAACTTACAATCGCTCTTCATTATGCATTTAATACTCCTGAAGATAAAATAATATGGGATGTGGGACATCAGACATACATACATAAAATCCTCACAGGAAGAAAAAATCAGATGGGCAGCCTCAGACAGATTAACGGCTTAAGCGGATTTCCCAAGCGTGCCGAAAGCATATATGACGCATTTGACACGGGACACAGCAGCACGTCGCTTTCAGCTGCTATAGGCATGGCTCGTGGCAGGGATTTGAAAAATGAAAAGCACGAGGTGGTGGCGGTCATAGGTGACGGCGCACTTACGGGAGGCATGGCATTTGAGGCGCTTAATGATGCCGGAAGGAGCAATACAAAGCTAATTATTATTTTAAACGATAATGAGATGTCAATATCGCCCAATGTCGGGGGAATGTCCAGGTATCTCAGGAGACTGAGAACAGACGAAAGATATCTGTCCACAAAGAGGGATGTTGAGAAGGCATTGAATTACCTGCCTTTTGGCGGCAAAAAGCTTAAGGCGTTTTTAAAACGCGCTAAGGATGGAATAAAGAAAATGGTTGTTCCGGGAATGCTTTTTGAAGAATTGGGTCTTACATACATGGGACCTGTTGACGGTCACAATATTGAAGAGCTTTTGGAATCACTTAAAGCGGCAAAGCATATAGAAGGACCGCTTCTCATGCACGTTATAACAAAAAAGGGAAAGGGATATAAATATGCCGAGCAGAGGCCTAACGAATTTCACGGTGTTTCTCCTTTCAATGTAATAACAGGAGAAAACATCAATAAATCACCGGAAACATCCTATTCAGATGTTTTTGGCAGAAAGCTCTGCGAAATAGCGGCTAAAAATGAAAATGTTACGGCAATAACAGCAGCCATGACAGATGGAACAGGTTTAACTGATTTTTCAAATAAATGGCCGAAAAGAATTTTTGACGCGGGAATTGCCGAGCAGCATGCCGTAACAATGGCAGCGGGACTGGCAATTAAGGGAATAGTGCCGGTTGTGGCTGTTTATTCTTCGTTTTTGCAAAGAGCATATGACCAGATTATACATGATGTCGCGCTGCAGAACCTCCATGTTGTTTTTGCTGTTGACCGGGCCGGTTTAGTGGGAAATGACGGAGAAACTCACCAGGGTGTTTTTGATGAGGCGTTTTTAAGCCAGATACCAAACATGACGGTGGCAGCGCCGGCTGATTATACAGAGCTTGAAAATATGCTTGAATATGCCGTTAACGAATATGACGGACCAATTGCTTTAAGATATCCGAGAGGCGGCTCCAGGGAGAATATTAACAACAGTCACACTAAGATAGAAAAAGGAAAAGGAACGGTAGTGACAGAAGGCAGTGACATCACAATAATTGCTTCCGGAAAAATGGTAGGTACAGCAGTTGAAACAAGTGAGATTTTAAAAAATGCCAACATAGATGCGGAAGTTTTAAATTTGAGATTTATAAAGCCTCTTGACATGGATATGATCTTAAAATCTGTAAATAAAACAAAGAAAGCAGTAGTAATAGATGAAGGAATATATTACGGAGCATCATTGATTATAAAAGATATTATTCCGGGATCAGTTGATGTCATGATTAAAACTTTGCCGGACGAGTTTATTCGTCAGGGCTCCGTGGACCAGCTGCTTAAAGAAAATAAATTAGACCCGCAAAGTATTGCTGATGACATTTTTATACATTATTTTGATAATAAGCTATAAATTTCGATAGTCCGGTGCAAACAACTCAATCCGGAAAAATATATTTCCTATTGAAATTTTAAGCATAATACTTTAATATTAATATATGGTTGATATTAATTAAAGTTATATAAATGCAGTTGTTCAGAAAATCAAAAGTGAAGATAAAGGGGATTTGATTATGAATAAAGTGGAAATTGTTATAGGTGATAAAAAATATAATGTCAGAACCGATGAAAGTCCCGAATACGTTAAGCATATTGAAAATATTATAAACAATCAAATAAATCAAATATCAGGCTCAAACAAAAGATTCAATGAAATGGACAAACTGATATTGTCCTCATTTGTTATTGCCGATAAATACATTAAGCTTTCCAATGAGGTAAGTGATTACAGGAATGAATTGTCCGAGGAAATAAAGCTTCTGAAGGAACAAAGAGAAAAGGCATTGCTGGATAAAGAGGATGCATTGGCGAAAACATCAGAGGCTGTTCTCGAAAAGGAAAGGTACAGGGAGAAGCTTCTTGCACGGGATAATGACAGGGAATATTTAAACACACAGATAGACAAGCTGCAGGACAAAACAAATGAACAGGATCAGCAGCTTTTAAAGAGCGAGATACTTATAAATGAATTGAAGCTAAAGAATGAGGAATTGGAGGAAATATGTCAGGGTCTGCGGGATGAGCGTGAAAATTTCATGAAGGAAATAAGCTTTATGAATAATACGAAAAGCAGCCTGAACGGAAGAATTTCAAAACTTCAGCTTAAGCTTAACGAAAGAGAGCAGGTTGTTGCTCAGCTTGAAAAGAGCATAAGAGAACTGAAGAGCTCCAATGAAGATAAAACTCAAAAAATATACAATATAAGCGATGACCATGAAAAGCTTAATCTTATAATTGAAACCAAGCAGAAGGAAATTGACTCCCTGAATAATAAAATTTTAACTCTTCAGAATAAATTAAACGAAAAGGATGAAGTCATACTAGGTAAAGACAGGTCAGTTTCAGAACAAAAAAATCATGTAGAGCAGCTTGAAAAGAATTATGACATCATAAATGATGAAAAGGAAAAATATCTTGAAGAGCTTCTCATGAGCAATAATGATAAGGAAAATTTAATCAACAGCATCAACGAGCTTCAGGAGAAACTGAATCGCAGAGAGGCTGAGAATTTTCAGAATAGGCTTGAAATTGACAAGCTTAAAAAAGACAACAGGGAATTGCTGGAGCTATTAGAGGAAGAAACATCCAACTAAAAAGTTGTTAAACTAATCAGGAGAAAAGATGAAGAAAAAAGCAGAACTATTAGCTCCGGCAGGAAGCATGGAATCATTCTATGCTGCTGTTAACAGCGGAGCAGATTCAGTATATTTAGGCGGCAAGCTTTTTAATGCAAGATACAGCTCTCAAAATTTTGAGAATGACGAAATGAAGCACGTTATTGCCTATGCACACAATAAAAATGTAAAGATATATGTTACATTAAACATCCTTCTCAAGGATGTGGAAATAATTGATGCGTTGAATTACGCTTTATTTCTATATGAAAATGACGTGGATGCAGTAATTGTTCAGGACCTTGGACTTCTGTACCTCATTAAAAAATTTATTCCGGGATTGCCTGTGAACATAAGTACGCAATCAGTGGTGTATGATGAGCTGGGAATTAAGTTTTTTGAAGAATGC
>DAMAEI010000047.1:0-333 GCA_031997345.1 Sedimentibacter sp. | reverse complement strand
AATGCAATGTGAACAAGGTAATAATGGCAAGAGAATTGTCTGTTGGGCAGCTCAAAGAAGCTGTGAAAAATACCGATTCAGATCTGGAAATATTTATACACGGAGCTCTGTGCACATGCTACTCCGGACAGTGTTATATGTCAAGTTTTCTGGGAGGAAGAAGCGGAAACAGAGGAAAATGCGCTCAGCCATGCAGGTTGAGCTATAGTTTTTTAGAAAGAGAAACAAATGAGCTTTCCGAAGAGCTAGAAGTAACACCACTGTTGAGCCTCAAGGACTTCATGGCAGGTGAAACTATAATCGAGTTGATAGAGGCGGGAATTACAACCTTCA
>DAMAEI010000046.1:15226-24453 GCA_031997345.1 Sedimentibacter sp. | reverse complement strand
AACCGGCTGTTAACCGGTAGGTCGTGGGTTCGAGCCCCACCCTCGGAGCCAGTAATATTGACGCGGGATAGAGCAGTTGGAAGCTCGTCGGGCTCATAACCCGGAGGCCGTTGGTTCGAATCCAGCTCCCGCTACCAAGGCCCTATGGTCAAGCGGTTAAGACACCGCCCTTTCACGGCGATAACCCGGGTTCGAGTCCCGGTAGGGTCATAAATATGGAAGCTTAGCTCAGTTGGGAGAGCATCTGCCTTACAAGCAGAGGGTCATAGGTTCGAGCCCTATAGTTTCCACTCAAGCAATGAAATTAATGCATAATTAATTGGTTGCAAATAGCGGCCTGGTAGTTCAGTTGGTTAGAATGCCAGCCTGTCACGCTGGAGGTCGAGGGTTCGAGCCCCTTCCAGGTCGCCATGCTGGTGTAGCTCAATCGGTAGAGCAACTGACTTGTAATCAGTAGGTTAGGGGTTCAAGTCCTCCCACCAGCTTTTAGACGAAAGGGTACACACCTCTTTCTAAAGGGAAAGTCTCTGTAAGTCAGAGGAATGTCCCCAATTAATAAATAAAATTCGGAAGAGTTCCCGAGTGGCTAAAGGGGACGGACTGTAAATCCGTTGGCACCGCCTTCATTGGTTCGAATCCAATCTCTTCCATCACAAATGCGGAAGTGGCTCAGTGGTAGAGCATCGCCTTGCCAAGGCGAGGGTCGCGAGTTCGAATCTCGTCTTCCGCTCCACTAAATTAAGGAAACTCAAAAACTAAAGTTTCTGAGTACTCCACTGACACCAAATCAAAAACAAGATTTGGGTCATTAAAGCACATGCGGGTGTAGCTCAATGGTAGAGCCCCAGCCTTCCAAGCTGGTCGCGAGGGTCCGATTCCCTTCACCCGCTCCAAAATATTTTATGGTGGATATGGCCTAGTTGGTTATGGCGCCAGATTGTGGCTCTGGAGGTCGAGGGTTCGAATCCCTCTATTCACCCCATAATAAATTTAATACAAAGGCGCTATAGCCAAGTGGTAAGGCACAGGTCTGCAACACCTAGATCTCCAGTTCAAATCTGGATGGCGCCTCCATAATACAATGCACCGTTAGCTCAGCTGGATAGAGTGTTCGGCTACGAACCGGAAGGTCGGGGGTTCGAACCCCTCACGGTGCAGTAAAAAGACTATAAGTATAGCCTTTTTTTATTTATGGCGTTTTTTATTATACGAGGATATTAATATAGAAATAAAAAGTCAACCGTGTTTAATTGAACACGGTTGACTTTTTATTACTCACAAACACTCTCAATTATCTGCTGCATTCACAAGTGCTTTCTCTCCATTCAGCAACGTATTTCTCCAATATATCGTAAAGTATTTCACCGATTTTAGAATAGGATTCATCGTTGAGATTGGCGAGTGATATGCGGATGGACCATTCTGAGCCTCCGAATCCGCCTCCGTTCATGAGAACAATGGAGGATTGCTCTGCTAGACGTATTAAAATATCTACGGGCTTATAATTGTCTTGCAGGTAATCTGCAAATTCAGTACCGTAATTTACAGTAGCCCATTCTAGCAAATCGAAGTGGGTGTAATAAGCGGCATCATAAATATTTTCATCCAATTCAATGCCTAATCCGTCAAACAAAAGCTTTTTGCGTCGGCGGCATATGCTTTTTGTGAGCTTTTTATAGGTGTTTTCCTTATCGACTATTGCAAACAGCGAGAAGAAAGCCATCTGAACCTGTTGCGGTGTGGAAAGCCCTGCAGTGTGATTGAGGGCCACCTGCCTGCTGTCAGCTACAATTCTGTCTATAAAAGGTATTTTGTCAGGGTCCGTTGACATTCCTGAGTATCGTCTTCTTGCCCTTTCTTTTTTATCTTCATCCTGCTCTTTCAAAAGCTTATCAAATACATTGTGCTCATAAAGGGCAATGGTACCGAGCCTCCAGCCTGTAACACCGAAATATTTTGAATAGGAATATACACCGATGGTGTTGTATGACAAGTCAGCCATGATTGAAATAAAATTGTCTACAAAGGTGCTGTATACGTCATCTGAAATAATCATTAAATCAGGATTTGAACCATCAATAATATCCTTCAGATACCTTATTGTTTCAGGCCTCATTGCAACCGATGGCGGATTGCTGGGATTTACTACAAATAACGCCTTTATAGAAGGGTCCCTCAGCTTGTCAAGCTCATTTTTAGAGTATTGCCAGGTATATCTTCCATCTTCATCTTTTTCATTTGCAGAAATATTTACAACATCAAAATTATATCTTGGCAAATGAGGAACCTCAAGATAAGGTGTGAATATGGGTGTCATTAACGCTATTCTGTCGCCTCTTGACAATATGTTATTTGCTATTAAGGAATCAAAAATATAGCACATGCCAGCAGTGGCTCCTTCAACGGCAAATGTGTTGAATTTGCGTTCCAGGGGCTCATTGTAGCAAAGTTCCTGAATTAGATAGTCATTGACTACAAGCTCTATATGGCTAAGGATTCTGTCCGGATACGGATAATTGTCGCCTATAATACCATCTACAAGCTCATAAATCCAGTCATCTGCATTAAAACATTTAACTGTAATTCCATAGTTTATCATTTTTTTAAGCATATTTATTCCCGGTGCATAAGGATTATCTCTTATAAAATCCTTGAAGCGTTCTGAAATGCCCTCTTTTTTCGGCATGCCCGCCAAATCTCCCTGATTCCATGTTCTTCGGCTTTCCGAAACTGCAAACAGTCCGAATGTAAAAAAGGCCTCTCTCGGTGTTGCAGCTATCCAGTTGGGGTTTCCCCTGCCCGCATCTAACAAAGAATGCACACTTCCATTGCGTGAATCCTCTGCAAGGCTTATTAATTTATCTTTAAGCTCAAATGGGCTTATTTTTCCATATACCCTTTCAATTTCCTGACGATGATAACTAAAATCGCGCATATATCCTCCTGCAAGTAACTTAATTTAGTGATGCGATGATTTTATCACAGCTAACGATATAATGGAATGCATAAAATAAGGTGTTATAATATAAAAGCATATTTAAAATATGCATTGTAAAAATACCCATAATAATACATGCAAAATTACGTTAAATGATTAATAAAAATAAGAGCGACTTTTAGCTATCTTAACGCTAAATATTGAAATTCAAAATCAATGCATATCCTTGAAGTCATAGGCATGTATTATGCTTTGACAAAGCATTTTAATAATGCTATTATAATAAAAACTTATTGACTTTTGTTGAATTGAAAGGCGGCGTGTGGCAGTGGCATTATTTGAAGATTTGAATTATATTGATGGTATAACAATTATAGACAATGACGGTTCTATTCTTTTTACTGTGAAATTTAATCCTGAGCTTGACAGCAAATTGGAAGAATCCATAGTTGGAAAAAAACTGACGGATGTTTTCTATAATTTAGATAAATCAAACAGCTCTCTCTACGAATGTATGGAAAAAGAAAAAATGATTGAGAGAAAGGGACAGTTAGTTAAAAATCTATACTCTGAAGATACCATTACTGACAATATTTCATTTCCCATAAAGCATCAGGGAATCATTGTCGGCGCAGTTGAGCTTTCAAAGGTACTTACAGGAGATAAAAGCAGGCTGAAAATTGATAAGTCTTCAACAGAAGATAATTCAATTATGAAGCCTAAATGCCTTGACTTAGGGTATAATGCGAAATATGACCTGGATGATATTATATGCAAAAGCCGTAAAATGACAGAGCTTATAGAATATGCAAAGAATATAGCTAAGTCGTCATCACCTGTGTTTATTACCGGTGAAACGGGAACAGGAAAAGAGCTGTTTGCACACGGTATTCATAATGCTTCAAACAGGAAGGACAAACCGTTTATTGCACAGAATTGCTCAGCTGTGCCGGAAACATTGCTTGAAAGTATTTTTTTCGGTACAAGCAAGGGAAGCTACACAGGTGCGCTGGATAAAAAGGGACTTTTTGAGGCCTGCGACGGAGGTACATTGTTTTTGGACGAGCTCCATTGCATGCCCCTTTACCTGCAGGCGAAGCTTTTGAGAGCCATTGAGAGCGGTGCTGTCAGGAGAATAGGAGAAAACGAGGAAAGAAGATTTGATGTTAGAATAGTTGCAGCTACAAACATATGCAATTATGATGTGCTTCTAAAGGAAAACATAAGGCAGGACCTGTATTACAGGCTTTCTGTCGTCAATATAAACATCCCTCCTCTGAGAGAAAGGATAGAGGACATCAAGCTATTATCTGGCCATTTTTTGAAAAAATACAGCGGTGTATTTGAAAAAAATGTAACATCAATTTCCCCTGAACTTAACAGCTTTATGCTGAAATACGGGTGGCCCGGGAATGTCCGTGAGCTTGAAAACTTTATAGAGTCTGCCATGCTTAATGTACCTGAAGGCAAAAACATCATGGAAAGCAGTGACGCAAACAAGAGTATCAAAGACAGTCCGGCTGACAACAGAACAAGGCCCATAAAAGTACTTTTGGAGAATATGGAAATTAAACTTGTTGAAGAAGCACTTATGATGAACAGGGGAAATGTGAAAAAGGCTGCCGAATATCTGGAAATCCCGCGGCAGACATTGCAGCAGAAAATGAAAAAATATAAATTGAAGTAGCTATCGTAAAAATGCCGTAAAAGGGGCAAGATACTGCCGTAATTACGGCAGCTAATAAAATGGCTGTTTAAAACAGCTGAAATCAGATAGATTGTCGTAAAAACAAAATTGCCGTAATTACAGCAGTTTTGTTTTTTTTTGCAAAAAAATAGCGCTATTTGATGAATGTCCTGAACATAAGTATTTTAAGCAAATGCGTGAAATGTTGAAATATCATGATTCGTGTTATGTTATAAAAGTTTGCGGTTATTAAATTAACTTGGTACACAAATTGCATAATATGGTACAGGTAACGAAGAACTATATTTGAGCAAAAGAGAGGAGAATAAATGAAAAGATTAGTAGCATTTTTAATTGCAGTTTTAATGTTGGTTGCAGCCGTTACAGGCTGTTCAAGCAACACAACAAATCCTGCTCCCGCCAAGCCGGCTGAATCAAACAACAATGGCCAGCAGCCTGCCGGTGACAGAACATTAAAGTTCAGACTTCCTGCTTCCTTGCCATCACTTGACTGGGAGCAGACTACAAATACTCGTGATATGAAGGTTTGGCATCAGATGTATGAAGGCCTTTACGGTATGGATGAAGCAAATAACGGGTACTACAAGGAACTTGCAAAGGAAGTAGCTTTAAGTGATGACCAGAAGATTTATACAATAACCCTTCAGGACGGAGTTAAATTCCAGAATGGAGAACCATTAAAGGCATCTGATGTTGTTTTTAGCTATAATCGTGCCATGAAAAACTCAAGATTCAATTATCTCACTTCAATGATTGAAAACGTTGAAGCAGTTAGTGACAATACGGTGAAGGTTACACTGAATAAACCATATTCTCCAATTGACCACACATTCTTCAGCATTAAGATTCTCAGTGAGAAGGAAGTAACAGAGCAGGGAGATAAGTTTGGTACAATCCCTCATAAGGCCGGGACAGGAGCATACTATGCAATAGAATACAATGTTGCGACAGGAGTAAAGCTTACAGCGTTTGAAGATTACTGGAGAGGAGCTCCTGTAATCAAAAATGTCGAATATATAGTTATTTCTGATGAAGCTGCTTCTGTAATAGCATATGAAAACCATGAGCTGGACTATTTTGAAGATGCGCCTTTGTCTGAATGGGACTCATTATCAAAGGTTGCAGGGGATAACAAGACATTGATAAAGGGCAATAACATAATGTTTATGGCCATAAACTATTTGTCGCCAACCAACAATAAGGTGCTTGCTAATGAAAAAGTGAGACAGGCTATATTTTACGCCATAAACAAAGAAGATATCAATCTTGCAGTAAGTGATGGGTATGGAACAGAGGCTATTCACTATATGCCTCCTGAATACGTGGCAACATCACCTAAGGACGGATTTGAAACATACGACTACAATCTTGAAAAATCAAAGCAGCTTCCTGCAGAAGCAGGATATCCCAACGGTGTAGATGTTGGAACAATAATGACATATGGTGCAAGCACATCAAATAATGCAAAGATGGCACAAGTACTTCAGGCTAACCTGTCGGAAGTTGGAATAAATGCGCAGGTGTCGGTAATGGAAGCAGCTGTTGTTACACCTAAGCTATATGCTCAGGAGTATGACATATGTGTATTTGCGGACTCCGGAAACTACGATTACAACAACATCCGTCAGCAGGTTCACAGTGAGTCTGTGGGAATGTATGTAGTTAAATTCAAGGACGGTCCATTCAACTGGAAACGTATGGAAGAGCTCGTAGATCTTGGCGCATCCACATCAAATATTGATGAGCGTGTAAAATATTATAAGGAATTGTGGTCAATGGTTATGGATACAGCTACTATACTTCCTGGACTGCACAGGCCGGTTGCAATTGTATGGGCTGATGACTTGAATATAGGTAAGCCTGTTCCTACTTACTACAAAATTCGTACATTTGAATTGAAAAAATAATTTATGAGTTGGAGGCTGCTGTCAGTTATGGTCGTATGACATATAACGCGGCAGCCCCGTAATTTAATAATAAAGTCAGGAGAAAGAACAATGTACAGATACGTCATAAAAAGAATACTGTTCCTGATACCGACAATACTAGGGGTGGTGTTCATAATATACCTGGTAATGAACATAACACCAGGAGACCCGGCAAGAGCATTGCTGGGAGTATCAGCCCCTCAGGCAGACGTTGATGCTTTAAACAGAGAGCTGGGATACGATCTGCCATTCTTGCAGAAATACGTCAACTATATCAAGAACATGGTAATAAACAGAAACTTCGGTATATCATACTTCACCAAGCAGTCAGTCTTCGATGAAATATGGCCAAGATATATAGTAACGATAAAACTTGCACTCATGGGAGTACTGCTTTCCGCACTCATAGGGATACCCCTTGGGATATATGCAGCCGTGAAGCAATATTCATTGTGGGATACAATACCCTCAATACTTGCATTCCTCATAGCAGCAATACCATCCTTTGTTTTGGGTATGCTTCTCTTATTCATTTTTGCCCTGAGGCTGAACCTTTTGCCCTCATACGGAATAGATACATTCAAGCACTATATAATGCCTGCACTGGCAATATCCATACCTCCTGCGGCAATGAATCTCAGATTCACAAAATCCTCCATGCTGGAGTCAGTAAGACAGGACTATGTGCGAACAGCCAGAGCAAAAGGAGCACCTGAAAAAACCGTTATCTGGAAGCACGCATTAAAAAATGCCCTGCTGCCCGTTATCACAAACATAGGCTTAAGCCTCGGTTCATTAATAGCAGGAGCAGTTGTTGCAGAAAAACTCTTTTCCATTCCCGGAATAGGAAGCCTAATAGTAGACCGCATCACCTACAAAGACGAGCCCGTTATCATAGCAGGCACCATACTCATAGCCGCATGCTTCACGGTAGTAATGCTGGTGGTAGACCTAATATACGCATATATAGATCCGAGAATCAGGGCCAAGTATTCAAGGACGAAGGAGTGATTCCATGGAACATATAGAGACAACCAACAAAGAAGTATTCAAAAAACAAAGCCAGACAAAAGAAATCTGGAGAAGATTCAAAAAAAGCAAGGGAGCAGTCTTAGGGCTAATCATGCTTACCATAATTATCGTAATACTTCTCCTTGCAGACGTAATAGCACCATACGAAACAGCGACAAAACAGCAGCTTAAAATAAAGCTCCAGCCTCCCTCGGCAGAACACATAATGGGTACAGACTCATACGGCAGAGACGTATTCGCAAGAATAATACATGGAGGTAGAACTTCACTGATAATAGCAATATTGGCAACAATGACCTCCTGTGTGGTGGGAAGCTCATTAGGAGCCATAGCGGGCTACTTCGGAGGCAGAGTGGACAGCATAATAATGAGATCATTAGACATATTTATGTCCGTTCCAGACATTCTGTTCACAATGGCGGTGGTGTTTGCATTAGGAGCAAACTTCATAAACCTGCTCATAGCCCTTACACTGGCATACTTCACAAACTATGTGAGGCTTGTAAGGTCACAGGTGTTAAATCTTTCAGAGCAGGACTATGTAGAAGCCGCAAGAGCAGGAGGGTCAGGAAGCGCCCGGATAATCATTTCACACATACTGCCAAACGCAATGGGAGTAATAATCGTAAACACAACACTGAACGTTGCAAAAATAATACTGTATCAATCAACACTGAGCTTCCTTGGATTAGGAATGCCGCCACCTGCGCCCGAATGGGGGCTGATGCTTTCCGAAGCCCGTGAATTCATGCGTACAGCACCACATCTTTTGCTGTTCCCGTCACTGGCCATAGTGCTGTCAGCATGTTCTGTAAACCTCATCGGAGATGGACTGCGGGACGCCTTAGACCCTCACTTGAAGTCTTAATTCAAAGGAAGGATAAAATATGAGCGACTTAATATTAGATATAGAAGACTTAGAAATAATATACAAAACAGATTTAGAAACAGTAAGGGCCGTAAACGGCATAGACTTAAAAATAGGAAAAGGCAAGACCTTAGGCCTTGTGGGAGAAACAGGAGCGGGAAAAACAACAACAGCACTGTCCATACTGAGGCTTCTGCCAAGCAATACAGGGCGGATTTTAAAAGGCCACATAAAATTTGACGGAACAAACATCCTTGAAATAAGCGAAAGCAACATGCGCCAGATACGAGGCGATAAAATAGCAATGGTATTCCAGGATCCAATGACGAGCTTGAACCCCGTCATGAGTGTGGGAGAACAGATAGCAGAAGCAATATTCTTACATAATGAAAACCTCAGCAAGGAAGAAGTTGAAAAAAGAGTAGAAGACAAACTTTCAATGGTTGGAATACTGCCCTCAAGAAAAATAGACTACCCCCACCAGTTTTCAGGAGGGATGAAGCAGAGAGTGGTAATAGCCATGGCACTGGCATGTGAGCCGGAGCTTTTAATAGCAGACGAGCCCACAACAGCACTTGACGTTACCATACAGGCACAGGTTCTGACAATGATAAAAGAGCTAAGAGACAGACTTGGAACATCAATGCTCATGATAACCCACGACCTAGGGATAGTGGCAAAGACATGCGACGATGTGGCGGTAATGTATGCAGGAGAAATAGTGGAGGCAGGAACAGTATACGATATATTCAC
>DAMAEI010000046.1:411-15216 GCA_031997345.1 Sedimentibacter sp. | reverse complement strand
AACCCTATACCCGGACTTATGCCTGACCCTACAAACCTGCCTGAGGGCTGTGTTTTCTCGCCAAGATGCAAGTACAGCATGGATGTGTGCAAGAAAGTCCATCCAGCAAAGATAACAGACGGCACACATGCGCTTAGATGTCATCTTTTCGATGAAGCAATAACGGCACAAGGGGGGAATAAAGATGAATGATAAAAGAACTCCGCTAATAGAGATAGTAGGACTCAAAAAGCACTTCAAGCTCAACGGAGGAGCAAAGCTCCATGCTGTGGACGGTGTGAACCTGAACATCTATAAGGGAGAGACCGTTGGAGTGGTAGGTGAATCAGGCTGCGGAAAAAGTACTCTGGGAAGGACGATACTGAGACTTATAGAGCCTACAGCAGGAAGCATAATATACAACGGAAACGATATAACAAAGCTTGGCACAGGAAAAATGCGGGAGCTGAGAAAAGATCTTCAGATAATATTTCAGGATCCATATTCAAGCATAGACCCGAGAAAGTCAGTTATAGAGGTAATTGCAGAATACATGTTCATCCACAAAATGTACAGGTCAAAGGTGGATATATACAACAGAGCAGCAGAGCTAATGGACTTAGTAGGACTTGCAAGAAGATATGCAAATGCATATCCCCACGAGCTGGATGGAGGAAGAAGACAGAGAATAGGGATAGCAAGGGCACTGTCATTGAATCCAAAATTCATAGTGTGCGATGAGCCTGTTTCAGCACTTGACGTATCCATACAAGCGCAGATATTGAATCTTCTCATGGATTTGGAGGACGAGCTTGGGCTCACATATATGTTTGTTACTCACGATTTAAGCGTTGTTAAGCATATTTCAAACAAGATAATGGTTATGTATCTGGGGCGTACAGTGGAGATGGCATCATCAGACGAGCTGTTTGAAAATCCTCTTCACCCCTATACAAAGGCGCTGCTTGCGGCAATACCCGAACCTGATATATCGAAGAGGGATGTTGAATTCCAGCTCATAAAGGGAGAGGTAAAGAGGTGCGACTTATGCAGGGATGAATGCAGGGAGTCTGACCCACCTTTGGTTGAGCTTTCACCGGGGCATTTTGTTTCGTGCTTTTTGGTAAATGAAAAGTAAAAGGAGAAAAATTATGATAATTGGTGTTCCAAAGGAAAACAAACGCAATGAATACAGGGTTGCAGCCGTTCCGTCATCCGTATCAGCTCTCACTAAGAAGGGACACACCGTATATGTAGAATACAGTGCAGGAGAAGGAAGTGGCTTTTCGGACGAGGAATATATCGAAGCCGGAGCTGTGATGGCAAGCAAAAAAGAGGTTTATTCAAAATGTGACCTTCTTTACAAGGTTAAGGAGATTGAAGCTTCTGAGTACGATATGCTTCGAAGAGGGCAGATTGTCGTAACGTATTTCCACTCAAATGCACATCTCGATATGACCATAAACATGCTGAAGACAGGTATCATAGGTATTGCATATGAGGATGTTGACGATGATAACAATGAATTTCCTATGCTCAGTCCTATGAGTATACTGGCAGGAAAGGGAGGATTTATTTCGGCTCTCCACTTTTCACAGTCGGTGCACGGAGGAAGAGGAAAAATGCTCAGCAATATAGTTGGAGCAGCTACGCCGAGAATTGCCATAATAGGCTGCGGAAGTTCAGGAATCGGAGCCGCAGAATTGGCAGCAGCTTTCGGAAACAAAGTTACAATGCTGGATGTAAATTATAAAACTATGGAAAAGGCAAAATACAGACTGCCTTCCAATGTTGAATTTGTATATTCAAATAGAGAGAATCTTGTTACATGCCTGAAGGAATCAGATGTGATAATAAACTGCATACTCTGGGATAAAACCCGAAGAGATCACCTTATATACAGAGAAGATTTAAAAATGATGAAGCCCGGAGCAATGATCATAGACGTTGCCTGTGACGATGAGGGCGCAATTGAAACATGCCGCTCCACATCACATGATGCCCCTATTTATTATGAGGAAGGCATCATGCATTACTGCGTGGATAACATACCTTCAGGATTCTCACATACAGCATCAATCATCTTGTCGGCAGCTACCCTACCATATATCATGGCTATTGCCAATAAGGGTGTTGAGACAGCACTGACGGACGATGCCCACCTCAGAAGAGGGCTAACATTTTATTACGGAAAGCTTACGCTTAAGGAAACTGCAGTCAAGCATAATCTAGTGTACACTGACCCTGCAGATGCTATTTTGAAAAATTAGGATAGGAGAAAAAATATGATATTTGGAGTATTAAAGGATATAAAAGAAGGAGAAAACAGAGTCATAGTTACTCCTCTTGAGGCTGCCACAATAGCGTCAGACGGTCATAAGGTTCTTGCTCAAAGAGACTGCGGAGTAGGAAGCGGATTCACAAACGAGCAATATATGAAATCGGGAGCAGAAATCGTGGATACCATGGAAGAAATGTACGAAAGATGCGACATGCTTGTAAAGGTCAAGGAAATAGAGGAAAGCGAATATAATCTGCTCAGGGAAAACCAGATAATAATGACATGCATACATCCTGCGGGCCATCCTGAGGAGCTTCAGGCGCTTCTTGATAAAAAGGTTATTGCATTTACCGCAGAGGACTGCCATAGATACGGTTCACCAAACTGCGAGGCTGCAGGAAAACAGGGCGCCTTGTTCGGGCTTGAGTCACTTTTGACAATCAACGGCGGAAAAGGTAAGTTTGTAAGCGGATTGGCTGGGGCTCCCGGTATAAACGCAGTAATAATGGGATGCGGAGTAGTAGGAAAGTCTGCTCTTCAGGTTCTTTACAGCCTCGGAGCAAGAGTTACAGTGCTGGATATAAATCTGTCTGTTCTCAGAGAAATAGGAGATTTGTACCATGGTCATGTGCATACAATGTTCTGCAACAAGGAAGTAATAGCAAGCTTGCTGCCTCAGACAGACCTTATACTCAACTGTGTAAAGTGGCCGAAACAAAGGAAGGATTTCCTCATAGACATGGAGATGCTTAAGCTTATGGAGCCGGGCTCCGTGCTTGTTGATATAAGCAATGATGACCCCGGAGCAATTGAAAGCAGCCATGAAACACACCATGATAACCCACGCTATGTTGTTAACGGAGTTGTGCATTACTGTGTAAGCAATATTCCGGGAGCAATATCGCAGTCAACATCCATTGCATATGCTGCGGAAATGCTTCCATATATAAGAAGCATACTGAATGACGGAGTAACAGAAGCATGTGTGAAGGATGGCTTTGTAAGAAGGAGTCTGACGTCGTACAAGGGTCTTCTTACACATGAAGAATCCAGCGCAATACAGAACAGGCCATGGATAAGACCTGAGGATGTGCTGGGCATAGCCGACAGAAAGCTTGATTACGCTCCCCCCGCAACAACAACCCGTTCAATCAATTTCATAAAATACTGATATTTTTAATCTTGCCGGAATATCTACAATTGCATGATTTCTATATTAATAAGGACAAGAGTAATTAAACTGCATAAAATAATATGAGCTGAAATATGCTCTATTTTTTTTAAGGAGAAATATTATGGGAAATATAAATATAGATAAGGTCGGAATTTTGGGAGTGTTAGGCATAATAGGAAGCATAACGGCAAGCTTTATGGGCGGATGGGATATGGCACTTCAGACCCTGCTGCTGTTCATGGCTGTTGACTATATAACTGGAGTGATTGTAGCAGCAGTCTTCAAAAAGTCTCCAAAATCAGAAATGGGTGCATTGGACAGCAAGGCAGGCTGGAAGGGGCTGCTGAAAAAGGGCGTAACACTTTTAATTGTTCTGGTTTCCGCTCAGCTTGACAAAATAACGGGAACAGAAGTTATCAGAGATACAGTGATTATTGCCTATATAGCAAATGAAGCAATAAGTATAATTGAAAATGCAGGTCTTATGGGTGTTCCAATACCTGCTATAATAAGAAGGGCCATAGAAGTACTTGGGAAAAAAGACGGTGATGAATAATGCTGCTTAAAGACGGAATAGTCACTCAGCTGGATGGAATAAGCATAATTCAGCACCTGATACCTGTTTCAAATAAACTTGCAAGGCCTCAATATCCTATGAGGCCTGAATATATCACAATTCACAATACAGGAAATCCCGGCGCATCGGCACTGGCCAATTCGATATATGTAGATACGGTAGACAGCAATAAGAGCTGGCACTTTACCGTGGGACCCGGAGAGGTGTACCAGGAACTGCCGATTACAGAGTCGGCGTGGCATGCTGGAGACGGAGCCCAGGGAGACGGAAACAGGAAGAGCATCGGAATTGAAATTGCCGAGGTTAACGGAGCCGAAGAAACAGCTATAAAATTTGCAGCTCAGTTAATAAGAGCCACAGGAATAAGCACAGACAATATTGTTCCTCATCGCCACTGGAGCGGGAAATTATGCCCGAGACTAATATTGCCTCACTGGGATAAATTTATAGAGGATATCAAGAGAGAAATTGATTCTATGGATGTATATGAAGTAAAGAGATACAGAAACATCTCGGATATTCCGGAATTTTATCGGGAATATATTAAAAAATGGATAGCTGCAGGATATGTTAAAGGAAACTCAGACGGTTCGCTGAATTTCACTGAGGATATAATAAGATGCCTTATAATAGCAGAGAGAATGCAGCAGGGTAAGTAAGAGTGAAGGTAAAATATCCGGGTATTGTTCCCGGATATTTTATAATATGAATTATTGAAAATAATCTTAAGATACTATATAATAATCATCGTATTGAAAAATGTAAGCTGAATTATACAGCAACGGAGGAAAAATGAACTGGACCGAGGTTTCCATATATACGACCACCAATGGAATTGAAATAATAAACGGAGCATTGATAAGGCTTGGAATCAATGATGCTGTCATTGAGGACGCAAGTGTGTTTGATGACTTTCTTAACAATGATACCCTGAACTGGGATTACTATGACGAAGATCTTTCAAAAATGAAGGACAGCGAAAGCTGCATCAAGGTATACCTGGCTGATAACAATCAGGGAAAGGAACTGCTGAAAAATATATATGAATTTACAGAGAATTTAAAAAGCGAATACGAGGATGTTGATTTTGGCAGGCTTAAAATAGAAACGGCAACATTGAATGACGAGGACTGGGCAAACAACTGGAAGCAGTATTTCAAGCCCTTTACAGTATCTGATAAAATCATTATCAAGCCCTCATGGGAGGAGCTTGCGGAGCCGGAGGACGGAAAAATTGTCCTTGAAATAGACCCCGGAATGAGCTTCGGTACAGGGCAGCATCACACCACACGCCTGTGCATTGAACAAATTATAAAGCATATAGAAAAGGATTCAGAGGTTCTTGATATGGGCTGCGGCAGCGGTATATTGTCAATAGCGTCAATATTGCTGGGTGCACGCAGGATAACAGGTGTTGACATTGATGAAAATTCAGTGAGAATATCAAAAGAAAATGCATCCTTAAACAATATAAAAGAAGAAGACTTCACCATATTTTGCGGAGATGTAACGTCTGATGAAAAATTGCAGTCAGACATAGGCTTCGATAAATATGACATGATTGCCGTAAATATCATTGCCCAGATTATAATGGGCATGAGCTTCACGTTCCCGAAGTTTCTGAAAAAAGGCGGTCTTGTTATTGCATCGGGTATAATTACAAAATATGTGGATGATGTTGTTGACAACTTTAAAGCGCTCGGATTTGAAATCATGGAAATAAACAATAGCGAGGAATGGGTAAGCATAACGGCTAAATTAAAATAGTGAGGTAGAAATGTTCAGATATTTTTGTGCTGATGATAAAATAGAGCGTAGCATAGTAAGAGTTACAGGCGGAGATGCCAGACATCTGAAAACAATACTGCGGGCTGAAGCAGGCGATGTGATTTCCGTAGTAACCGAAAGTCGTGAATATACTGCGGAGATTACGGAGATAAACAAGGAAGATATTATTTGTGAGATTACCGGGGAAATAGACAGAAATAATGAAACTGAAATAACAGTTACTTTGTGTCAGGGTATTCCTAAGCAGACAAAAATGGAAACAATAATTCAGCAGAATGTGGAACTGGGCGTGAAAAGCTTCATACCTCTAATAACGGAAAGGACTGTCGTAAAGCTTAACGACAAGGACAGAGAGCAGAAAAAACTCGACAGATGGCGAAAAATAGCAAAGGAGTCATCTAAGCAAAGCAAAAGAAATCTCGTTCCGGAGGTTGAGGACATAATAACTGTCAGGGAGCTTGTTGAGAGATTGAAGAAAGAAGATGCACAGATTATAGTTCCATACGAACTCGAGGACATGAAAACACTGAAAGAAATATTGTCACAGCCAAAGCAGAGATATTATGTGATAATAGGACCGGAGGGCGGATTTGACATTAAGGAAATAGAGATGCTCAGAGAAGCAGGGGCACATATAGTTACCCTGGGAAAAAGGATACTGAGAACAGAAACCGCAGGGCTGGTAGCCTCTTCCGTAATAATGTATGCATGTGATGAAATGATTTAAAACTGCCGAAAGGCAGTTTTTTGTATGCCCTTTATGCCCTAACCCAATTTCTTCGACTGTAAGGAGAAAGAAATTGATGGTAGGTCAAACGTACAAAATTCCTAATTTATGCGACGTAGGAGCAAATAAATTAGTGAATTTTCCTGCGAACCCGATTTTTTCGACCGAAAGGGAGAGAAAAATGGCGGTAGGTCAACCGCAAAGAGTTCCCAAAGTATGCTATCAGCGGGAGCTGATACTTTGGTGAACAAGACTATGATGTGCCGCAGCAAAAGCATAACGTATTAATTATTAATTATGTCATATATTTATAATATAAAGAAAAATTGATTGAAAATTATTTTTTTTAGGAAAAATAAAGGAAGACAAATTTAAGTAAATGAGTTATAATGTTTAAAGGTATATGAAAAATAAGGAGGATTTAAGAATGAAAAAAATGCAACTGACAACTAAGATTTTCATAGGATTGGCATTAGGTATATTATTAGGAATTATTCTCCAGCCTAACCCTGACATTGCATCAAAATATGTTAAACCCTTTGGAACATTGTTTTTGAACCTAATCAAGCTTTCGATCGTTCCCCTGGTATTCAGCTCATTGGTAGTGGGCACATGCAGCATGGACGATGTAAGGAAGCTCGGGAGAATAGGCGGCAAGACAATGCTGTACTATTTGCTTACAACAGCCTTTGCAGTAACTATTGGTTTAATACTGGCAAACGTTACTAATGTAGGCGGAGGTTTTTCTATTCCGGTGGATGCAAAGGTTGAAATCGCACAGGCGCCTGATATTGCAGAAACATTGCTGAACATTATTCCTTCAAACCCCTTAAAGGCTCTGGTTGATGGAAATATGCTTCAAATTATAGCATTCGCACTTATTATTGGAGCCGGTATCATAGGAACAGGTGAAAAAGGAAAGACACTGTACAACTTCTTTGACGCATTTGCAGAGGTTATGTATAAAATCATAGGAGTTATAATGCAATTTGCTCCCATAGGTGTTTTCGCACTTATTACACCGGTAGTTGCCGTTAATGGGCCACAGGTGCTTCTGCCGCTGCTTAAGCTCATATTGGTTGTATATGCAGGATGTGCTCTGCACGCTGTGCTGACATATTCATCTACGGTTAGTATATTTGCCAAGGTTAATCCCGTAAAATTTTTCAAGGGAATATCTCCTGCAATGGTATTTGCCTTTACAACGGCAAGCAGCTCGGGAACACTGCCCATAACAATGAAATGCTCTGAAGAAAATCTGGGAGTTCCAAAGTCAATCAGCAGTTTTGTTCTTCCTCTGGGTGCAACGGTTAATATGGACGGGACAGCGATTTATCAAGGAATATGTGCATTCTTTATCGCTCAGGTATATGGGTTGGAGCTGTCCGTAGGTGCACAGCTGACAATTATATTGACAGCAACATTGGCATCAATAGGTACTGCGGGAGTTCCCGGAGCAGGTATGATAATGCTGGGGATGGTTCTACAGTCTGTTGGTCTTCCAATGGAAGGTATCGCTCTTATCGCAGGAGTTGACAGAGTTCTGGATATGATGAGAACAATGATAAACATAACAGGCGACGCTGCATGTGCAGTTGTGGTATCTGCCACAGAGGGTGAGCTTGATAGAGATATGATTGAGAATCAAGTGGTTGTTTCCAAATAGTTTCAGCGGTGTAACCAGGTCGTTAGCCCTTGACAAGCATGGAAAAAGCCTTAGCTCATACTTGCTGACATAGAAATTTAGATTGTAAAGCTTATCAAGATGGCCCTAAGGGCCATTTTGTTTTTGTATAGATTATAGCAAATTTATGGCAGGACAATGTGGCAGAAGGTATGATTTCTACATATTATGAGATATCGTTAGAAATTATTTTAAGGAGGATTATACTATGCCTGCAAGCATGGATTTTGTGCGTCAGTCGTTGGAGCTTCATCTTTTTTTTGCACGGATTATGAAGGAACATTCATTTTTTCTTGAGCTGGGGTTTACGCCCAGGGACAGCATGTTTACTCAGAAAGCGGATGATTTTCGATTAGAGTTTGATAGGCTGCTGGGAGAAGTTGTTTCTCTTTCTGATGGTGTCGTAAGTCAAAATGTATTGAAATCCGGTGAGGTTATAACACCATATACGCTTAATGCGGAAATGGCATCGTCATACTATACCGGACTGAGCATACCGACTGAGCTGACACGGAGGGAGGCTGGATTAACCGGCGGAAACGGAATGACTGTCAACCCAATGATTGAAGAAAGGGTATTTTTAATTAACCAATGGGCTATCAGCTTAATTTCAGCTTTAATACAGTTCAAAGAAACAATTTTGAACAGCATCTTGTCATGCAGAATGTTTACCATGAATTATCCGCTGCTGATAGACCATATTATGAGGGAAGCAAATTTATACTTACAGATGGTTCAAAGAATTCAAAACAGAGAAAAGATAAACATTGAAAGAGAGGCTATGGAACAGGAGCTGTTCTGGAACAGAATAATGGCAGAGCATTCAAAGTTTATACGCGGACTTCTTGACCCCACAGAAAACGAATTAATTAATTCGGCAAATAATTTTGGCAATGAGTTCGATCAGTTAACAGCAGATTCATTAGCAGCAATGGAAAGAACAATGCCACTGAAAGAGGTTACGCAGGAGAGTCTTAAAGCCACAGAAGCATTGCGTGATTTTAAGGCGCAGGGAACACAGGGATTGCTCGAATGCAAAATAAGATCAATCATTATTCCTTTATTGGGTGACCATACACTGCGTGAAGCAAATCACTATTTACGACTTTTAAATATTTTTGAAAAATAATATCAGTTTGATGCTTAAAGTCTAAAATATTAAAAGACATTAACTGCGTGGTTAATGTCTTTTAATAAAAACATGAAAAAGCTTAAGCCCATATCTGATGGATATAAGCTGCCGGGAAAAATAATGTAAAACAAGTAATGCGAAATGCTCAATAATATTTGAATAAGTATATAAATAATGATATAATCGGAGCCGGAGACAGAGCCGATATTAATTATATAAATGAGGTTTTATGAAAAATTTAGGAATATACGTCCACATTCCATTTTGCAGACAAAAATGCAGCTACTGTGATTTTTATTCGGTTAACTGGAATGATGAATCAGAAAATAAATATACAGAAGCAGTTTTAAATGAAATAAAAGGATACAGAGACAGATTAAGCGGTAAGTATACGGTGGACACAATCTTTTTCGGCGGAGGAACTCCCACTATTATAAGACCCGAAAGCTTATATAAAATAATGGAAGGCCTGAAAGAGCTGATTGAGGTTAATAAGAATTCCGAAATAAGCATGGAAGCGAACCCCAACACATTGACATTTGAAAAATTAAGAGAATACCGTGAAATAGGCATAAATAGGCTGAGCATAGGCGTTCAGTCATTAAATGATGATATCCTGAAAAGAATAGGCAGAATCCATGACAGCCGCCAGGCACTTGAGTCTATAGACAGGGCGAAAAGCGCCGGATTCAAGAATATCAACGCAGACGTTATGTTTAATATTCCAGGGCAGGAAGTAAGAGACATCGAAGATACTATTTCACGCCTCATTGAAAGAGATATAGAGCACATATCTTTTTATTCGCTAAAGCTTGAAAAAGGAACTCCTATGTATGCACTGGAAAAAAGCAATAAAATAATTATGCCCGACGAGGAATATGAGAGAGAGATGTATTATGCAGGCAGAAGCCTAATGGAAAGGAATGATTTGCCCCAATACGAAATATCCAACTTCTCAAAAAAAGGATTTCAGTGCAGGCATAATCTTAAATATTGGAGCCAGGATGAATATATAGGATTGGGGCCATCGGCACATTCCTTCATGGAAGGCGTGAGGTACAGCAATCCGGCAGATTTAAAAATGTATTGCGCAACAGGGGTTGAGAGGACAATTCACGAAAGCATGAGTTATGATGATTTGATGTTTGAATATATAATGCTCAGATTGAGATTAACAGAGGGCGTGGACATACATGAATTCAACAGCAGATTTTCCGCAGATTTCATAAATAAATATGAAGGGCAAATAACTCACTTGGGAAAAAACAATCTTATTGAACTCAGTGAGGGACACATAAAGTTAACTGAAAAAGGAATGGATATTTCAAATTATGTGTTTGAAAAATTCATGGAATGAGTAAAAAATATTTGAAATATGTCGCCTTGTGCGGCATATTTCTTTGTATGCCAAGGTGGAAAATACTTTGATGAACGAGGTTGCGCAGTGCATAAATTTTTTAAATATATCTATTGACAAAAGAATTATAAAGTAGTAAATTATATATAGATTTAGCACTCGACTGATGAGAGTGCTAACAAAGAGGTGAATGAAATGTCTTTGGATAAAAGAAAAGTTAATATTTTGAAGGCTATTATCTCCAGTTATATAGATAATGCCGAAGCAGTGGGCTCCAGGACAATTTCAAAAAAATATGAGCTTGGAGTAAGCCCGGCTACAATCAGAAACGAGATGTCCGACCTGGAGGAAATGGGTTTTTTAATTCAGCCACATGCTTCATCCGGCAGCATTCCCACAGACAAAGCTTACAGATATTATGTGGATGAGCTTTGGAAAAAGGTTCAGAGATCGGACAATTCCAACATAAATGAACTTAGAAATATAATAGAGGAAAAGGCAGATGAGATGGACTCTGTTTTCAAGAATTCAGTGCGCATTTTATCTCAGTTTACAAAATATACATCGTTTATCGTGTCTCCTCAGCTGAAGGAGTCTGCAATCAAGAGGATACAGCTCGTACCTATCACTGACAGAAAAATACTGCTCGTATTGATACTTCAGAGCAATATTGTCAAGCAGGTTGTGCTGAATCTCAGCAGCCCCATACCCTTGGATCAGATAGATACAATATCCTCATCCCTTTCGGAAAAGCTGAGCGGATATAAGTTAGAAGATATAGATACTATCAAGGACAGCCTGATACAGCAGCTCTCCCATTTGCGAGAAAGTAGCGACGATTTATTGTTTGAGCTACTGCCGTTCTTAGTGGACCAAATGAGCAAGCTTGAAGATTTTAATGTGTATTCGGATGGACTGACAAATATTTTAAATTTCCCGGAATATAATGACGTTGTCAAAGCAAGAGAATTTATTTCATTTGTGGAGGACAAAGACAGCATGGCTAAACTGCTGCGGTACACAGGAGAAAATGACCTGGTTATAAGTATCGGGCGGGAAAATGAATATGAGCAGCTCAGAGATTGCAGCCTGATTACTGCAACCTACAAAATAAACGGCAAGCTCATAGGAAAGGTAGGGGTCATAGGCCCCACCAGAATGGACTACAGCAAAGTAATTTACACTGTTAAGTCAATGGCTGAAGCCATGAATGAAATAATAAGCAGAAACTTTGACGAGGAAAATAAGGAGTGAAGAAATGGCTAAGGCAAAAAAGCATGATGAAAGTAAGCTAAAAGAAGATGTTGAGGAGATAACAAGAAAAGAGGAAATAAATGAAGAAATAAAGGAGCCTGTTTCTGAAGAAGGCACAGAGGACACGGCAGCGGCAGAAATAAAAAATCTGAATGACAGATTATTGAGGCTTCAGGCGGATTTTCTAAACTACAAATCAAGGTCTGAAAAAGAAAAAAGCTCGTCCTACGGTAATGCAACCGCAGATTTAATATCAGATTTGCTTCCCGTGGTTGACAATCTTGAAAGAGCTTTGACGGCTGCTGAAGAAGGTCCTTTCAAGGAAGGAGTTCAAATGGTCTACAATCAGTTTATGGGGATTCTTAATAAAAAAGGATTACAGGAAGTGGAAGCTTTGCATAAACCATTTGACCACAACGTTCATTACGGGGTGGCTTTTGAAGAAAGTGAAGACCATGATGACGGAATAATAATAGATGTCCTGCAGAAGGGCTATACTGTAAATGACAAATGCATAAGACCGTCAATGGTCAGAATATGTAGAAAGTAGATTAAGATTTACATTCAATTTTAAATATAGTGGAGGAAAAAAATGAGTAAAGTTATAGGAATTGACTTAGGAACAACAAACTCTTGTGTTGCTGTTATGGAGGGCGGAGAAGCCGTTGTTATAGCAAATGTGGAAGGTAAGAGAACAACACCTTCAATCGTTGCATTTACTAAGGACGGAGAAAGACTGGTAGGAGAAACTGCCAAAAGACAGGCGGTTACAAATCCTGATAAAACAATATCTTCAATAAAGAGACATATGGGCTCAGATCACAAGGTAAATATTGACGGAAAAGCATATACACCGCAGGAAATATCAGCATTCATACTTCAAAAATTAAAAGCTGATGCTGAAAGCTACTTAGGTGAAACAGTTACAGAAGCGGTTATTACAGTTCCTGCATATTTCTCTGACAGTCAGAGACAGGCAACAAAGGATGCAGGAAGAATAGCTGGTCTGGATGTAAAGAGAATTATAAATGAGCCTACTGCCGCTGCTCTGGCTTATGGTGTTGACAAAGAAGACCATATGCAGACAATAATGGTTTACGACCTCGGAGGAGGAACATTCGACGTTTCAATTCTTGAAATTGGCGAGGGAGTATTTGAGGTAAAGGCAACAGCAGGAAACAACAAACTGGGCGGAGACGACTTTGACCAGGTTGTAATAGACTATCTTGCAGAGCAGTTCCAGAAGGAAAACGGAATAGATTTAAGAAAAGATAAAATGGCGCTTCAAAGATTGAGGGAAGCAGCTGAAACTGCAAAGAAGGAATTGTCAAGTGCAATGACTTCAAACATCAATCTTCCGTTCATCACTGCAACTCAGGACGGACCAAAGCACATGAACATGGATTTAACAAGAGCTAAGTTCAATGAACTGACATCATTCCTTGTTGAAAAAACAATTGAGCCTGTTAAAAAAGCCATGTCAGACTCAAAGCTTACAGCAAATGATATTGACAGAGTTCTGCTGGTGGGAGGTTCCACAAGAATACCTGCAGTTCAGGAAGCTGTGAAGAGACTCACAGGTAAAGACCCCCACAAAGGAATAAACCCTGATGAATGTGTTGCATTGGGTGCAGCAATTCAAGGAGGCGTTCTCACAGGCGAATTCGGAAACGACATATTGCTTGTTGACGTAACTCCACTGTCCTTGGGTATCGAAACAATGGGAGGAATATTCACAAAGCTTATAGACAGAAATACAAGAATACCAACCAAGAAGAGCCAGATTTTCTCAACAGCTGCAGATAACCAGCCAGCAGTTGACATCCACGTATTGCAGGGTGAAAGACAAATGGCTGCAGATAACATTACATTAGGCAGATTCCAGCTGACAGGAATAGTTCCCGCACCTAGAGGAATTCCTCAGATAGAAGTAACATTTGACATAGATGCCAATGGTATTGCAAATGTAAGTGCTAAGGATTTAGGAACAGGAAAAGAGCAAAAAATCACGATAACTTCTTCAACAAAGATGTCAGATGATGAAATAGAAAGAAAAGTTAAAGAAGCTGAGCAATTTGCTGAACAAGATAAGAAGAGAAAAGAAGAAACAGAAGTTAAAAACAATGCGGATACACTGGTTTATCAGACAGAAAAAACACTGAAAGACTTGGAAGGTAAAATTTCTGATGAAGAAAAAGCAAGTGCGCAGGCAGCTCTGGATGAATTGAAAAAAGCTATTGAAAGCAATGATACCGACCAGATGAAGGCTAAGACGGAAAAACTTACAGAAGTGTTCAACCAGCTTGCTCAGAAACTTTATGCACAGACAGGCGAACAGGGTGGCCCTCAGGATGCTCCTGATTTTGGTCAGGGTGCTGCACAAAATGACGATAATGTTGTGGATGCTGAATTTGAAGAAATTCATGACGACGATAAATAAAAACTATAAGTAATAAAATAATTTCTTGAAAAAATTCATAAAGATATATATAATAAATGACGTTAGTTTCCAAGCTAAATCCATAGGGGATTTAGCTTGGTGTCATGTTTAAATGTCAAGGCGGTGAAAAAGTGTCAAAACGGGACTATTATGAAATATTAGGCGTAAGCAAAAGTGCTGATGAAAAAGAAATAAAATCAGCCTTCAGAAAATTAGCAAAACAATACCATCCGGATTTAAACCCCGACAACAAGGAAGCAGAAGCGAAGTTCAAGGAAGTAAATGAAGCCTATGAAGTTCTCAGCGACCCTGATAAAAAGGCTAAATATGACCAGTTCGGCCACGCGGCTTTTGATCAGAATTCAGGCTTTGGCGGAGGCGGAGCAGGATTTACAGATTTCGGAGATATATT
>DAMAEI010000046.1:0-401 GCA_031997345.1 Sedimentibacter sp. | reverse complement strand
AAGAGCTCAGAGAACAGGCCCCAAGGCAGGCTCAGATCTTAAAATCAAGCTTGATATAGATTTTGAAGAGGCAGCATTCGGAACCAAGAAAGAAATAAAGATAAGCCGTATAGAAAAGTGCCATGTATGCGACGGCTCAGGAGCGAAAGAAGGAACAGGCAAGAAAACATGTCCTACATGTAACGGCTCAGGAAGCATAAAGACTGTTCAGAGAACTCCCTTTGGTCAGTTTGCAAGCACAAAAGTTTGCTCAACCTGCGGCGGTTCAGGAGAAGTGGTTGAAGAACCATGCACGGAATGCAGCGGAACAGGCAAGGAAAAGAAGACGAGAAAGCTGTCAATCAACATCCCGGCAGGAGTTGATACAGGTTCGGTTATTCCGTTAAGAGGCGAGGGCAACC
>DAMAEI010000045.1:23440-24577 GCA_031997345.1 Sedimentibacter sp. | reverse complement strand
TACCGCCATTTTTTTCTCCTTTCAGTCGAAAAAATGGGGTTAGGGCATACAAAAAAGACCGCGTAACGGTCTCTTCATGTATATATTTCTTATTAGTTAACTGCTTCTTTTAATGATTTTCCAGCTTTGAACACTGGTGCCTTTGATGCTGGTATTTCTATTGTTTCACCAGGATTTCTTGGATTTCTTCCTTGTCTTTCTTTTCTGTCTCTAACTTCAAAAGTTCCAAATCCAACTAATTGAACTTTGCCGCCTGCTACCAGTTCTTCCTTTATTGTCTCCATAAAACCATTTAAAGCTTTTTCTGCATCCTTCTTTGTGAATCCAGTTTTTTCTGCAACACTAGCAATTAATTCAGCTTTATTCATTAAAAAACCCTCCTTAGTAATGTTCTTTTGTTTTTTTATCTAAATTCCTATTGGAACTTTGATTCTTCCCATAACTCATCCATTTCCTCAAGAGTCATCTGCTTCATATCCTTGTGAGAATGAGTTTCAATGTATTCAAATCTGCTAATAAACTTGTTTATAGTCCTGTTGAGGGCAACATCCGGATTTATTTTCATGAATCTCGAAAGGTTGACAAGTGCGAACAGCAAATCTCCGAACTCTTCTTCCATCTTTGCGATATCATTTTTCCCGCACTCCTCCATAAATTCAAAAAGCTCTTCCTTGATTTTCAGCAACGCACCCTCCTTGTCAGGCCAGTCAAAGCCTACCTCTGCAGCACGCTTCTGTATTTTGTAGCTCCTGCTTAAAGTCGATAATGCCTTGGGTACGTTTTTCAGGTTATCCGTATAGGACATGAGATTTTTTTCTTTTTTCTTTGATGCTTCCCAGCTTTCCAATGCTTCATCTGCATTATCCGCCTTCACATTGCCGAAAACATGCGGATGTCTTGAATACATCTTCTTGCAAACATTTGTAACGACATGGCCAAAATTAAAATATCCCTCTTCGCTGCCCAGCTCTGCGTGAAACACAACCTGAAACAGCAAATCTCCAAGTTCCTCAATTAGATTATCCACATCATCATTATCTATGGCATCTACAACCTCATATGCCTCTTCAATCACATGCTGCCTTATAGATTCATGAGTCTGTTTTCTGTCCCAGGGACATCCGTCAGGGCTCCTCA
>DAMAEI010000045.1:20851-23423 GCA_031997345.1 Sedimentibacter sp. | reverse complement strand
TATACACCGTATTTTCGGTAATTTCAATAGGCAGAATACAAAAATATGTTGAAAATCCATATTTTTTTTCTTGATCAAGCATAAAAAGAGGTGTTTTTTTTACAGTTTCTTCCAGAACATCCACCAATAATACATGTGAATCATCATCATATGTTTCCATCAGCTTAAGCTTAAGCTGTGATGCCATTTCAAGATCGTAAACCTGTGTAACTACATTAAGTGAATTTACATCAAAGGAAAACTCATCCGCCTCGAGGCAATCCAGAATTTTTACTGATTTGTAATCAGAAAAGCCTGATAGCTTAAGGCATTTGTCAAGAAAACTCATTCCATCAATTATTATTATATTTATTTTGTTTTTATATTCATCAATAAGCTTTTTTGTTACAATATCACCATATAAAGGACTTCCTGCTGTACAGTAGTTAATTTTCCCATACCTTTCTGCCAATCCAACTATATTATCGGTTATTTTTTCATAAACTTCATCAAAACTTTCATATTTTTCAAAAAATTCATCAAAACTTTCTATATGTATTTCTTCTTTTAGCTTTTTAATTACCGGATGACGTTCTGTTCTCGCAAATGTAGGCATTCCCTCATACAATGGTCAAATCATCGCTGTTTCCCGTACCCAGTCCTATTATCTGAATAGTATTCATCTTATTTCCTCACAAACCTCGCTAACTTTTCTCCCTTAGGTATTAACTCCAAATCTTCCTTTGTAATGGCTCCTGTCAACAACAGACAAATTCCATAGACAACCGCTGCAATTGCTATTGAGCCCAGTACAGCCAGATTCTGGCTTCTAAGCACCGACCTGAGCGCCGTGAAGGAAACGGCTGTCGCCAGAGCCATGGCAGCAGAAGACAACAGAGTTCTTGAAGATATCTGAATCAAATTGATTTTTATATTTGTTTTGTTTATATCTACTAGGTTCAGAACCGCCACCACCAAGTATGAAACAGTGGTGCTTATTGCAGCTCCCCTTATATTTATTGAAGGAATACCAATTAATATGTATGATAAAATTACTTTTACAATCAATCCAATAGCCAAGTTCTTAACCGGATGGAACTGCTTGTTGATTGACTGTAGTATTGCCGTAAATGCCTGCACCATCGTAAGGAAAATAACTCCTATTGACAGGATTTCAAGAAGTGCACCGGAGCTCGCATGCTTTTCCGGCCCTATGGATGCATACAAAAGCGCTATAACAGGCTCCGCTAGCATGAACAGACCTATTCCGCATGGCAGACCTATAATCAGCGACATTTTGATTCCCGCGTTTGCCGTAGCATTCAGTCTTCCTTCCTGCTTCCTCGTAAATGCATCTGTTATTGCGGGGACCAGGCTCATTGCAACAGCTGTTGAAAATACCTGCGGGAAGTTAATAAGAGTCTGTGCGGTACCGCTGAGCTCACCAAACATATCGGCAATCTGCACGCTGCTGTATCCTATTGCTGAAAGTCTGTTTGATACTATGTATGAATCCATTATACCCATCAGCGGTGCGATTGATGCACCTATAGTTATTGGTACAGCAATATACAGCAGACTTTTTACAATATCCTTTACCGGCTCCGTCCTGTTTCCTGATGCTTTTGAGATCTCTTGCTTAATGCCTTTTTTGCTGAACAAAAACATCAGATAAATCAAAATTAAAGCTGCCACGCCTCCTGCAGACGCTCCAAACGTAGCTCCTGCCGCAGCTTCCTCCAGCCCTTTACCCACAAATGCATATGCAAGATAGAGACCCACCACAACTCTGAACACCTGCTCAATAATCTGTGAAAGCGCAATGGGAGCCATATTCTGTGTTCCCTGAAAAAATCCCCTGTATGCCGACAGAACTGGAACAGTAAATAAAGCCGGAACCAGGGCAAGCATTGAATAATAAGCTCCGGGGAAGCCTATGAATGAAACAAGCCCTCTGGCAAAAACAAGCACCAGCAGCGATGATACAATTCCTATTAAAAATAATCCCCAACGTGCCACCTTGTATACCTGGTACGCTCCGGCATAGTTGTGAAGTGCCCTGCGCTCAGAAACAAGCTTGGCAATTGCTGTTGGAAAACCTGACAACGACACCACTAACAGCAGATTATATATATTATAAGCGGGTTGATAATAACCTATTCCTTCTGTTCCTATGAGATTTGTCAGAGGTATCCTGTAGACAGCTCCCAATATTTTTACAAATAATCCTGCGATGCTCAGTATTGCAGCGCCCTTAACGAAATTTTCCTTAGACATGACTATTCCTTTCCTGCCGAATAATATTTTACATGCTACTATGATATGACTATTTTGCAAACTTTTCCTTAATTTTTAACAATTTCTGAAATAAAGTTTATCACAGATTCCTTGAGTTTTAAAGAAAAATTTGCTGTTCTTTTTAATTTTATTATTGCAATTGCAGAAAATATGATATAATTCTTATTACATAAGGGGCATAAGGAGAATTTAATGGAAACACTGAAGGGCACAATTGCTGAAACAATTTTTCGCAACGAAGAAAACGGATATACCGTTGCATTGTTTGAAGCCGACAATGAGGTCATTACTGTTA
>DAMAEI010000045.1:18114-20841 GCA_031997345.1 Sedimentibacter sp. | reverse complement strand
GGAAATATACGGGAAAAGGATAAATCATGTTAAATACGGTGAACAGTTTCAGGCTGAAATGTACACCATCATTCTTCCTTCAAGCCTTGACCAGATAGAAAATTACCTTGGATCCGGATTAATCAAAGGAATCGGCAAGTATACAGCAAAAAAAATTGTGGAGCTGTTCAAGGAAGATACCTTTGACATTATACAGAAGCAGCCTGAAAGACTTATGGAAATTGACGGAATAGGCGAAAAGAAGGCTGATATGATTGCCAAAAGCTTTTCAGAACAGGCGGACCTCAAGGAAATAATGATGTTTCTGCAGGAGCACGAAATAAGCATAGGCTACAGCGTTAAAATATACAAGCAATATGGAAAGAACACCATAAGTGTCATACTCGAAAACCCTTACCGGCTTTCGGAGGACATATACGGCATAGGCTTCAAACTGTCGGATAAAATTGCAGCTTCCCTTGGGGTTGAAAAAAATTCTCCCTACAGAATATCTTCAGGCGTAAGATACCTGCTTACAGAATATGCTGCCCGCGGACATTCTTACGTGCCGTACGCAATGCTTCTGAACAGTGTGGCAGAGCTTCTGGAAATAAGTTGCGATATAGCTGAGGATGAGCTCCGCAATATGGCATTTACGGAGAAAGTACATATAGAGACAGTAAGGGATGAAACAGCAGTATACTACATGCCCTACCATACGGCAGAAGTATGCGTGTGCAGGGACCTTATAAATTTGTCCGCTGCAGATTTCAATATGGATGAAGAAAGCGTGCATCCCTACCTTGAGGAAGTAGAAACAGAGACCTCCATCATACTTTCAGACATGCAGAGAAAAGCGGTGATTCAGTCCATTATCAACGGAATAACCGTTATAACAGGCGGCCCGGGAACAGGAAAGACAACAATTATACATTCTATAATAAAAATATTTGAAAAAATGAAAAAAAAGGTTCTGCTCTGCGCACCTACGGGAAGAGCAGCAAGACGCATGTCCGAATCAACAGGCAGAGAGGCGAAAACCGTCCATCGAATGCTGGAATACGCCTTCGGTGAAGATGAAAGCAATCTTACATTCAACAAAAATGAGGAGTTTCCTCTGGATGGAGATGTTGTTATTGTGGATGAAATGTCCATGGTTGATATAATCTTAATGAGCAATCTTTTAAAGGCAATAAAAAAGGGAACAAGACTGATTTTAGTTGGAGATGTGGACCAGCTCCCGTCTGTGGGCGCCGGCAACGTACTTTCAGACATCATAAATTCAAATGTGTTTAAAACTGTGAGTCTTGACACAATATTCCGACAGTCTGCGGGAAGCATGATTGTTCAGAACGCACACTCCATAAATAAAGGCTTCATGCCTATATATAATAAAAAGGATACGGATTTTTTCTTCATGCGTGAAAGCAGCACCGAGGATATAATTGAGCTGATAATTGACCTGTACTCCACAAGGCTCCCTCTTAAATACGGACTTGATTCAGTAAAGGACATTCAGATTCTTTCTCCAATGAAAAAAGGAGATTTGGGCGTCATTGAACTCAACAAAAGAATTCAGGAGGCAATAAATCCGCCCTCCAGGCTTAAAAAAGAAAAGTCCTCCGGAAGCTACATCTTCCGTGTTGGAGACAAGGTCATGCAGGTTAAAAACAATTACCGCACTGAGTGGAAATCATGCGGTGATGACGGAAACACCGTTACAGGAGAAGGAATTTACAACGGCGATATAGGATACATCGTTTTTATTGACGAAATTGAACAGGAGGTAACTGTTCAGTTTGACGAGGAAAGAGAGGTTGTGTACCCCTTCAGCCAGCTTGATGAGCTGATACTTGCATATGCCACCACCGTACACAAAAGTCAGGGAAGTGAATTTCCCGTGATTTTAATGCCCGTGGTGTGGGGACCTCCTATGCTCCTTACAAGAAACCTGCTTTATACAGCCATAACAAGAGCAAAACAGCTTGTTGTTCTTGCCGGAATGGAAAAATATCTTCAGTCGATGATTGATAACGATAAAATAGATAAGAGGTATTCTGCTCTCGATTACAGGCTAAGCCAGGCCCTTGCAACATACAGGCTTTTAACGGAGGGGATTATTGAAATATGAAATCCTATGCGGATTCATTCATGGAGCTTATTTATCCTGAAAAGAATGTGTGCTTCATATGCGAAGCCTATGACGAGTTAATAGGTGACAGGTATATTTGCCGCGACTGTGAAGCGCATTTTAAAAAGCTGACACATCCCCTGTGCCGCAAATGCTCAAAGCAAATCGATTACGGATATGTTGACAGACTGTGTTCGGAATGTGCCGATACGGAGAAATATTTTGAAGAGTCCAGGTCGCCCTATTCCTATGAAGGGCTTGTTAAAAAGGCCATCTACAGCTATAAGTATTACAACAAGGCTTATTACTTCAAGCTTTTTGGAAATATCCTCGTTGAATTTATGAAAAATACAGAATATATGGATTTTGATTTCATAGTACCTGTGCCTCTCCACCGTTCAAGGATGCAGGAAAGAGGCTACAACCAGTCTCAGCTCATAGCAAAATACATATCCGAAAAGCTTTCCATTTCCTATGCTGACGTGCTGAAGAGGACGCGAAAGACCCAAAAGCAAAGCCGTCAGAGCAGATTGTCCCGCAAGAGGAATATAATAAATGCTTTTGAAACAAAAAAAGCTTCGGAGAAAGTTATCCACAGTTCCGTGCTTTTAGTGGAC
>DAMAEI010000045.1:12178-18104 GCA_031997345.1 Sedimentibacter sp. | reverse complement strand
ATACACAACCGGTGCAACGGTCAACGAATGCGCAAAGGCCCTGATAAACAGCGGTGTATCGAAAGTCTTCGCAATTACAATAGCAAGATAGCAAAAATAAGGGCGCATAGAGCCCTTATTTGTTTCAATTTTATATCTCGGTGATAATCATATCCATTTTTATATCATGTGGTTCTGACGGCACTTCATCAAGCACCTGAAAATCATATGCAACGGCAATTGCCTTTGCATCGCTTCTTTTTCGGGATAAAATCTTGTCATAATATCCCTTACCGAAGCCTATTCGGTTGTTGTTCCTGTCAAAAACTACTCCCGGAACTATTATCAGATCAAGCTCCCCCGGCTCAATTCTTCTTATTTTCTCGAAAACCGGCTCATAGTATCCGAAATGGCTCAAGGTCAAATCCTCATGAATGCTCTTTATTTCAGACGGTATTATCACGGTATTGACTGTATCCGTATACGGTATTACAACACGCTTGTTGTCTTCCAGCATTTTGCTGATTAAGTCTGTTGTATCCACTTCATTTTTAAAGCTCATATAAACAAATATAACCTTGCTATTTTTATATTCGTCCATACAGGTAAGTTTATTCATGATTGCACGGCTTTTATTTTTAATTTCTTCTTCAGACATGGTATTTCTTACATTTAACATTCTCTTTCGCAGCTGGCTTTTTGTCTCCACTTTTATCACCTAAAAAATATTGATATTAAAAAACCATATAAGCTGCTTATTGCAGGCCCTATTATAAAACTCACTCCCCTGAAAACTATCAAGAGCAGCATGGCAAATCTCAGCTGGTCATAATACTTATAATAGAAATTCCATACCCTTGCTCCGCCTATGCTGCCTAAAATATGGTGTCCGTCAAGAGGCGGTATGGGAATCAAATTAAATACCATCAGAACGAGATTTATATATACTGTGCTTTGCAGCACCTCCCAAATTACATTAGTAGTGAGACTGCATTCCATGAACATGTCCACGGCCTTCATAAGTGCCACAAATAAAAATGCAATAATAAAGTTTGCGGCAGGCCCTGCTAATGATACTATAGCATCATCTTTTCTCGGATTCTTAAAATTCCTTGAGTTTATCACAACTGGCTTAGCCCATCCAAATCCAAATAACATCAGGCACAGAAATCCCATAGGATCTATGTGCTTAACAGGGTTCAGTGTAAGCCTTCCCTGCAGCATGGGGGTGTTGTCACCCATTTTGACAGCAGCATATCCGTGGGCAAATTCGTGTACAGACAATCCGAGCAAAATTCCGGGCAAAATTAATAATTTACTTAATATAGCGTCCATATGTCCTCCTTGTACTTCTATATAGTACACTATCTGTCTTAAGGATACCTGAATTAATCTTCATAGTCCGCCGAGTCCTGGAACTTATAAACAATTGCTGTTTCAAGCCTTCTTCCTTTTATTTCGGTTACTTTTATTTTCAGACCGTACTCTTCCAGCTCCATAGTTGTTCCGTCCTCAGGAATTATGCCCAGCACACCGAACACAAGCCCTCCAAATGTATCAAAATCTTCATCCGGCAGACTGATTCCAAGCTCTCTGGAAACATCCTCAAGATATGCTGAGCCTTTTATTTTCCATGTATCCTCATCCATTTTTTCAATTGTAGGTGGCTCTGGGGTCAGATAGTCATCATCAAAATTACCCACTATCTGCTCAAGCAGGTCATTCATGGTAATGACACCGCTCATTCCTCCATATTCATCAAACACTACGGCAAAATGGCTTCTCGTTCTCTTCATATTTTGGAACAGCACATCTGTTCTGACTGTTTCAGGCACATAATATGCTGCTCTTATGGCCTTGTTCATTATATTTTCTCTCGATTTGTCCTTTAATCTGAAGTAATCCTTGACATTTAAAACACCTATTATATTATCTGCGCTACCGTCGCACACAGGATATCTTGTATGCCTGCTCTTTGTTATTTTCTGTGCCCATTCATCTGTCTCATCAAGCCACAATATATCCACTTCTGTCCTGTGAGTCATTACCTCTTCGGCAGTTTTATTATCAAATTCAAAAACATTTTGAATCATTTCCTTTTCATTTGCATTAATTGACCCTTTTTCACTTCCCACGTCAACCATCATTCGAATATCCTCTTCTGTTACGTCATCGTCCTCAGAATCGGGGTCAATTCCCATAAGCTTTAATATGCCGTTTGTTGAAGCTGTAAGAAGTTTTACAAGAGGCGCGAACAGTTTAGAAATGAAATGTAAAAGTCCGGACATTAACAATGCCAATTTCTCAGCATTTTTCATTCCTACTCTCTTAGGCACAAGCTCTCCGAAAATCAGTGTAAAGTAAGACAGTATTAAAGTTATTATAATAACTGACATTGTATTTAAGGTTGCTGACGGCAAGGTCACCCCAAGCCTAATGAAAAGATTCGTCAGTCTGCTTGCGAAGTTGTCTGCCGCAAAAGCACTGCCGAAGAAACCGGCCAATGTAATTCCTACCTGTATTATGGAAAGAAAATATGATGGTTGAGATGTGAGGTTGAAAAGCCTCTTAGCGCGTTTATCTCCTTCTGCTGCCATTTTAGCCAGTTTGTTATCATTCATGGATATAACGGCTATTTCGGCTGAAGCAAAAATTGCATTAACTAAAATCAGTATTATCTGTAAAATCAACGGACCCCATATCGAGCCTTCTTCTAACAAAGTAAATACCTCCAAATAAAATATTACAAAAATAATAACATACTTATTGTAACCAGTCAATTCATTTATTATTGAACACTTGCGGTACATTATGCTTTTGTTTCTGTGAATTAATACTAATCCGCATTAAATAAGTTCCCTTGAAGCGGATTAGTATATACTGCCTTCCTATATTGCGGACAAATATTTGTTCGCATTTTAAAATAAAAGCAGTATAAATTTATTTAACAAAAAGTTGATATATCTATAAATTTATTGTAATATACAAGTAAGAATAAATGTCCGCCTGTTTTTAGGACGGGCAGAGAATTTCACGGAGGCTAACATGTTTCTTGAAGCTCTGATTTTAGGAATAATCATAGGCCTGGTCAGGAAGGGCAAGCTATCCCGACTGGAATATGTAAATTTCAGCTGCAAACCATTCATATATATAGCTGCTCTCTTGTATCTCTCAATAATAGTAATGAATTTAGGTTTGTTTAATTACAGTTCATCCCTGTATTCTGTTTTTCTTTTATTGTCATACCTATTCACCGGGTTATTTTTGGTCGCAAACATAAGCATGAAATTTGTTGCAATTCCCCTGATTGGACTGAGTATGAACCTGCTTGCATTTTTATCAAACGGTTTTAAGTTTCCTCTATCATCAGAGGCTGCAGCAAAGTTGTACGGAAATGAAATGTATGAGCTTTTGATTAACGGTAAAATATTGTTCTTCACTCCTGCTGAAGGTGCTTCATTAAGCTTCCTCGGCAATATAATAACTATCGGAAGCCGCATAATAGTAAGCGCTGGAGATATCGTTGCCGCTATTGGAATAATCCTTGCGGTGCAGGCAATAATCTCAGATAAGTTCATACAGACAAGAAATAAAATTACATTTTCAAAAGATATTTTCAAATAAATAACGCGCCAAACTCGGCGCGTTATTTATTTATTTATTTATTACTTATTTCCGTCAAGGCCGATGCTAATCCTGCCAGTGACTGAATTTCCGAAGGAATAATAATTTTCGTTGCCTGACCATTAGCTGCTTTCTCAAATGCTTCAAAACTCCTCAGTGTAAGAACTTCCTTGTCAAGCTGCACATCCTTTATCATCTTCAAGCCTTCTGCTGTTGCCCTTTGAATGCTTAAAATTGCTTCTGCTTCACCCTCTGCCTCTCTGATGGATGCCTCCTTTTTAGCCTCTGCTCTCAGGATGGCAGACTGCTTTTCAGCCTCGGCTTCAAGTATGAGAGATTCCTTCTTACCTTGAGATACCAATATAGCCGCATTCTTCTGACCTTCGGCAATAAGTATTGATTCTCTTTTCTCTCTTTCAGCCTTCATTTGTTTTTCCATTGCATTCTGTATTTCTTTAGGCGGTATTATATTCTTGACTTCCACACGGTTGATTTTTATTCCCCATGGGTCGGTAGCCTCATCCAACACTATACGCATTCTCGTATTTATGATTTCCCTGGATGTTAATGTTTCATCAAGCTCCAAGTCTCCTATTATATTTCTCAGTGTTGTAGCAGAAAGATTTTCTATAGCAGACATCGGCCTGTCTACACCATAAGTGTAAAACTTAGGGTCGGTAATCTGAAAAAATATTACCGTATCAATCTGCATCGTTACATTATCCTTTGTGATTACAGGCTGTGGAGGAAAATCAACCACCTGCTCCTTCAGTGATATTCTCCTTGCTACCTTGTCTATTAGGGGGACCTTCACATGAAGACCCACTCCCCATGTTGCCTGATATGCTCCCAGACGCTCCACCACATATGCATTTGCCTGAGGTACAACCCTTATATTTGTTGCCACCAATATTACTAATATTACCAAGACTAAAACAAACCCGATAAACTCCATTACTTACCTCCTAATTTTTTCTTTTTACTATAAGTTTAACTCCTATGATACTTTCTACAACAACAAGCTCGCCTTCTTCAATTATCTCGCCATCCACAGACCTCGCTGACCAAATCTGTCCTCTCGCTTTGACATAGCCTACGTTTTCAATATTGTTTATGGTTGACTCCACCTTTGCCACTTCACCTATAAGGCTGTCTAAATTAGTTTTTATTTTTCCTACCTTCAGCTTTTTAACAGCTATAGGCCTTGTCAGAACAAGACATATTATCGACACAAACAGAAAAATAATTATCTGCACATGTAGATCCAGTCCCATAAGGTATACAAACCATGCGATCAATGCCCCTATGGCGAACCAGATAGTCGTAAGTCCCATTGTGGAAGCTTCAATAATAATACATGCCACAATAACTATAAGCCAAGCCCATCCAATGTATTCCATAATGCCTCCTTTTGAATTATTCCCTTTGTTAATTATATACCACATATACGCCTAGGTAAACATTAATTTCAATCAATTATGCCGCTGAGGGGCTGGTAAGGATTAACATACGTGTTATAAATGCTCACAGCATAGTGAAGATGCGGCCCTGTGGAGAAACCCGTCGTTCCCACCGTGCCTATTACTTCACCCTTTGATACCTTCTGTCCCTTTTGTGCCAATATTTTATCCATGTGATAATATGATGTGAAAAGTCCCATCCCATGATCTAAGACAACCGTGTTGCCCGGTGACAGAAGACCCTCCATGGCAAAAACCACAATACCGTTGTTTGGCGCCTTAATTTCTGTTCCCAAGGGTGCTGCCAGATCTAATCCCGAATGTCTGGATGAAGACTGCACGTTGTTTACAAACCTTATTTCGGCGAAATCTGTTGTGAGCCTTCCTTCCACAGGCATATCAAAAGTGCCCTCCCAGAGCTTTTCAGGCGATGATTCTGTTCTTGCAGGCTTCACAAGCTTTGCAAATTCATATATTGCAGTATCGTCATTGTTTGTCTCATTCATTTCGTTTGATACTGTCAGGTACTGAGTTTTAAATGTCTTACTGCTTACGGTAAATGTCTTCTCTATTGTGTATTCCCTGTCCGTTCCTTCATTTATCACTGCAGTAAGCTTATGCTCTCCCTGTTGAGCATACAAGTCTATGGGACATATAAATATATTTTTGCCGTTGTAGCTGTACATATTAGTATCAGTTTTCACCACATCTGTGGAAATTTTTAATGTTTCATCATTGTTCAGATTCTCTGCTGAAACAAGCAAAATATTGCCCGGGGAATTTTCTCTTGTTATAATAGAAATATCCGCATCCCTGTCAATTGCAACCTTAAAGCTCAGTGTCTGGTTTCCTTAAAACTGAGA
>DAMAEI010000045.1:0-12168 GCA_031997345.1 Sedimentibacter sp. | reverse complement strand
ATCACTTCTCATAAGCCACTGAGCATGGCTTTCAATTTCATATTCTCCGTCGGAATTTATACCGGCTAAAACATCATTGAGGTATGCTCCGCTTCCTATGAGTTTCCCCTGCGAATAGGCCTTAACAGCCTGACTGTCAGGAGTTCTTTCATAAGCTATATCCAGCGTGTCGCCACTTCCAATTTTTACTGAGTTTCCCTCAATTTCCCCCTTTACTTTACCCTCTTTTTTAACATAATTCCCTCCCAAGTTTCTGTACGTCCAATCATACAACCGGTCTGTCTCAAGCAACTCTTCGTTGTAATCAAGAAAAGCATCATACAGCGTGGAATTCACATATACATAAGAAAAGCTTTCATTTAAAAGCAAATCTCCTGCAACCTTGTCATCAACTATATAACTGCTTCCTTCCCGTGATACATATGCCTTTCTGCCGTTCAAATCAATACTCAGTATATAACTGTCAGTATCTGAGTTTTTCTTCATCAGAAGTTCATAGGATGGCAGCCCCGAAATATTTTCTTGTGTTTTATCTTTTGCTTTTATTGCCTTAAGCACCGCCGCCGCATTTTCACTTCCTGCAGGCATTATTGTTTTCTCTCCATCAGCTAAATTAACAATTTCTATTTCAGATATATTTTCAGCCAATGAACATCCCGAAGCGATTATCATTGGCAGCATAAGCAGAAACATCAAATATATTTTTTTCATTTGGCCTCCCTGAGTATTCATTTTATAATACAGTATATATAAATTGTGAAAATATATTCTGCTGTATATTATGTCCTATACTTCTAAAACCAAAACAAAAAACTGCTGAAAACTTTAAACGCAATCATTTTCAGCAGCCATTGGTATTATCTTTCTTCTCTGTAATAATTCACTCCGCAGCTTGCAGGCTGTGAGTTTTCCTTGGATTTTCTTATTGATGTAATAACAAGCACCAGAGCAGTTATTACAAACGGCAGCATGCTGTAGATGGCATTTGGTATCGTAATAATTGTTTTCGGAAAATAATATTTCAATACGTTGAATGCACCGAATATAAATGAACCAAAGATCGCCTTGTTAGGACTCCATGAAGCAAAAATTACAAGAGCCACGGCAATCCATCCGAGGCCGTTAACACTGTTGCTCATCCATACGCCGCCGTTAATTATCAGCGAGCAGTATGAGCCACCGATTCCACATATTCCTCCGCCTAAAAGAACGTTCAGATATTTAAGCTTTGTAACCTTTATACCTGCAGCGTCAGCAGCAGCTGGATTTTCACCTATTGCCCTGAGATTAAGCCCAGCCTTCGTGCGATTCAAGTACAACCCGCAGAGAATTGCAGTTGCAATTCCAAGATAAACAAATGGGTCGTACTGAAACAGCAACCTTCCTATGACAGGTATGTCGCTCAATCCGGCGATATTTATATTTCTCAGCTGCATAGTTATATTTTCCGGAAGCTTCAGTGATGTTGTTTTAGAGCTTACAAGCATGTATTCTCCGAAAAAATTTGATATTCCGGAGCCGAATATTGTGAGCGTCAGTCCTGTTACATTTTGGTCAGCCATAAATGTAACAGTCAATACGGCATAAATCAATGCGCCTAAGAGTCCTGCCAAAAATGCGGCTGCAAGTGCAACCAAAAGGCTGTCGCTCATATATCCCGCCATGAAGCCCCCACACGCACCCATCATCATCATTCCTTCAACACCAAGATTGAGATGTCCGGATTTTTCGTTTAATATTTCTCCCAGGGTACCGAACAAAAGAGGTGTGCCGGCAAATACAGCAGCCACAATAAAGTTTATAAACAGATTCATGCACGTCCTCCTTTGAACTTATATCTGATAAAAAATTCGCTTCCTAAAATGAAAAACAATATAATTCCCTGCAGAACATCCGCAGAATATGTTGATAATCCATACGTTGACTGCATTACGCTGCTTCCCTTTTCCAGTACGCTGAATAAAAATGAAACCAGTAAAATTCCAAGCGGATTCAAATTTGCAAGCCATGCTACAATTATGGCGGTAAACCCCACGCCGCCCGCTACAGAGGATGCCAGCGTCATATCTGAGCCGGCAGACTGCACGACTCCCGTAATCCCGCATATTCCTCCACTTAACAGCATTGTACGGAGTATAACCTTTTTAACATTCATTCCTGCGTATCTGGCTGTTGACTGACTTTCACCCACAACGCTTATTTCATATCCATACTTGGTGTATCTCATATACACAAATACAAAAACCACAAGCACCAATCCCACAATCCATCCAAACTGCACTCCAAAAACCTTGTCTATCTGCGCATTGGAAACAAATCTCGCGATCTTGGGAAATCCCGATGAGCCCGGGTCCTTCCACGGACCGTCACGCAAAAATGATATGACGTGCAAAGCTATGTAGTTCAGCATCAGCGTCAACAGTGTTTCGTTTGTATTGAATTTAGTTTTAAAATATGCAGGTATCAGCCCCCAAAGCCCGCCTCCGATAAAGCCTGCAATAAACATTGCAGACAGCAGCACAAAATGCGGCCAGTCGCTGTGAAACAGTGCAAAATACGATGAGAACACCGCTCCCATTATTATCTGTCCCTCTGCCCCTATATTCCAGAATCTCATCTTAAATGCCAATATTACTCCTAAAGAAGACATAAGCAGCGGTATCATTATTTTAACAGTTGCCTGAATTGCCATCTTGCTCCTGAATGCACCCGAAACTATGGTTCCGTACAGCTGAACAGGGTTGTATCCAATCAATAATATAAATAAACCGCCTGCCGCTAAAGCAAGTATAAAAGCAATTATTCTCAGCCTCATTATTTCCATTTTAGAGCGCTCTGCTCTTTTTATAACACGAATAAAGGGTTCCTTTGCTTTTTTATTTACGCTATTCATCCTGATCATCCCCCTTCAGGCTCTTTCCTGCCATCATAAGCCCCACTTCTTCCTTTGTTGTTTCCTTTGCATCCACTATTCCTTTTACCTCTCCGTGGCACAGCACCATTATTCTGTCCGAAATTTCAAGAAGTACGTCCAAATCCTCGCCAATAAATAAAATTGCCACGCCTTTTTTCTTCTGCTCATTCAACAAATCATAAATGAGGTACGATGAATTTATGTCCAATCCCCTCACAGGGTATGCTGTTATCAATACATTGGGGTTCGATTCAATTTCTCTGCCCAGCAGTACTTTCTGAACATTTCCTCCCGACATCATACGCACGGGCATATCAACATTTCTTGTAACTATATCGAGCTTTTCAACAAGCTCCTCTGACAGCTTTCTGGCAGGCTTCTTATCTATTAAAAGGCCTTTATCTTTCTTGTATGATTTAAGCATTACATTTTCAACCATTCCCATTGAGCCTACAAGACCCATCCCAAGCCTGTCCTCCGGCACAAAGCTCATACTTATTCCCAGATTGATTATTTCATCTGGTGTTTTTCCGATTATATTTTCCTTATTGCACAATACCGCTCCGCTCTTTATGTCCATGAGACCGGCTATAGCTTCGCACAGCTCTTTCTGGCCGCTTCCTGCTATTCCTGCCACACCTAAAATTTCTCCCCTTTTAAGCTTGAAATTAACATTTTTAAGAGCCAGCGCACCACCATCACTTTCAATGGAAAGATCAACAACATTGAGAATAGTTTTCTTGCCTGTTGTTTCAGGTCTTTCTATTTTCAGACTTACAGGTCTACCAACCATCAGCTCCGTCAGCTGACTTTCATTGGTTTCAGAAGTCTGGACAGTGTCAATCAATTTTCCCTTCCTGAGTATTGCCACGCGATCGCTTATGGACAATACCTCATGAAGCTTATGGGTAATAATAATGATGGCACTTCCCTGCTCCTTCATTTTTCTGAGTATGTTAAACAACTTTTCAGTTTCCTGCGGAGTCAGAACAGCTGTAGGCTCGTCCAGTATAAGAATCTGGGCTCCCCTGTAAAGAACCTTCATTATTTCAACAGTCTGTTTTTCACTTACAGACATGTTATAAATCTTTTTTTCAGGCTCAATCTCAAGACCGAACTTCTCGCTTATACTCAGTATTTTTTCCTTCATTACTTTGGGCTTTTCATACTTGCCCTTTGTGCCAAGCACTATGTTGTCCATGGCATTGAAAACATCAATAAGTTTGAAATGCTGGTGAATCATTCCTATTCCGTAATAGATAGCATCATTCGGAGAGCCGATGGAGACTTCCTTGCCTGCAATTGTTATGCTTCCTCCGTCAGGATAATAAATACCGGACAGTATATTCATGAGTGTTGTTTTTCCCGAGCCGTTTTCACCAAGCAACGCAAGAATTTCACCCTGCTTTATTTTAAGATTTATGCTGTCATTTGCAACAACTGTTCCAAAAACCTTTGAAATTCCGTTCAGCTCAATAGCATAATTAGTTTCATTTGACTTTGACATGCCTGCTCCCATCTTTGCTTCTTTAATATTAACAGGCTGTTGAAATTCCCGCATACGGATGCGGTATCTCAGCAGCCTGCATTGATATTTCTTATTTTACCGTTACAGTCTTAAAGTACCAGTTGATTCCTCCGGTAATTGTTCCGTCATCCAGAGTTTTTCCTTCTTCGCCAACTGTTTTTCCGTCATTTGTTTCGATTACGCCATCAAATATGTTGAAGCTTCCATCCATTATTTCTTTTTCAGCTTTGGCGATTGCTTCCTTTGTTCCTTCAGCTGCTATGCTTTCATTAAGAGGTGAAATTGCAATTAGTCCGTCTTTCATTCCGCCGAAATAGTTTTCACCTGTCCATGTTCCGTTTATGGCATTTTCAACGGCCCATGTATAATATGCTGCCCAGTTCCATACAGCAGAGGTTATTGTAGCCTTAGGAGCGTCCTTTGACATGTCTGAGTTGTATCCAATTCCGAAGGCCCCTGCCTTTTCTGCTTCAAGCTGAGGGTTAGGAGTATCACAGTGCTGAGCTATTACATCACAGCCTTCTGCCAGAAGTGCCTTTGCAGCATTTGTTTCTTCCTCAGGTGAATACCAGCTGTTAGTTACCTTTACATATACCTTCGCATCAGGATTTACTGAATACACTCCCATTGCAAATGCATCTATTCCGCCCGTTACCTCAGAGTTCTCCTGTCCCATTGCAGCAACATATCCTATTAAATTCTTTTCAGTCTTAAGACCTGCTGCAATACCGCTCAAGTACCTTGCCTGATAAATTCTTCCGAAGTAGTTGTTGAAGTTTGAACCGTTGCTTTTATATCCTGAACCGTGTGAGAATATTACTTCCGGGTATTCCTCAGCCAATGCTTCCATCGTGTCCATGTATCCCCAGCTTGTACCAAAAACAATGTTTGCTCCTTCTTCTATAGCTTCAAGAATTGCTGTTTCAGTGGCTGTCGGGTCAGTGTCGTTTACGTTATTTTTTCGTATAATTTGATTATCGCTTAAATTTAAAGCCTTCTGCATTCCCACGATTCCCTGATCATGTGCATAAGTATATCCTGAACCGTCTGCAGGATTTCCAATATGTATAACTGCTACCTTTATATTCTCCTTTGCAATCGTAGGAAGGGCTCCCTTTGATCCGCTTTCGGCAGGCTGCTCTGTTTTAGGAGCCTCTGTCTTGGGTCCTTCCGTCTTTGGCTGTTCAGGTGCTGATGTGCCTGATGCACAAGCAGAAAGTGAAAGTATCAATGCAAGTGATAAAATAATGCTTAGTAGTTTTTTCATTTTATTCTCCTTAGTTTTTTAAATATATGATAAAAAGCAATGCTTTTTATATCGAAAAATAATTAATGCGCCTGAAAAAATCCAGACGCACCAAAATACAAAGAACAATCAATAGTCAAACAATTTACGGCTGTTTGGTAGAAACTTCGGAACCATATCTTCCACATTATATTGATGCGTATATTTAATTGTAAAGCCTTTAGCAATGCTATTATAATATATAAAACAAGAATAAGCAATACCTTATTTAAAAATAATTTTCGTGTTATTGAATACTATGTCTGTTTGTCGCAGAATAATATTCGTGTTTATTTGATTGTCAATCCCACAGGGCAGTGATCGCTTCCATAGTATTCCGGGAATATGAATGCATCTGTCAATTCATCCTTAAATGACTGAGATGCCACAAAATAGTCGATTCTCCAGCCTACATTCCTCTCTCTTGCCTTTGAAAAATTTGACCACCATGAGTATGCTTCTTCCTTGTCCGGATAAAAGTACCTGAATGTATCTACGAAGCCTGCTCCCAGAAGTTCTGTCATTTTATTTCTCTCTTCATCCGTAAACCCTGCATTTTTTCTGTTTGTTTTAGGATTCTTCAAATCTATTTCTTTGTGAGCCACATTCAGGTCTCCGCATACTATAACCGGCTTGTGCTCGTCCAGCTTTAGGAGATAGTTCCTGAAATCATCCTCCCACTGCATTCTGTATTCCAGTCTTTCAAGCGCTCTTTTTGAATTGGGAGTATACACATTGACTAAATAAAATTTATCAAATTCAAGTGTTATAACTCTTCCTTCCTTATCATGCTCTTCAATACCTATTCCGTAGAACTCTGACAAAGGCTTTTCCTTTGTAAAGACCGCCGTTCCCGAATAGCCCTTCTTCTCTGCGTAATTCCAGAAATCATGGTAGCCCTCCAGGTCAAGCTCTATCTGTCCCGCCTGAAGCTTAGTTTCCTGAAGGCAGACAATATCTGCATCCATGTCTCTGAAAGCATCCATAAAGCCTTTATTTACACAGGCTCTTAGTCCGTTGACATTCCAAGATATTAATTCCATAAATCCTCCTGTTACTTCTCGTCACACTTAAGCACTCCGCCCTGGGCAAAGTTCTCAGAGTCCATTTCCCTTATGATTATTTTTACTGCATCCTTTGGGCAATTGGCAGTTTCTGCAACAGCCTCAGTCACCTTTTCCACCATGGCCCTTTTTTGTTCCAATGTTCTTCCTTTAAGCATTTCAACTTGAATAATCGGCATAATACCCTCCTGTTAGTTATTTTTATAGTTTTTTCCTGTTATTTTCTTATATACATATTCTGAAAGCGATGTGAAAAGCATGGCCTGGTAAAGCACATTAAACTCGATTACATCACCAAGCTTATATTCTTTTTTGCAGTCATGTATATCAATGATTGTGTGGTCGCTGCTTGCTCCCATAACTATCATGTCACTGTCTATCGGTACAAGCTTTGATGAGTCTCCCACATCCTGGTTCCCCAAAGCAATTATCGCCCTTCGCCGTATTCCTCTGTCTTCGTAGTGCCCATATTCACCAAAGGCATTGACCATCAGCTCTCCCACCGGATATGTGGGCTTGTGGTTTATCTCAATAATCTGAGCCTTCAGCACAAATGTATCCTTATCAAGGCCCTCAATATTCGTATCCCAGTAAAGAGGTAAGTCCTGTGTATTTATTATTCCTTCTCCTATGCGAAGATGATTTATTTTTTCGGGAACGCCTCCCCTTGCAAGCAACGGCAGCGTTGTGGTTCCTCCACCGGACACAATATTCAGCTTTCTGCCGATTATTTCTTCAATGTCCGATGCCGCACCTGCCAGCTCGCTCAAATTCACGGCTGTGGGAGCAACGGACCCGTAGCAGCTGAGATTTGCTCCGATCCCCTCGAGAGTCAGATTTTCCAGCTCATATTCCACAAGCTTTGCAAGACCTACGAGTTCATCTCTGGAAAATACACCCTCCCTCAAATCTCCAAGGTCATACATGAGGACAACTCCGTATTTTTTCTCTTGTCTTCCAGCCTCAGTATTAAGCATGAACAGTGCTTCCTTCTCGGAAACGAGGCACATGTCACTGTATTTGACAACATTCTCAATTTCACACAGCATGGGGATTCTCACAAGAAGAAGAGGTATAGATATTCCACTATCCTTCACCGCCTTAAGCTGCTCTATACGCGAGCTTCCTATCTGACGGCAGCCACCTTCCGCCATTGCCTCAGCTCCGGAAACAATGCCGCCGAACCCCTTAATTATTCCCGCAACATTTATTCCGTTTTTTCCGCAAAGCTCCGTGATAATTTTTGTGTTTGAATATATTTTTTCCAAATCTACTTCAAGTACAGGATATTTTTCCATAGGATTCTCCTTTTTATTTTTTGGAATTTCTCAGCTCTTCAAAAAACATCTTCAGGATATCTGCGCATTCATTCTCCAGAACTCCTGACTGTACGTCAACCTGATGATTCAGCTTCTCCATTTGAACTATATTTAAAACTGAGCCGCATGCCCCGGTCTTATAATCGCTTGCACCTATTACAAGTCTTTCAACTCTTGCATTCACCAGGGCTCCGGCACACATGGAGCATGGCTCTAGAGTTACATACATTGTGCACCCCGGAAGTCTCCAGCCTCCCAAATTTCTGCAGGCATCCTTTATTGCGGAAATTTCCGCATGAAGTGTAGCATCCTTTAGAGTTTCTTTTTGATTAAAGCCCCTGCCCACTATTTCACCATTTCTCACAATTACAGCACCTATGGGCACTTCATTGATTTCATACGCCTTACGAGCTTCCTTCAGAGCTTCCTTCATGAAAATTTCGTCCATAATCACAACCTGCATTGTTTTTACAATCATTATAGTTTATATCCGGCTTATAAGTCAATATATGACTTATATTACCTGTTTACTTTTTAAGGTTATAATTTTATAATTTATTTTAGAAACACGGAACATTTTGCATTGAAAATCAGTCTAATATTATGTATGGTTATATTCTGCATACAGAAACGAGGAGGACGAAATTGAAAAGAATTATTAATAAAATATCAGTCATGGCACTCTGCGTGACATTGAGCATAAATACAGTTGCATATGCCGGAGTTCTTGACGCAATAACCGAATCGCCCCAGGAAAATACGCAGGCCGACAATGAAACGGGCTCTGCCTCAACACCTGAAACAGCACCTGAGACAACTACCGAAACGGCAGCGCCAACAGTTGTATCGGATGTTTACAGCAAAACATCCTTTTCGGACATCGATGGTCACTGGGCAAAAAGCTGGATTGAAAAATCCGTTAAAATGGGATTTGTATCAGGCTACGAGGATGGAACATTCAAGCCGGACAGAACAATCACAAGAGCTGAATTTTCAAAATTAATAAATAACGCATTGAACACAAACAAAAAAGCATCTATAAACTTCACGGATGTGGGAAGCAAGGACTGGTTTTACGAAGAAATTCAAAAATCTGTGGCTTCAGGCTTTTTCTCAGGGTATGAAAACAACACATTCAGGCCCTCCAACCCCATAAAAAGGGAGGAAGCGGCAAAGGTTGTGAGCTCTGCAATAGCAACGGGAGGCATCGAAGGAGAAGGCGCCACTCTGCTTTCAGATTACGGAACTATACAGGAATGGGCAAAAATCAGTGTAAATTCCGTTTACAACAAGGGATATATACTGGGATACCCCGAAGGTACATATCGTCCCTCCAAGGCTCTGACTCGTGCAGAGGCAGTTAAGATTATCTATGAAATAATTGAAAATGAAAATATAGAGCTTGGCTTCAATATAACAAATTATAATGAAGTATATTCCAGCGCAGTTGTCGTAGGAGACCTGAATATTTTGGATTATGTGGGAACAGGAAATGTGACACTGAAAAATATAGTGGTTCTGGGAGATATAGTTGTATCTGCCACAAAGGTTTCTTCCATACAGCTTACAGATGTAAAAGCAAGAAGCATCATTGTAACTGATGGCAGCAATCCCGTAAAAATCATATGCAATGACAATGTATCAATTTCCGCAACAAAGCTTCCTTCAGCGGCAATTATTCAGAGGATAGGAAGTAACGTAAATATATAAAACAAAAGAAGGATGCCTCATTGATTATTCAAAGGGCATCCTTTTTACATACTTAATTTAATTTTTCAAGCTCCGGCTTCAGATAATTCACTGTATTTTCAAATTCTGAATTAAGACGAAACCTCGTTGTTCTTACCTCGTATGAGGAATTATCGTACTCGCTCCAGATTCTACTTTCAAGACTTATATAGTAACCCATTTCTCCGTATCCAGGATAATACTTTTCGTAGTAATAGTCACTCAGTGAGTAAAATGCATTGTCCATGTTCACAAATAGCTTATCTATATCCTTCATCAAATACGGCCTTAATTCATCCATTGTGACAGCTAGAGGAACTTCTTCTCCTTTATAGTCACTTCCGATATAAATATCTATGCCCATGTAATTATCTTTATAATATTTCTCATTATAAACATAACTGTAATTTATTTCTTTAAATTCCCGGGAATTCAGCAGCTTGGCCGCCAATTCATCCTTTGTTTCATTTGCCCCTTCTTCCCTGTCTACTATATATTCCCTAACCATGAATTTTCCGTCATTCATGAAGTAAACTATTGTTATACTGCTTAGCCAAAGATCATTCTTGTAATTATTGTCTTTGAGCAATTCCTTGTGAAGGTCTGTGATTGTTTTGATATTTTCCTTATCTGAAAACAGCACTATTCCATTACTGTTGTATATTCTGATCATATCATCCGAGCTCAGGGAGCTGTTTTCATTTTCATTTATATATTCACGCACCTTGCTTAATCCCCATGTACCCGAGCCCACATATGCATATTTTACATTTTCAGCATCAGGAACCGCATCTCTGTACCTTCCTGCGAATAAAACTGTTCCTCCTGTTGCTGCCACAAAAACAGCCATACTTACGATAAATACTTTTATTGAAAGCCTTGATATTCTGAAGGATTTCTCCATTGCGGCAATTATGAGATAGTATGTCAATGCAGCCATCAGAGCAGATGCAAAAATTGTGCCCGCTATATCTTTTCTGTAGTATACTGTCATTGATAAAAATGCCGGAACTATCAAACATGCAAGCACGGATGCGAAATATTTATAGCCGTCAAATACAATAAAGTTTCCCGTATTTTCATTTTTTCTTCTTTTCAGCGTCTTAAATATAAGCATTACAATACCTGTCAATATAATTCCCAAGAGCAGGAAATATACACAATCCAGAGGCTTTTCAAAATACCTGCTGAAATATATGTAATCAAGCTTATATACAGTGTTCACAAAATATTGCATTAGAACATCAGCACTGAAACCTGTTACCATATTTTCAAGTATTGTAAACATGAAATAAAGTATAAGATAAATTATCCCCGGCAGTGCGAAATTAAACATTGTCATAATTCCTGCAACCAAAGTATTTCCTGCCAGTATTGAAGACAGTGACGCTAGAAATATCCCTGCCAGAAGCCACGGTATTATCAGCTTGAACACCTCAAATAAATCAAAATTCGCATTATTTAATGCATTTGATATAATTATCAGTATAAGCAAGTATACTGTAAGAACTACATTTACTGCCGTATTAACCAATACCTGATCTCTGAATGTCGCAGGCTTGGATTTGTAATACGCCATCTTGGCATCATTGTGAAGAAAGCTGTTATCCACAAGACAATTTATGAAAACAAGAACAAACATCTCAAATATCCCAAGTCCAATGAAAAATCCGTCATAGATATTAAGTATAAACGGCACTAAAAGTGTACTCACAAATATTACAACAGCCGACAGAAAAAACCAGTTTTTCTTTGATTCCAGCGAATTCTTAAGAAGCGGAAAAAACATGCTACTTTTTCTCTGTTCCATATCCTGCACCTCCCAGCTCTGTTATGAAAATTTCTTCAAGTGTCATAGAAAGCTTATCAAACAAAAGAACCTTGTATTTTTCTTCAAGCTTGCTTCTGAATTCTCCGGCATCACCTGTCAGCGTACACAAATTAATGCTTCCGATTTTTACAGATTTAATAATATTGAACTCACTGAATTCGGAAGTGTCAAACTCACCTTCAACTGCAAACTGAACTCTCTTCAGCTCATCCTTCATTCTTTCAAGGTTTTCTTCCTTGAGAATCTTCCCCTCATGCATTATGCCGACCTTGTCGCATATGTTATCCAGCTCTTTTAGATCATGGGATGAAATAATTACGGTCATTTCTCTTTCCATAACTTCCTGTATCAGCACATCCCAGAATTTTCTCTTTATAACTGCATCAAGACCGTCTACAATTTCGTCCAGGAGGAGCACCTTAGGCTGTGCTGCAACGGCGAGAACAAATGCTGCCTGCTTTCTTTGACCCTTGGACATTTTATTCAGGTTTTTGTTTTT
>DAMAEI010000044.1:18902-25329 GCA_031997345.1 Sedimentibacter sp. | reverse complement strand
AATGAGCCGGCTCTGATCGATAAAATCAAAGAGGTTTTTTCGGCCAAAGAAGTAGACTGGTATGAGGGAATCGGGCTTGGCGAAAAAGATGATACTATCATCGCCTTTACAGACAAGGTGCTCAACGGCCCTGTTTCTGATTTTCTGGGGCCCAAGCTGTTAATTCCGCAACCGGTCAAAGAAGTTCAGAATCGACTGCGATTAGAAGGATTAAAGCTTATTACTCAAAGCTTAGACGACAGTCAATGGTATGAACTTAGGATTAATATATATGATTCTTGCGGCAAATATAAAGAAAACTATGACCGCCTCATGTACATACTTTCAAAGTTAGAAATAGGTATGGTTTTAGGAGAAAGCTGGACCAAGGACTATGCCGTTATGCTTTACTCCGTACTTACATACCAGGTGCGACTGTTTACCTTTTTTACACCGAAGGAAATCAAAAAAATCCTGCTGGCTCTTGAATATACTACAGAAGGCAAAAGAATTGTAGACTTTGATTTATACTATAAAAATAAAAAAATTCACTGGGAAAAGACTGCTGCCAATTCCAAGGAAAGAAAAACAAAGCTTGAAATGGTTAAAGAATACAGAATGAATATGTATAAAAAACTTAGCCCTGAGGATATAGATGTCTTGGAGAAAATGGAAAAATCCCTATAAAAAAAGATTGAAAAAGAACAATGTTCTTTTTCAATCTTTTTTAGTGCCGCAGAAGGGACTTGAACCCCCACGGTGTTGCCACCAACGGATTTTGAGTCCGTCACGTCTGCCATTCCATCACTGCGGCTTGACCACTTAGAAATACTATCATACTCTAAAATAAAAATCAAGATATTTTTTTCATTTTTAAGTGGTAAATTTTTCATGGGTACTAGCTTTCGAAGCTGGCATATTCTATTCCGTCCCGTTCTTCCGGCGTGACTACTTCAACCTTTGAAATTCTGTCGAATTTCTTCTCGATTTTATTTGATGTAATATTGATTTTATCCACATCATCGTAAACTTTTCTTATATCCTTTGCCAGTGAGTCCCATCTGTCTTTGTAAAGCTTGAATTCCTTGCCCAGTTTATTGAGTTCTTCGTGAATTATTCCGGCATATTTCTCTCTTTCCATGTTCCTTATGACAACCTGCACTGTTGAAAGAACAGACATAAGTGTGGTGGGAGATGCAATCCAAACTTTTTTAGAACTGGCATAATCTATTAAATCCTGATGATATGCATTGATTTCAGCAAATATAGCTTCCGCAGGAAGAAACATTATAGCTTGCTCTGAGGTTACTCCCTCCACTATATATTTTGCTGAAATATCATTAATATGCTTTTTCACATTTGTCTTGAAATCTCGTTCGTATATTCTTCGCTCCGATTCGGGTATACTTTTATCAATCATACGCTGATAGTTTTCCAAAGGAAATTTTGAATCCACACACAACATTCCCACAGGCTCCGGTATATGCAGCACAGCATCAGCAATGGTCCCGTTGTTCAGCCTTTTCTGCAATTCATAAATTGGTGTGTTTTTTTCTCCGAATACTGTTTTCAGTATGTGGTTAAGCTGTACCTCTCCGAAGGTCCCTCTGCTTTTTTTATCCGTAAGGACATCCTGAAGAGATATTATATTCGTTGACAGGCTGTCAATTTTCCTCTGAGCTTCATCTATCTTGGAAAGGCGCTCCAAAATATTGACAAATGTTTTGTTTGTTTTGTCAAAGCCTTCACTGAGCCTTTCCTCTACCTTCATGTTGATTCTTTCAAGATTTGAGCTCACTCTTTCGTTCAGCGACACAAAATTTTCATTAAGTGTCTTTGATGTACCAACACTGAAGCTCATAAATGACTCTGTCATTTTATTTGTATTTTTTTCAAGTCTCTCAACTGTTTCCAGCTTGTTTGCAAGTATTTCCTTTATCTGTCTTTTCTCAGAATCTGCAATTTTACCGGACAAAAGGTCAATCATATGCAGATTATTCTGACTCAGATTCAACTTCAACTCCGTCAATATCTTGTTTTCAGAATTATTTTTAAATACCTTGAGTAATATAATTACATTGATAACCACTGATATTATAAGCAAGACAATTGTCAATTTTTCCATGCCGCCCTCCCTGTTCACATAGATTTTACCCTATAGTCGAACATTTGTCCAGTGGTTTCATTTAATTACTTTATAAGCTCCTCGGCTATCTGCACCGCATTAGTGGCAGCTCCCTTTCTGACTTGGTCCCCGCAGCACCATAAGGCCAATGCATTTTCACCGCTTATATCCTTTCTTATCCTTCCCACATATATCAAATCCTGGTCAGTTGTATCAAGAGGCATCGGGTAATTTCTATTTGCTGAATTATCTGTTAATTTTACACCTTTTGCTTTTGAAAGAAGCTCCCTTGCTTTTTCCGGAGTTATTTCCTTTTCTGTTTCTATAGTTATTGATTCTGAGTGGCTTCTGTATACAGGCACTCTTACACATGTGCAGTTTACTTTCAGATCAGGATTGTGAAATATTTTCCTACCTTCATCCTGCAGCTTCATTTCCTCCTGCGAATATCCCATTTCATCAAAATCACCTATCTGAGGTATCAGGTTAAATGCAATCTGATGCTGGAATGTTTTTATCTCGGCAGGCTTTCCTTCATTTATATCCTTAATCTGCTGGTCCAATTCCTTGATGCCGTTTACTCCCGCTCCGGAAACCGCCTGGTATGTGGACACAATCATTCTTTTGATTTTTGCATATCTATTCAACTCGTTCAATGCGGTAAGCGCTATAATAGTTGAGCAGTTAGGATTTGCAATTATTCCCTTATGTTTTTTAACATCCTCGGCATTTACCTCCGGAACAACTAAGGGTACATCCTCATTCATTCTGAATGCAGAGGAATTGTCAATAACCACAGCTCCTGCTCTTACAGCAGCAGGCGAAAGCACCTCGCTTATGTCATTTTCAGCAGCACATAAAACTATATCCACATTTTCAAATGAATTCTCCGTAGCTTCCTCGATAATATATTTTTTCCCTTGAAACTCAACCTCTTCACCTTCGCTTCTCTTGCTTGCCAGAAGCTTCAGCTCGTTATAGGGGAAGTTTCTTTCACCCAAAATCTTGAGCATTTCCTGTCCTACCGCACCGGTTGCACCCAATATTGCCAAATTGTATTTTTTCATAATATTCCTTCTTTCATAATAATTAATACTGTTTTAATTTTAAAATGCGGACAAATAATTGTCCGCAACAGCGGAAAACAGTATATACTAATTCGCTTCAAGGGAAATATTTAATGCGAATTAGTATAATATTCCGTTTTATATAGGGTTTATTATAACAACATTTTTTTCAATGTCAAGTTTTTTGTTTATATTTTTATTACATGTGTATTCAATTTGTATACACGCGCCAATAATTGTAGCACCGAAGATGCGTACAACAAAAGGGTCCTCGGGCCCTTTTGTGTTTTCTATTAATTTGCAGTTGTATCAAATGCCGCTTTTATCTTCCATATATTGCTTTCTCTAACAGCATTCCATTTCGCATTGTCTTTTTCAATTACCTGCTTCGTATCACCGCTTGTAACTTCAATTTTATAATATAAATTCACCGTTGCCAAATCCTTGCTGCTTGTATCCATTTCATATCCTTGTATTTTATAGTTCAGAAGCTTTACATTGGATGCTTCGTGCTTCTTTGTATATTCGTCAAAGCTCTTAACTCTGTCTGCAACGGGAGTCATCAGATACATGTAGCTGTATCTGCTTGAAATCATTCCTGACAGGTATTTATCCGCAGCGTCTGCAGGCGTCTTTTCCCTGTAATCCAGTTCGCCCTTATCTACGGGGTATGCTGTACTTTTTTCCGCTTCTTTCGGTATGAAAGCATACGGATTATACACGTTGCTTGGATTCCATATCATGTATTCCGTGATTCCAAGCTCCTTTGAAGCTATTATCTGGTCTCTAACCTTATCAGGTCCGTATTCAATTCCGGCCCAATCAAAATCCTGAATCCACGGCCTGATAACAGGGCGTTTTTCCATTGAGGAGTTTTTCTCAACAGCCTCCTCCATTGCTCCCTTAACAACCAAGTATGGGTGAGCATTTGGGTTTTCAAGATTGTACCAACCTGTAGAATAATGGCTTGGATAAACCATAGGTGCCATATTATCAACGTGCTCCCCCATGAGAATCCATGTCTGGCCTATGTCCTCCGGATAATCGTCCCATGTTCTTGTGATTATTCCGAAAACGTCCGCACCTATATTTACATTGTACGGCTCAAGTTCAGTTTTTGCGTACTGCAGGAATTCCGCGATGGCCTCATCCTTATCACGCCCGTTCCTCCCGGGGAATTCTGTGATTGGATTGTATTTTTTTGCTCCGTCAGGAAATCTCACATAGTCAAACTGGATTTCATCAAAGCCTAAGAGTGCTGCCTCCTTGGCAATTGATAAATTGTAGTCCCAAACATACTTGTCAAACGGGTTAATCCACGGTATATTTCCGCTATTGGGATCAAGCCAGGTTCCGCCTGTCTTGAGCTGGATTGAATGCTCCTGGCTCTTAACAGCAAAATTTTTATCCTTGAATGTTACAATTCTTCCAATGGTGTAAATATCGTAGTCCTTCAGAACCTGAAGCATGTTTTTTACATCTTTTATCGGAATGGGAGTGTTCTCATTCAATTTTTGAACTATCTCCACATTGCTTTCATATGTTATTAATCCGTTGTCGTCCTTGACGTTGATTACAATTCCGTTAATCTCCGTTCCAACTGCAATTCCGATTATTCTCTCAAATTTATTTGCTTTCTCAGCATTTGGCAGAAGCTCCTTCGCCTTTGCGGCATCCTTGTCAGCCAAAGCCTTAATATACGCACCGTAGGCGTCTATATTCTCCTTGCTCAAGGAATTTCCTGCGGTGTATCCTGTGGCATACAATGCCATAACTTCCACATTTCTTTTCTCCTGCTCCTGTCCTATGGGAACAAGCGGAACATAAAATTCGGCAAGCTCTGACTTACGCTGTTTTTCCAATTCTTCTCTTTCAGCTGCTTTTTTCTCAAGCTCCTGCTTCAGCCTTTCTTCCTCAATAATCTCCGGCGGCTGCGTAACCTCTTCAGGCTTACCTGTTTCCTCTCCGGGTATGGGCGGCTGCGGATCAGCGCTGACCTTATCAGAACATCCTGCCAATAATGCCGTCAGCATTAACAGTAATATTGCTTTTTTCAATTTTTTGTACATATTTCCTCCTAAATTTTTATAGCAGATATCGGTATAACCATACCCATATAATGTTATTATAGCAATGTATAAAAATATGATAAATATAACATAATTTTAACATATAAAAGCATCATGTTCAATAAATAAAGCAGCTTTTTTCGTTTTTCGACAGATGTAATTTTTAACAAAATATGAAATTAAAAAACACATACAATAATTTTTTTCTTGACATTAATTTTCGTAAAATATATAATTTTTTCAGAAAAGTATAAGGAGGTTTTTATGCTGACTGCAATAGTAGGAATAAACTGGGGAGATGAAGGCAAAGGCAGAATGGTTGATTTGTTGGCCGCAGATTACGACATTGTATGCCGCTATCAGGGCGGAAACAATGCAGGACACACAGTGGTGAATGAATCGGGCAAATTTGTACTTAACCTGCTTCCGTCAGGCATACTAAGGCCTGAGGTTGTTAATGTAATGGGAAATGGTATAGTTATAGATTTGGAACACCTCCACAAAGAAGTGAACAATCTGAGAAATTCAGGGATTAAAATTACACCTGATAATTTGAAAATCAGCGATAGGGCAGTTATTTGCCTTCCATATCATGTAAAGCAGGATATATTGGAAGAAGAGCGCTTAAAGGACCTGAAATTCGGGTCCACAAGAAGAGGCATTGCTCCGGTATATGGCGACAAGTATATGAAAAAAGGCATAAGAATGGGTGACCTGCTGAATAAAGAAGCGCTCAGAAAGCGTGTTGAGCAGGTTGTGGAATGGAAAAACCTCACCATTGCGGGAGGATATAAGTCCATAGAATTTTATGCGGATGATATGTATGACTGGCTGATTAAATACGGCACAGAATTTGAAGAATATATATGTGATGTTGGATTATATCTGAATAATTCCGTAAATAACGGCAAAAAAGTTATGTTTGAGGCACAGTTAGGTGCACTGAGAGATATAGATTTCGGAATTTATCCATATACATCCTCGTCCTCTACAATAGCGGCTTATGCTCCCATAGGAGCAGGCGTTCCCGGAATGAAGCTCGGCAGCACCATCGGGATAATGAAAGCCTATTCTTCGTGTGTGGGCGAAGGACCTTTTACAGCTGAGATGTCCGGCAATGAAGCCGAAGCGCTCAGAGAGGCAGGCGGGGAATACGGCGCAGCAACGGGAAGACCAAGAAGAGTGGG
>DAMAEI010000044.1:17724-18863 GCA_031997345.1 Sedimentibacter sp. | reverse complement strand
ACCAGCTTGCTCTTACAAAACTTGATGTATTGTCATACATGGACAAAATACCTGTGGTTGTCGCATATGACATAGACGGAAAGATTACCGAGGAGTTCTCCACAGGAGCCGATTTGGATATAGCAAAACCCGTAATTGAATTTATGGATGGATGGAAATGCGATATAGGCAAATGCAGAAAAGAGTCTGATCTTCCAAAGGAAGCCTTTGAATATATCAAGTACCTGGAAAAAAAGGTGGGCTGTATTATCAAATATGTATCTGTCGGAGCGGACAGAGAAGATTATCTTGTAATGAACGATTAACAAGCAACAGAAAGCCGGTCTGATTTTATTTCAGTACCGGCTTTTTTATATGTCCTCCACCTAACCTCGTCTCATTTTTGTTCTGATGTGTGTTATATATGCCGTAATGAATACGGCAAAAGCGTAATCATAAATAATAAATAAAAGCTGCGTTGCCACAATCATCCACCATGCAAGCTGCAGCGGTATAAAGAGCTTTACCGCGAAGTACATTGCAGCAAGCGACAGATTGAAAAATACCAGCTTTGCCGCATATATAAGTATGGTTTTATCCGGCTTTGATTCTAAAAGATGCTTTACTATGCTGTAAAGTCCAAAAAACAGTATATATGTTACAAATTCAATTTTATTGAATGTAAGCATGAATCCGAGAATGCACGAAGCAATATAAAATACCACTCCGCTTTTACCTCCGAACTCCACTATTACAATTCCCACAACAAGGGCCGCCCCTGCTAAAAGAATTACTGTGTTCGTCTCAATTGCAGATGACAATATTATAAAAAGCTGATTCAACCCCAGCAGTACACCTAAGTATGCAACATCCCCGCCTTTTAACAGCATGGAATCAGATCGCCTCCCATACACTCGCAGCAGCAGTCAGCACATATAAGCTGCGTGCAGCAGTCAACGCTTGAGCTTCCTCCTCTGTAGTTGTATGCCCTTTGCTGATATACATTCTGCATATTCGCAATTTGGCTCAAAAAGTTTTTGTATTCAAAATTTCCCGGGTCCATTCTCACGGCATTTTGCACATACTGCATTCCCTGACCCAATGAGCCCATGTTAACATAGCACACACCCATCAGATAATTCCATTCCGCATTTCTTACA
>DAMAEI010000044.1:2139-17714 GCA_031997345.1 Sedimentibacter sp. | reverse complement strand
CTTACAGGCACACCATTCAATATTCTCACAGCATCCTGAAATCTTCCTGTTTGAATACACTGCCTTACAGAAAATAAATTTCCCGCACCTCCGTCATATGAACCGCTGCCTCCATAGTTTTGGTAGGAAGCGGAACTGCCTGCATTTCCGTTCATTATTTCATCATAAGCCAATTGAATTTCCTTGAATTTTTCTTCAGCCAAATCCTTGAGCGGATTATTTTCATTCACATCAGGATGGTATTTTTTAGCAAGCTTTCTGTATGCGCTTTTTACTTCATCTTTAGTTGCACCTCTTTGCAGTCCAAGCACTTCATATGGGTCTTTCATCAATAGTTCTCCTTTTATCTGATTTGTTCAATATACCTGAATATATTATGTTATCAATTATTCCCTTATCCTGCACCAAGGGCAGTCTTTCAATCTCATCGCTCAAGAAAGATAAATTCAGCATTATAAGTTCCCTTGCTGCCTTTCCCTTGTCCTCTGTATACATATTGTTGAAGGGATTGTAGGATTTTTCTTTCTCATCCTTTTCCATATCCTCATAAGCATCCAGATAGTAGATGAGCTTTCCTAAATAAAACCCTATCTTGCGCAGGTTTTTTTCCCATTCATCATTTTGATACAGAAATATCTCTTCCATCAGATGTCCGAATTCATTGGAGACGGCATCCACATCATCTGTGTTATTTTTCTCTAATTTTGCTATATTTTCAAGACGCATCCTGAATATTTCAGCTTTTTCCGGCAGCTCCGCACTCGCTTTTCTGAATTCACCCTCAAGGGTTTTCATAAGAGCAAGAGATTTATAGTCCCTATCATCCTGCCAATTGTCAAGAAGGTTGTAATAAGAAAGCAATATGTTTACCGATGCAGCATAGTCTGTTATTTCATTTTGAACAACAAGCTGCTTTTTACCGGGATGAACCATGCATCTCTCGTTGCACACCTTGTTCTGAGGCTCATACAGCGAGCTTAAAAAAAGTATCAGGAAAGTCATGTCATAATTCAATGTCATTCTTGATTTGTTGCTGTACTTTGTTTTAAGGCGCTTGCACAGCCCACAGTAATAGCCCTTGTAGCTGTAATATTCCTTAAACTTCAATTCCATTTTATTGATTGTTACATATCCGAACATAGGCACTCATTTCTAATTTTATATATAATTGTATCAACATTGCATTTTTTTATCAATATATTTTAATATTTTATATTTCGCACATTAAAATAATCTTTAGAATAAATTAATAATGCATTAGAAGAAAAGGAACCGCCCGATATCCTCAGACTCCTGCCTGTCAATCGGGACAATTCCTTTATCATATCGCTATTGTAAGCAGCTGAATTTTACTGTTATTTCTGTTCCTTCATTTTCCTTTGTTTTAAGTTCTATTTTACCGTTATACAGCTCTGCTATATGCTTGACTATTGACAACCCGAGTCCTGTTCCGCCTGTCTCTTTGGAGCGGCTTTTATCCACCCTGTAAAACCGTTCAAAAATTCTGTCCCGATACTCTTCCGGTATTCCGACCCCCGTATCACTCACTGATATAATTATTTTTCCACCGTCCTTCTGTACGCGTATATATACAGAGCCGCCGCTTTTATTGTACTTAATTCCGTTATCCACTAGATTGTACATAAGCTCGCTCATATAGTTTCTGTTTGCTTTTATAAATGCATCCGCGACATTCACTTCCAGATGGATATTCAGTTCTTCTGCTTTCGGAGATAAAAGTGCCGCCGTCTCCTCCGCAATTTCCTTCAGGTTTATATTACTGTTTTCTTCAGGACTCACACCTTCTTCAATTCTTGAAAGCCTCATGATATCTTCAATCAAGGCTATAAGCCTCAGGCCTTCATTGTTTATCATGCCGCAGTACTTTCTTATGCTATCCGAATCGGTGATTAGCCCTTCCTTTATTATTTCCGCAAAGCCTATTATGGTTGTGAGAGGAGTTTTCAACTCATGAGAAACATTGGCGGAAAATTCTCTCCTCATGATTTCTGCATTCTTCTGATTTGTAATATCTTCTATCAATATTAAAAGTCCTGTCGCCTGGCGGCTGCCCTGTTCCTTTACAGGACTGAAGTAATATCTGAGATATCTGCCGTCTTTCTTTATATCATGTATGGTATGTATATTTTTTTCAATTGAATTTTCTACCTGTAGCAAAATTTCAGGATTCCTTATGAGCTCCAGAATATTTCTGCTGGGACGTAAATCAAATTTGTCATTGCCTATCATATGTTTCCCGCTTGTATTTATTGAAAGAATTTGCCTGTTTTTATTTATGAGGATAAATCCTTCCTTCATATTTTCAGTTATAAGTCCTATCGTATCTCTTTCATGCTTAAGTTCATCAATATACTGGTTTATTTTAATCTTCTGCTCGCGAATTTTAAGTGACAGAGATTCAAATTCGTCATATAGTTCAACGCCCTCCCCTTCTCCGTCCTCCAGCATTTCATCAAGAGACCTTGTCATCTCCTTAACAGGTTTCAGCACTCTCCTTGTAAAGGAATTGGCTGAAATATATACAATTACAAGCAAAAACACAAACAAAAGCACCAGTATAGGCAGTATTCCGATAAATACTGAATTGATGCTCCTTATGTCCCTTGAAACCCTGAGAACCTCATTTTCACTTATTTTGACAGCATAGTAATACATATCTGTCTTTGTAGTGCTCGAATACCTCGTATCCTCTCCGTGCCCCTTTTCAAATGCAACGGCTACCTCCGGCCTGTCCTTGTGGCTTTCGAGATTTTCATTTTTTGCCCTGCTGTCATATACAACCTCTCCGTTTTTGCGTATAATTGTAAAGCGCATGCTGTAATCTGTAGCATTCAATATTTTATTTACGGAGGAATTAATTTTGCCTTCATCCTCCCAGTTCTCAAAACCTTTTGTAAGCTCGACTATCGATTTAAGCTTATTTTCGGCGTCCTCTACATAAAAGCTGTAGTAAACGACGGTTGTCATAACGCAGGACAATACCGATGACACGACAGAAATAAGCATTATTATTAAAAACAGCCTCTTTTTCATTCGCCACCGGCCTCCTCCAATTTGTATCCGGCACTTCTGACCGTGGCTATATAGTCATTGCATCCTGCGGCATTCAGCTTCTGCCTTATAGTCTTTATATGCATATCCACAGTCCTGGTTTCCCCCTCATAATCAAATCCCCATATTTCCGAAAGAATTTTATCTCTGGAGAGAACTATTCCTTTGTTGAGCATTAAATAGTGCAGAAGCTCAAATTCTTTGTATGTTAAAGCAACAGAAGCACCTTTATAATAAACGGTTCGCTTGTTATAATCCAGAGAAAGGCCGTTGTATTCCAAAAACTCGTCGGGCTTTTCCTTCTTTACTGAACGCCTTAAAACTGCCTTCACCCTCGCAAGTAGCTCCAGTATACCAAATGGCTTCGTTATAAAATCATCCGCACCTGCTTCCAATCCCTTCACCTTATCCAGCTCCATGGACTTGGCTGTCAGTATTATAACAGGAATGTCGGCATAATTTTCATCGCGCTTAAGCTCCCTTAAGATTGTCATACCATCTGTTTTAGGCAGCATTAAGTCTAGGAGAACCAAATCAGGCACCCTTTTTCTCAGCTGAGCATAAAAACTGTCCTTTTCTTCAAATCCCATAATTTCAAAATCCGCCGTGCTTAAAGCTATTGTAATCAGCTCTCTTATACCCGAATCATCTTCCACACAATATAATAGTTTCATATTGTTCTCCTATTTTTCCTTATGTTCACCGGTTATAGAAAATATAACCCATTCAGCAATATTTTCGGCATGGTCACCTATTCTTTCCAGATATTTAGCAATCATCAAAAGGTCGATAGCCTGCTCGCTGTTCTCTCTGTTTTCCTGCATTTTTTCTATAAGTTCCTGCTTAACTGTCTGAAATAATCCGTCCACGATATCGTCATCCCTGCATACCTCAGCTGCAAGCTCCTTATCCTTGCTTACGAAGGCATCTATACTTCTTTTCACCATGCTTATGGTTGCGTCTGCCATCTGCGGAATATGAACCAAATCCTTAATAAACTTCTGATCAACCATATATTTTGCAATTTCAGCTATATCCTCAGCATTATCGCCTATCCTCTCCATATCGGTAATCATTTTAAGCGCAGTACTTATAACCCTGAGGTCTGACGCTACCGGCTGCTGTTGAAGCAATAATCTCAGACAGTGGCTTTCAATGTTCTTTTCCATTTGGTCAATTTCGATTTCCAACTCGTTTACTTTCTTAACAAGCATTAAATCCTGTTCAATAAGCGCCTTAGCACTTGATTCTATTGAATTTTCTATAAGGCTTCCCATCTTTATGAGCTCTAGATTCAGGTTCTCAAGCTCCGTATCAAATCTGTTTCGCATTTTACCTCCCGTTTATCCGAATCTTCCGGTTATATAATCTTCAGTCTTTTTGTTTGCAGGCATTGAGAACAGCTTCTCAGTCTCATCAAATTCAATTACCTCACCGTTGAGGAAAAAACCTGTTTTATCAGATATTCTTGTAGCCTGCTGCATGTTGTGAGTTACTATTACAATTGTATAATTGTTCTTTATTTCAACAATCAGGTCTTCTATTTTCATTGTTGAGATTGGGTCCAGCGCTGATGTAGGTTCATCCAGCAGTATTACCTCCGGATTCACAGAAAATGCCCTGGCGATGCAAAGCCTCTGCTGCTGTCCACCCGATAGCCCAAGAGCGCTTTTTTTCAGCCTGTCCTTAACTTCATCCCACATTGCGGCTACACGAAGGCTCTGTTCCACTATTTCATCCAGCCTTGTCTTCGATTTTACTCCATGTGTCCTCGGTCCGTAAGCCACATTTTCATATATGCTCATAGGAAAAGGATTAGGCTTTTGAAATACCATTCCCACTCTTTTTCTCAGCAATGTAGCATCCATGTTCTTGTATATATCCACATCATCCAAAAGGATTTCTCCTGTTATTTTAACCCCTTCAATCAAATCGTTCATTCTGTTCAATGATTTCAACAGGGTCGATTTTCCGCATCCTGATGGTCCGATGAAGGCAGTAACCTCATTTTCCTTTATATTCATATCTACATTTTTAAGAGCTTGAAACTCTCCGTAATATAAATCGACATTTTCTATTTTAATTTTATCCTTATTCATCATTGTTCTCTCCCTATTTTGTCTGCAAGCTTAGTTGCCGCCATGTTTACCGCAAACACTATTATTATGAGAATAGCCCCTGTTGCAAATGCCATGTCTTTGTGATGAGGAAGCCCTTCTCCCGCCAGCATGTACATATGAATTGCCAATGTTCTCTGGGAGGCGGTCAAATCCAAAGTAGGAGCTTTCAAAACATTTGTGCCGCTTGTAAAAATCAGTGCTGCTGATTCACCCACAATACGCCCTATGGCTAAAATTACTCCCGAAAGTATGCCCGGCATGGCTGTTGGCAGGACTATTTTGAATACTGTCCTAAGCCTTGTGGCACCCAGACCGAGACTACCTTCTCTGTACATATCCGGTACGGCCTTGATGGCTTCCTCAGACGAGCTTATAATTACAGGAAGTATCATTATGGATACCGTGCAAATACCGGATAAAACTGATGTTCTGAATCCCAGAATACCAACAAAGAATATCATTCCGAACAAACCGTACACAATGGACGGAATCCCCGCCAAGGTATCAACCGCAAGCCTTATTACCTTAACTGCCTTGTTGCCTCTTCTGGCATACTCAGTAAGATAAATTGCACAGAACACACCTATGGGCAATGCTGCGGCAAGTGAAATCACAATTATTTCTATTGTGGCAACAATTGAAGAAAAAGCAGATAGAGTCTCTGAATCATATTGCCCGAAAAGGAACTTCATATTTATGTTAGGAATTCCTCTCACCAATATAAATAAAAGTATATATACTAAAATCCCCACTGTCAATATACCACAAAACCAAACAAGTGCTTTCAAGGCAAAGGAATGCACCTTTCTTTTTTTCAAATACTTTTCATCTTGAATTCTTTCTGTCATAGCCGTCTCCTAATTCCTTGATGATTTTGACTTGAGCAGGCTCAATGCTGTATTCAATATTATGATGAATACAAAGAGCACTACACCTGTACCGATGAGAGACGCCTCATGAAGACCTGAGGCATAGCTCATTTCAGTAACAATATTTGTAGTCAGAGTCCTTATAGGCTTCAGTAAAGCAATCTTATTCAAAGGCATAACAGAGTTTCCCGCCACCATTACCACAGCCATTGTTTCTCCTACAGCCCTGCCTATACCTAAAATAATCGATGTGAGGACTCCAGACTTAGCAGCCGGAACGACAACTCTGAATGCCGTCTCTTCCTTTGTGGCACCAAGCCCCAGCGACCCCTCAGCATAGCTGGGCGGAACCGCCCTTATTGAGGATTCGCTTATGGATATCACCGTTGGGAGTATCATTATTCCAAGAATAATAGAAGCGGACAATACGCTGAAGCCGTTTCCTCCAAAGCTTTCTCTCACAAAGGGAACAACTATCTCCATACCGAAAAATCCGTAAATTATTGAAGGTATTCCCGCCAGTAGGTTGACTGCCGGTTTCGCAATTCTGTACAGACCGTCCGGACAAAATTCAGCAAGAAATACCGCGCACAAAAGACCTATCGGAACGCCTATTACAATGGCGCCAGCCGTTACATACATGCTTCCCACAATCATGGACAATATGCCGTAGGATGCAGGAACGTTGGTTGGTCCCCACTTTTCATTAAAAATAAAGTTCATAAATCCTATTTCAGCAATAGCCGGTATTCCTCTCAAAAGAAGAAAGAGACAGATGGCAATTACCGCCATTACCGAAACCAATGCAGATATAAAAAACATTATCTGCATTACATTTTCATATAAATTTATCCTATGTTCTGTATTAGTTATTTTACTTCTGACCATCTGGTTATTTCGCCTGTGTATATTTTTGTTATGTCGTTTCCGCTCAGGCTATCAAACGGATTATTGTTGTTCACTATTACCGCAATGCCATCTATTGCAAGTATGTGTCTGTTCAATTGCTTTGCCTCTTCATCCTTCAGCTCTCTCGATGACATTCCTATGTCGTAGGAACCGTCAATAGCTGCCTTTATTCCCTGCGAAGAACCGTTCGACTGCATTTCAAACTTTACATCCGGATTAAGCTGCTGATATGCTTCCTGAAGCTTTTCCATCAGCGGGGTTACGGATGTGGAACCTGCAACCTTGATTGTTCCGGACATACCCGATGAAGTATATTCCGAAGGCACCTCAGCTGAAGCTATATATTTCATATCATTTACTATTTTTTGTCCCTGCTCTGATTCAGCAAATTTCAGAAAATCCTTGACAAGGCTGTTTTCGCTTCCCTTTGTAACCAGAAGGAAAGGCCTTGATACCGAATATGCTCCTGATTTTACATTTTCAACTGTCGGTTTTGCTCCGTCAACTGCAACCGCCTTTGTTCTTTCACTTACAGAGCCCAAAGAAATATATCCGATTGCATATTTATCGCCTTCAACCGCAGTTATAACTTTATCTGTTCCGTCAAATTCTATTGCTCCCACCACGAGGTTATCGACCTGTGTTTCTCCCTGCTTCTTAATTATTCCCATTATTTCATGAAACGCACCCCTTGTTCCCGAAGCTGCATCCCTTGCCACAACAGTTATATCTTTATCACTATTAAACTCGAATGATTCTTGTTTTTCTGAGCACGCTGATAAAATCAACATAGTCGTTAATACAAGCAATATTATTTTAGTAGTTTTATTTCTATACATTTTTTCTCCTCTTTATTATTTATTATTTACATTATATTGAATATAATTTATTAACGTAAAAAAAACACACGCACAATGTAAAATTTATGTAAAATAATTTCTCAAAACGACAAAAATGGCGCCTGAATTTATCATCCAAGCGCCATTTGGCAGTTCTCTTTAATTTTATTATAATCAGAATTTAATTCGTATGAGGTCTTTATACGCTAACACTGTGATTTTTTCTATAATTATTAACATATTCCTCAAGTTCTCTCGATGATTTCTTAAGTTTCATCGGACGTACATACTGTTCTGACGAAGGATCTTCCTCAAGAGTCATAATTGAGAATCCTGTGTATGCGTACAGCACCGAAACCACCGGGCTAATAAGGTTGAAAAATGTATATGGTAAATATGCAAATGTAGAAACTCCCAAAAATCCGGACATTGTAGCACCGCATGTGTTCCACGGAACAAGCGCACCTGTTACTGTACCAGAATCTTCAAGTGCTCTGGAAAGATTTCTTGGTGCCAAGCCCCTTTCCTTATATTCGTCCTTGAACATTTTTCCCGGAAGCGCTATAGACAGATACTGGTCTGCACAAAGTATATTTACAAATAAGCATGATACAACAGTTACCAGCACAAGTGATCCTGTGCTATTTGCCTTGTTAAGAAGATTTCCGGCTATACAGCCCATCATTCCTGTAACTTCCAGAATACCTCCGAATGTAAGTGCACACATAATAAGAGAAATTGTCCACATCATGCTTTGCATTCCTCCGTTTGTCAGCAATTCATCAACCATTGCATGACCTGATTCAGCCACTACACCGTTTTGTATGGCATCAATTATGGCGCCGAGATCTCCGCCCTGGAATATCATACAGATTGCGCCTAATGCAACACCCATAATAAGTCCCGGAATAGCTGGAACCTTCAATGCTACAGCTGCAATTGTTATTACGGGAACAAGCAGCAATAACGGGTTAATTACGTAAATGCTCTGAATAGCATCAAGTATTCCCTGAATTTCTACCGTATTGAGTTCATGACCTCTGTATTTAAGTCCCAGCACAAAGTATATCACAAATGCTATTAAGTATGATACGCCTGTAGTGTAAATCATATGCTTAATGTGATCAAACAAAGTAGCTCCTGCCATTGCAGGTGCAAGATTTGTCGTATCTGACAAAGGAGACATTTTATCTCCGAAATAAGCACCCGATATTATTGCTCCTGCAGCAAGAGGAACAGAAACACCCAATCCCTGTCCTACACCTATAAGAGCAACGCCCACCGTACCTGCTGTAGTCCATGAACTGCCTGTTGCCAATGAAACAACGCTGCAAAGAATCATGGATGCCGCAAGGAAGAACGTCGGAGATAAGATTTTTAATCCATAGTAAATCAGCGTAGGAACAATACCGCCGCCAATCCATGTTCCTATTAACATACCTATAATTGCAAGTATTAATATCGCCTGCATTACACTGCCTATGGAATCAATAATTCCCTTCTCAATTTCTTCCCAGCTGTAGCCGAGAGAATACACCGCAATAAAGGATGCAACCGCAGCACCAAATAATATAGGAATGTGAGGGTCTGCGCCGAATTTAATAATTGATACCGACAATGCTGCAACGACTGCCAAAACAGGAATTATGGATATTCCTAACGTTGCTTGTTTTTTTTGCTTTGGAACTTTACTCATAATAATCCTCCAAGTTTTTTTATGCACTTAAATTAATGATGACACAAATAAACTATAGCCATAAATCTTCATAATTAAAAAGTAAATCACCTGTGTCAAAATAAATCAAATGCATATTATGCACTAAACACATTCATTGTTATGAATACGTTTTTCCATGCACTATTATATTAGCACAAGATATGCAATTTGTAAATAAAAAAATACGTAATCATCATAAATAGTCACAAAATTTATAAAAACACTTTTTCGTCATTGCGCAAATATATTTATAAAAGCAGCAATCTCAATAAACTCCGAGATTGCTGCCTTCATTAAAATATATTATTTCTGTAATCAATATACAGAGCTCTGATTTCAGTCATTTTTTCATTCATTTGCTTCTGAAGCTCAGATGCAGCATCATAATCCCCGTCCTTAATTGCCGTCTTAATTTTGGTGAATATGCACTTTTTAGCCATGCTGTCTTTCATAAGCTTTGTTTTTAAATAAATAATTTTCTCCCAATTTACGACATCCAGATCTGTTGAATGGTCCTGCTCATTATGGAGCTTCACAAATGTTTTTAGCAGCATTATATTGTCATGGACTATTCTTCCCGTCAGCTCATTCTTCCACTTCTGCATGGTTGATTCCTTAAATGAATTAATAAGCTTATCCGTAAAAACATCTCCAGCCTTCAATACCTGCTGCTTCAATTCGCAGGATGAAAAACCGCTAAGATTTTCCCACACTGTTGCAGGTGCTATGCCATACAGCTTGTTTCTTTCTTCCTGGGTATATTTTTCGAAGACATCCTCTTCGCTTCTGTATTCTCTGTATTTTTCCAAATATACCGCATCTTCGCCGTATTTCTTGGATATTTCTCTTTCAAGATCCGCACAGTTGAGCTCAGCCGCAATAACATTCCTGATACCGTCAAGCATGGCCTGATATGATGCCGCTATTACCAAGTATGCATTTGAATATGGGTTTGGCGATCTCAGCTCGAACCTTATGGCACTGGAATTGTTTATATCTCTTATAACACCCACAAGCACCGATCTATTTCTCGATGGTAATTCCTTAGATCCTCCCAATGAGGTGACTATGCATACAGGAGCTTCAAATCCGGGCTTGAGCCTGTTGAATGCATCATTTGTGGCAGTTACTATGGGATTCATGACCTCATAGTTTTTAAGCAGCCCCATAAGTGCCCCGTATCCTATTTCACTGAGATAATCCTTTCTCAAATCCTTTGGAGAAAATAAATTAACCCTTTTCCCGCTCTTAAGCTTTACAGCAACGCCGAGATGCGTATGCTCTCCGTTTCCCGCAACCCCCTCTATGGGCTTCGCCTTGAAAAGCACCTCCAGACCGTGATGCCTGAATTGGTCCTCGATAAGCTCTCTCACAAACATTTCGTTATCGGCAGTCTGAAGTGATTCAGAAAATCTATTTCAAGCTGCTCCATTACGTGAGTTATTCTGCCTTTGGCATCTATTTTATTGGCAATGCCGCCGACCTCCTTGTGTGCCATCTCAGGTTTTAAATCGTAGCGCTCAAGTTGATCCATTATCTTTTCGAGAACCGTTCTTACCGTTCCCATAGTTCTCTTCCAGTATTGCTCCTTCAAAATCTGTGACGTATGAAGCTCTTCAAAATCAGCGCTTTGCTCTGGAGTTTTCACCCACATTTCAAGCTCTGTTGCAGAAGTAAGCAGTACATCTTCTATTTCTTCATATTTGAATCCATAATCTTCGGAGATATGAGAATTGTTTTTCAGTATTTCCAGTATCTGAGATTTGAAATGCTCGGTGGCTCTCTTAAGAATTGATCTCGAACAAACCTGTTCATTGCTGTGTATAATGAAAGAAGGAATTTTTAAAGTACCTACAGGAAGTCCCGTTTCATCGTTGTAATATTCGTAGTTGTAATCGATGAACCAATTGCAGTCTAAGTCAGGAAGTATATCGACTCTTGCATTGTTTAAATCTGCAATCCCCTGCAGCTCAACACTCGATCCGTCTGTTTGAATTCCGTACTTCAGCATATCTTCCATATCTCTTAAAAACAACTTTATAGGTATTTTTTCATCTGTTCCGTTACCGCCTATATCAACGCCCATAAATGAAACAAATTGTATTTCGGAATGCTCTTCAAGTATTTTTGTCAGCTCCGCAATACCGTGGTGTTCAGGCTTTATTGTGTAAATCATCTGCAATTCTCCTCCTTAATTTTTTTATAGGGTATTTTAACATATAAAAAAATTAAATGCAATAATATAATTTGCATTTAATCGAAAATTTTTTTATTTTTTTAAACGCTCATTCGTATTTCTATTTGCATATTTCAACAAGCTCTGAAGGAGTATATATAAGGAATTCAGGATTATGCTTTTTTAAGCTTTCAACCGTATTATATCCCCATGCTACAGATGCAATATCAATTCCCGTGTTCTTTGCGGCATTTATATCTCTTATTTCATCTCCGACGTAGAGAACCTCATTCGGGCTTATCTTTTCTTTTTTGATTATTTTTCTCATTTTTGTTTCTTTTCCAAACATTGAGGAACTTGCAAAAAAATCAAAAATATCTGCATTGTGCTCTTCAAGAAACATTTGAACATTCGTCTTTGAATTTGTAGTGAGAATTCCGGTCTTTATTCCCATTTCCTTAAGCTCTCTTACAACATCAAATATGTCCGGCTTGCATGGCTTTATATTTTTCATATCCAGCTTAAGAAGGTTCTTTCCTCTTTTCAGCATGAAAGGCAGATACCTTTTCTTAACATCAACATAATTAATAAGCTCACGGGCACTCATTTTCTTAATATGACCCAATTCATCTATAGTGATATTTCTCAAGTTGTATTTTTCGGCAAGCTTCTGATATATAACAAAATTTACTTCTTCAGTGTCTGCCAGTGTTCCGTCAAAATCAAAAAATACATATTTATATTTCATGAATCCATCCTTATAACCAATATCCATAATAATACCATAATGAAGGTATATGCTTCAACTATATTATATTTTATCCATGCAGTCAATTTTTACTTTTAAAAAAACTCCTTTTACAGGAGTTTTTTATAGTGACTTCATAATTTTACTGCATCCGTTTTTCATGAGACTCATATACTCATGTTCATCTATGAGCTGCGGGTAAATAGATTCCGATACGTCTTCAGATAAAAAATCCGCTATCTTATCCTTAGCTTCTTTGATACAGATGCCACCGAGCTCTTCTATGTTGATATCTTCTTCAAAACCAGTTATTTCATTAATGTATTTTTCATAAAAATTATTTATATATTTGCTGTCATACTTCCTCAACGTGGACTTTACCGCAAGGCTGAGTTCTTCATCTGTTAAATCTGCATTGTTGTACACAGTGAGCTTGCTTGCATTAAACTTATAGTATTCATCAAACCACAAATGGCAGTAATACCCCAATACGAATGATTTTACTTTAAGGTTCAGATTTTCAAAATCGAACTGCTCGTAAAACTCCCGAACATCCATGTTGCCGTCCTCATCAAAGGTGTGCAGTTCTTCGAAGTCATCCTCGTCTATGGTTTCCGGTGAAACCATTCCCACTATGAAGCTGGGTATGTCTATTTCCGATTCGGAATTTTCTATAAATAATTTGTTTTTTAAACTCCTTTTTTGAAATATTCTTGTATATTATAACAAATTTATAAAAATTTGTACAGAGTTATTTAGGCAAGCGATATCTGAGGAGGCTCTGTTGCTTCCCCTGTTTTCGGGTTTACAAACACCAACCAGTACCCGTGTCTTTCATCACTTTCCTTGTTGCTGTATGACCAGTTTTTAAAACCCGTTACACCCTTGTATGGCTGCTCTTCCTTTTTAAATTCTCCGGGAACACCGTATACAAATCGCGCAATTTCTCCTTTTTCCTTATATATACCGAAAATATAATGCCCGTATTTCTTCATAAGAAAACTGCATGTTGTAACACGGTTTGACATAGGATACGGATAGTATGAACTTATTATCTGACTATAATAAGGAAGGAATCCGTTTCTCACACCTGTTTCGTCATATGGTATGTACCACCAGTTTAAGTCCCGAATCTTTACAGACAGCGGTTCCAGTTCCTTGTATTCCTTAAGCATCCTGTACAGGCTCTCATCAAACTTACTTCTGAATCTTCGTGACTGCGCTCTGCTTTCCGAGCTATCGCCACCGGAAGTCTCTGGACTTACCTCGTGGATATCGACAGCCGAATCCACCGAGGTTTTTTTAACCCCGCTATCAGATTCTTCTATTTCAGCATCTGCCTGCTTCAGTTCATCAGCATCATCCTCACTGGCAATTTCCTCTGAGCTTCCGATTTCTTCTGATATTTCAATTTCTTCTGCATTTTCGGCTTCCTCATATACCTCTGCTATTTCCTCGGCTTCTTCGGCTTCTTCGTATTCAGCCTCATCTGCCATATGGATTTCTTCCGACAAGTCATCCTCTGCCATACGGATTTCTTCCGCCAATTCATCCCCTTCCACTTCAAGCTTCTTTATTTGATCATGATTTGAAGCATTAAAAAGACTGGAATACAAAACAATTTTTTATCCCTTACAACGGCACATACATTGTAATCCTCAATTGCATTATTGTTCCCGAATGTTAAAAGTTTTTTCAGCATTCCTTTTTTGTTGTTAATATCACCGAGCTTGATTTTATTTGTCCTATCCTTATACAGATAAACTTCGCTTGTGGATTTAACGTCACCTAAGTTTTCAACCGATACAATTATATTTCCTTTTATGCCTCTTATATCAAGGCGCACGTATCCTCTTGATTTATCCTGTTTATTTATCGGCTCAAAAAATTTCATTATTCTATAATTTTTATTATTCATGAAAACCTCCCAAAATACCTGTTACAAAAATATATGCCGGTATTTCTGTAAAATTACAGTAAAGTATTCATTTTTACAATACTTTTACAATATCGTACAGAGAGCTTAAAACAAGCCAGTTCTGCGGGAAATATCTCATGACGTTCCAATAGCCCACACCTTCAAATCCGTATTCAGAAAATAAATCTAACTTTGCCTTTATGCTGCGGGCATCCTCAAACCACACCTGATGCTGCTTGCCCTGATTGTCGTAGTAGGTAAAGTACGGAGCCTGGGCTGTTTCATCATATTTTATATTAGCTCCCACGGTTGATGCCAAATCCACGGCTCCTACATTGGAAAGTGATTGTGCCTTTGAAACTCCCTGCTCATACGGCAATGTGAAGTCATATCCGTAATTCGGGATACCCATAAAAATTTTATCTCTTGGAATTTCTGTTACTGCGTAATCAAGAACCTCTCTCACCTTATTAACAGGCGCCACAGCCATTGGAGGACCGTAAGTATATCCCCATTCATAGGTCATGAGCAGCACCCTGTTTGAAACAGCACCGATGGCGGGGTAATCATGTGCCTCGTAAAGAAGTCCGGGCTGGTCGGCCGAAACCTTTGGTGCAAGAGCGGTCAGCACAAAAAAACCCTCTTCATTGAGCCTCTTGGTTATGTTGCCGATAAACTCTACATATTTTTCTTTATCCTCGGGAAGAACGTACTCAAAATCGATGTCAAGTCCGCTGTATCCCTTTTCCTTCATTGTCCTCACTACATTTTCTATTAAGTTATTCTGAGCCTCGGGGTCATTTAAAATGGTGTGTGCCAGCTCATTGCTGAATGTTCCTTCTTCCGTCAATGTAGAAATGTGCATGAGAGGTGCCACACCGAAATCTCTTGCGATTCTTATTAATTCTTCGTCATCAATTCCTACTAAATTACCTTCAGGTGTCAGACCATATGTGAAAATTGCCAGATATGTCAGATAAGGCAGTGTCTTCATAAGCACTGTCCTGTCTATATTTGGATATGCATACCCTAAAACCTGAATTGGCCCCCTTTTTTCCTCGTTTAACGTTATAGTTATTTTTTCTCCCGGGAATATAGCATCCGCGTGAGTTATTGATGGATTGTACTGCAGCAATTGCGAAACTGTGGTTCCATATCTTTTGGCAATATTTTCAAGGGTATCTCCGGGCTGAACCGTATGAACAAC
>DAMAEI010000044.1:0-2129 GCA_031997345.1 Sedimentibacter sp. | reverse complement strand
GAGAATAACCAACGTCTGACCTGGAACCAGCACGTTCGGATTTGCCAGTTCATTATCGGATATAATTTTATCGGGATGGACATTATATTGCTTTGCGATAGAATATATTGTTTCTCCCGGCTGAACAACATGTATAATCATAGCTTCTCTCCTTTCCTTTCTTCCAACAGTATATGCATCAGAAGCATGATTGTTAAATTGGCTGTATTTTAAAGTTACAGCAAATTATTGAACAAGTTGTTTTATCATTTCCGCAGCTGCTGAGGCATCGGCTCTTCCTTTTGTTTCCTTCATTATATATCCCATAACTGCTCCAAGAGCCTTTTCTTTTCCGTTCAGGTATTGCTCCACCGCAGCTTTATTTGCTTCCACCGCTTTTTTACAGATTTCTCTCAGTTCTCCTTCATCTATTCCTTCCATGTCGCTTTCGGAAATGAAGTCCCATACTGTCTTTCCTGTATCTAGCATCTGTTCCAAAACATTTCTTGCAATATTCGAGTTGATTTTTTTATTTTCGGCTAAAACTACAAGCTCATTCAGATGCTTAGCCGGAACAGATATATTGAATTCTTCTTTCTCGGCATCCGTAGCCAGTTTCCTGAATATGGGGCCAAGTATATAATTCGCGGCAATTTTTTTATTTTTTATATTCTCACTGGCCTCTTCAAAATATTCGGCAATCTTTTTATATTTCACCAAAAGCTCAGCATCCTGCTCATTCAGTTCAAAATCCTTAACAAATCTCTCATATTTTTCTGCCGGAAGCTCCGGGATTTCATCATTGTATTTTTCTATTTCATCATCAGTTAAACAAATTGTAACCAGGTCCGGTTCCCTGAAATATCTGTAATCATCTGCATCTTCTTTTCCCCTCATGCTTTCGGTTATATTCAGCTCCGGGTTATATCTCCTTGTTTCCTGATATATTTCTCCTCCGCTTTCAAGAATGTCAACTTGCCTGTTGAATTCATATTCCATTGCCTTTGCAATGAAGTTGAGAGAATTCATATTCTTTATCTCAGTCCTCGTTCCATATTCCTTTTCGCCCTTTTTCCTCACTGAAATATTTACATCGCATCTCAGAGAACCTTCCTGCATCTTAACATCGGAAACACCTACATACTTCATAATAAGCCTGAGCTTATCTATATATTCCACCGCTTCCTCAATGCTTCTGATATCGGGCTCTGACACAACCTCTATAAGCGGCACTCCTCCCCTGTTATAGTCATTGTAGATATCTCCCCGCTCGTGAATAAGTTTACCGGCATCCTCTTCAATGTGAATTCGAGTAATATTTATATTTTTGCCCGATGCCAGAGTTATAAATCCATTTTCGCACAATGGCCTGTCATACTGCGATACCTGATATGCCTTGGGCAGGTCCGGATACACATAATTTTTCCTGTCCATCTTTGAAATCTTTCTTATTACGCAGCTTGTTGCAAGTCCTGCCTTTACTGCATATTCGACAACCGCCCTGTTCAGCTTCGGCAGTGTTCCCGGAAGCCCTATACATACGGGACAGCAGTGAGTGTTGGGCTCACCTCCGAATTCCGTTGTACATTGGCAGAATATTTTTGTCTTTGTGGAAAGCTCCACATGAGTTTCAAGCCCCGCTACCATTTCCCAGCTCATAGTACCACCCCCATTCCTGTCTGTCTGTATACTTTCCCCTTAACCTGCTGCTCGTACTGATATGCTGCGTTCATTATTACAGCATCGTCGAAGGCATTTCCTATGAGCTGCATTCCTATTGGCAGACCCTTGACGTCGAACCCACATGGGATGGAAACAGCAGGCAGCCCTGCAATATTTACAGGCACCGTGCATATATCCGTCATATAGGCTTCAACAGGGTCAGAAGCAGTGAAATTAAGCTCGAAAGCAGTTGATGGTACAGTAGGGGCAATAATCACACTGCATTCCTCAAATGCCTTTTTAAATCCTCCAGCTATTGCTCCCCTTAATTTTTGAGCCTTTTTGTAATAGGCATCATAATATCCCGCGCTCAGCACATATGTTCCAAGCAGTATTCTTCTTTGAACCTCCTTGCCGAAGCCCTCGCTTCTGGTCCTGCATATCATATCGTTTATGTCCTTGTAGTAGCTTGTTTTATGACCGTAGCG
>DAMAEI010000043.1:14682-25875 GCA_031997345.1 Sedimentibacter sp. | reverse complement strand
AAGCCATGTAACACCTGCTATACATCCATACGTGAGCATAGGAAGCAAAAGCTTTACAGCTCATTCAAAGGAAATGGCAGATGCAACCATAACGGAAGAAGCTCATGAAATGATGCTGAAAGGAATTACAGCGCTTGCTTTGACAGGATACGATGTGCTTACAGACAAGGAATTATACAAAAATATAAGGACAGAGTTTGAAGGACATGTAGGAGCAGAATAGGAGCTACAATGGAAAATATTGAAAAATATTCGAACCGACTTGTTGAATACAGGAGAGATTTTCACAGACATCCTGAGCCGGGCTGGTGCGAATACAGAACAACATACATTATTTATAATAAGTTAAAGGAATTAGGTTACAAGCTCAAATATGGCGATGCAATAACCGAGGAAAAATCGAGACTTGGCATACCTGACAGCTCAACATGCCGACATTTTGAAAAGTTAGCGCTGGAAAGCGGAGTGGACAAAGCTTTTCTGGAAGAAATAAACAGAGGCCGCACAGGAGTCATCGCAGAGCTTGACTTAGGTGAAGGTCCAACAGCAGCATTCAGATTTGATATTGACTGCGTAAAGGTGCAGGAAGCGGCAATTGAAGAACATCTGCCATACGCCTTGGGCTTTTCTTCCCTCAATGACGGATATACACACAGCTGTGGTCATGACGGACATATTTCAATCGGATTGGTGTTTGCGGAAATAATAGCTGAGAACAAGGAGCTTTTTAAAGGTAAAATAATTTTAATTTTTCAGGCCGCCGAGGAAGGCGTTCGCGGAGCAAAAGCAATAATAGACAAGGGTGTGCTTCCTAAAATTGATTATATGTTTGGCGGACACCTGGCATTATCATTAGAGGAGAAAAATTCCTTTTCTGCCGGAAGTACTGGTTTTCTTGCATCAAAGAAATTTGATGTGACGCTGAAGGGTAAGTCCTCACATGCGGCAAATTCACCGGAAAAAGGTATAAATGCGCTTTTGGCCGCAACAAGCATAATTAACGGTCTTTACAGCATCCCTCGACACAGTCATGGATTGACAATGATAAACGTTGGTGTGCTTAAGGCAGGAAGCTTCCGAAGCGTTATTCCCGAGAATGCCGAAATGCAGGTCGAAGTACGAGGTGAAAGTAACGAACTCAGCAACTACATGTTCGAAGAAGCTTCGAATATTGTGGCAAATATGTCCAAAGCTCATAAATGTCAGTATGCAATTACTGAGGCAGGGTCATCTCTTTCGGAGGATTGCTCGCAGGAATTGGTTGGCAAATTGTATGATATAGTTGAAGGTATGGGAATTTACAACAACTTGTACAAAACAAGAAAAATAAAAGGCAGCGAAGATTACACTTATTTTATGAAGTATGTTACGGAAATGGGCGGACAAGCTACGTACATGCTTTGGGGTGCTGATATAAAGGATTCTTTTCACGGCGGAGGCTTTGATTTTTCTGAAAAATCAATGATGAATGCCATAAAGGTACTTTGTGAACTTATAAAAAATATTTTATAAAATATAAAAAATAATAGGAGACAACAAATGGAAAACGTAAGAAAGAAAAAATCTTTTAAATTACCGCATCCGGTCATTCTGCTAAGCATAGTTATATTGATAATGACCATATGCACCTACATTATACCGGCAGGCCAGTATGACAGAATTCCGGACCCCGTGTCAGGCAAGAAAGTAGTTGACCCTGCTTCTTACAAGACTATTGAGCAAGCGCCTGTTGGCGTAATGGAGATGTTCTCTTCCATACCAAGAGGACTGGCAGCAGGTCAAGAAATTATATTCTTTATTATAATAGTAGCCGGTTCCTTCCAGATAATTACCGCAACAGGTGCAATTGAAGGCGGTGTCGGAAGCATTGCAACAGCTTTGAGAAACAAAGACCATTTAATGATACCGATTATTATGGCTGTTTTCTCCATCGGCGGTGCAACATTTGGTATGGCGGAGGAAAACATCATCTTTGTCCCCATAGGTATAGCACTCGCCAGAGCATTGGGCTATGATGCTCTGGTGGGTATGGCAATGATAACACTTGGTGCAGCATGCGGTTTCTGTGCCGGAATGGTTAACCCGTTTACGACAGGAATTGCTCAGCAAATAGCAGAACTTCCAATGTATTCAGGTATAGGCTTCAGGTTCGTGGTTTGGGCTGTAATGCTTGCAATTACCTCGGCATACGTAATAAGATATGGACGTAAAGTTAAGAAAAACGCCGCAAACAGCATTGTTAGAGATTTAGAGATTGAAGAAGCCGGTTCACATATTGATTTAGACAATGTTGCGAAGCTTACAGGCAGACAAAAGCTTGTTTTACTTGCAATTGTAGCTGCGTTCGCATTCCTGGTATATGGAGTATTTAAAAAAGGCTTCTCCATGACTGAAATAGGTACAATTTTCTTAATGTTAGGAATCGCTTCTGCTATTATCGGAGGATTAGGTGTTGACCGCAGCATAAAAGAATTCTTTGACGGTGCAAAGGGCATGGTTTCAGGGGCAATAATGGTTGGTATCGCAAGAGCTATTCTGGTAGTTATGCAGGATGGTCAAATAATCGATACAATTATTTACAACTTCGCATCGGTGCTTGTAGGTCTTCCAAAAGCCGTTACAGCCTTGGGAATGTTCTTAATTGAAGCAGTCCTGGACTTTATAATCCCATCAGCTACAGGCAAGGCAGCTGCTACTATGCCTATAATGATACCACTTGCTGACGTTGTGGGAATTACAAGACAGCTCACGGTTTTAATTTATCAGTTTGGTGACGGTTTTGCAAGCTACATAGAGCCAACATCCGGTACGCTGATAGCTACTTTGGCAGTTGCAAAAATATCTTACGAAAAATGGGTAAAATTCATGTTCCCGATTTGGGTTATATGGATGATAATGGGCGGAGGATTCGTCTTAATCGCGGATTTAATAAACTACGGACCATTCTAAAAAATTGGTCAGGGCATACAGAAAACCAAGCTTACAATATCGAAGCTTGGTTTTTTTAACTTGTAACGTAACTTTCATACGCTTATGCACTTTACCAAAACAATGGCGAAGCTATATTCTTTAATCACATAGCAGCATCTATTGTTTAGAAGACTTTAAAAACTCCAAGATTGTTTCATCTGTTTTATAAATCCCCCTATATGCTTGTTCGATATAAAATTCGGAATCTTCTTCATAAATAAAGATGCTTGATATTTTCCTGTCACCTACAATATCCACCCGTGTATATTTTGACACAGTCGGAACATCTTGTACAGACTTTTTAGATGTAGGTGTCGCTTCACTTACTTTTTGAATAAATGATTTAATCCATGCTTCATCTTTATGAATAATATCTTCAATCCCTGTAGTAATTTCGACAGATATTATTTCATTTATCGGTGGCAGCTCAATTGGGTCTGCCTTATTAACACACCCGGATAAAACCAAGACTATTATAAATACCATTGCTATAATTAATTTTCTCATAAAATACTCCTCCTAAAACAATTCTTCCGTATAATATATAAAATATTCCTAAATCTCATAATGATAGATATATTTTTTAACTCTATATAATAAACTGATTCCATTGTATCCTTCCTCCGCTGCATATTTTTTAGCACTTTCATAGTCCTCTGACATGGCATAAGTTTCGCTGATATAAGATAATATCATATCATTGTCCGGTTCCACATTCAAAGCAGATTAATGCTTCTTCAAAATCGGAAAAATATAATAGCTTTCACCGATATAAAATATTGTATCATAGTTATCCTTAAATTTCTCTAAAGTAAGGCAATTCCGTGAGGGGTTGCCTTTAATTTATTTGTAAAGAGGACAGTTAAGCTATGACCGTTCGTCTGTCCTCTTTATGGATAACCTTACTTGCATACATCCGTGGGGTGTTGCCATATTTTCGTCTTCTATAGAAAATGGTAGGCTATCCCTTACAGTGTACTTGCAAAAAATCTGATAATTGATTTCACATCATATCAGATTTTTCTATACACCTTGTTATTAATCGCTTACGTTTTTTAATTGCATAAGCTGCTATAGATACTATTAAGACTATAAAAAGCATAAATACAACTTCAAATACAATTAAACTCATTTCTGTAATACCACTATACAGATAATACGAAATTAAATCTACAAAAGATTTTATCATATTGTAAATGCTTTTAGGAGAAACCGGATTAAATCTATATGGCATTCTGAGATTAAGATATTTTATAAGCAGGACTATACTGCATGTTATTGACATGAGCAATGCAACGAAATATATAAGTATTCCTCTGATTATAGTGTAATTTTCACGTTTACTGACATATTCCCGTATATCAATATTGTATTTACTATCTTTATATCCTGAAAAAACACTTCTTAACATCTTCCTTAATTCTCCTGTCATCTTACAAATAACATATATGAAAAGTGATATAAAGTATAGAATTATTAACTTAAGCAGAAGCTTAGATAAATTATTATAGTAAATGTGTGCATCAGGTACTATATTTTTTGATTTAAGTATCGATAACAAGGTGTTTTCTTCTATCTTAACACCATCTTTGTCCTTAAGTACTGCATATATCCTTTGTCTTTTTATATTTTGATTTTCCAGTATATTAAGAGCATTATAATATATATCATGGCTATCATTTATAATAGCGGATATATCGTATTCCTTATTATTGAACTCATGCTTTTTGCCAATAGGATTGTATGCATAGTTTTTCGCGGCGAAGCTATCACCCATTAGTACTTCTCTCTCGCTGAATTCAATATCGGTCTTTTCTTTTATTCTTCCTGCCAGAATCAAATTAATATTGCCTTTATATACCTTAGAGTTCTCTCTATTATACAAATCATATACTATCAAATAATCATATACTTGCCCTTGTTCCAATGCTTCTTTAATTTTTTCATGAGAAATAGCTTCACTTAAGCAGAACTCTGCAATACCTCCATAAAAATTTGATTCAACATATATATACATAAAAAATGTTATTAAAATTATCATAAGAAGCAGACATATCGTATTTTTCATTTGCGGCACCCTGTCTAATTAATTATTCTGACTCTCATTTCATTTTCTAAAACAGATGAAGCATAATTGGCGATTATAGTATTTCTGTCTATTCTTGTAGTATTAGGCTGACTCGGTTCAACGGCTACTGTATTATCTCCTACAGCAAGTATTTTGTATTCTCCCTGCTTCAAATAATTTATCTGTCCTAAAATGGATTCTTCTGATGCTACCGAATAAATATAGCAGTAATTGCCTGATTTCATTTCACCTATGGGTACAACGGCAGTTTTTTGAACAACACATTCATAATTTTCCTCTGACTGAACCATAAATCTTACACTGTCCGATATATACACCTTTTCTCTTAGTTCATCTCTTAAGGCGAATACAAGCTCATTATGATCGGGAAAAGAACGAACAGATTTAAGACTTACCGACTCCTTCTTTCTTTCGTCATTTTTCCAAAAATATACGCTATGCTTTTTATTAAATATGTCATCGTAAGCATCTATATCCAAGTATGCCTCCATGTATAAATCCGCATTAGTATTGCATATTGAATATCGAATCACTGTTTCACCCACTTCAACAATCTTTTTATCAATTATATAATCTATGTACACCTTGTCGGAAAGGAAATAATCTCCGTCACTGTCCACGGTTATTTTATTTTCGTTTTCTTCATTTATTTTTCCGTGTAATTTGTTCTGCAATATTTTTATTTCACCATCAATACGGTTTAAATTCATTGCATATATTTCTGCTTCGCTTTCGAGAGAGTTTACTTCATTCTCATAAGCCTTCCGACGTTCTTCCACAGTGTCATTTTTTCTGTCCAGCTCTTCCTTTGTAACGATTCCGTTTTCATACAAATAGCTTGTATTTCCATAATCTTCTTTTGCTTTGTCATATGCTTCCAATGCCTTTTGTGCGGAAGCTTCCTTACTGTTCATTTGATTTTTTAGGTTGAGCTTTTCTATCCCGTATATTTTTATCTTATTTTGTAATTCAACAGCTTCCGTATCAGTATTAAATACCTGCTTGCTCATATCCAATGTTATTATTTCTGAACCAGGCTCAACTATTTGAGAATTTTTTACATTTATTTCTTCTATATATAACTTTCTGTCAGCTTTTACTTCGATGGTTTCCCTTGAAGTAACTTTGCCCGTAAAATAGTTCTTCTTAATTAACGTACTGTTCTCTAATGGCTTAGTGACAGTGACCTGTGGCATAATATAGTTTCTGATTGTAAGAAACACAAACCCTGTAATAATAACAACACTCAGAAAAGTAAAAAATATTTTTAAAAGTTTATCAAAAAATCTTGATATCATCTGTACTACCTTCTTTCGTCACCAATTTTTAACACCATTACTTTAAGCTTGTCCCTGATTTTCATAAACACATATATTACAGGGAACATAAACAATACACTGCCTGCATAAAAAATTTCCCTATAGCTTGCATAAAGAGTATTTAAATAAATAGACACAGGCATTTTTGACATAGCACTTAAAAATATGAGAGGCTGCTCAATTAAATTCCAATTCTCAATAAAAATCAGAAGGCACAAAGCTGCTATGACATTTTTAGAATACGGCAATACCACATGAAGCAATACCTCAAAATCTGAGGCACCGTCTATTTTTGCAATTTCATAGTAGCTTTGAGGTATTGACTCAAAAAACTGCTTGAGAAAAAATACCCCCAGCGTACTGAATATCCCCGGTAAAATAACTGCCAAATGAGTGTTAAATATACTTAATCCCAGATATCTCTCTGCAGAATTATACAGAAGCACGTTTGGTATCAATGTTATCTGCAATGGAAGAAGCATAAAAAAAGTATAAATCAAAAACAACATTTCCGAAAACCGGCTTTTTTTCACTGCCAGATAATATGCTGCACTTATGCTTACTGTTACCTGCCCTAAAAGCACTCCTGAGGTCATCATTGCCGAATTTATATAAAGCTTGAAATATTCATTTTTTTCAACACTTATTTCATAATATTGCTGAATGTTAAAAATCTCCGGTACTATTTCCATATCGTCATTTTTCAATTGATACTCATCCATAAAAGAATGAGATATGGTATATAGTATTGGGAACATAAATATTACTATTATAAATACAGAAAGAAACTTAACCGAAAAATTTTTCATGACTGCTCCTACAAGGACATTTTTCTTTTATGTTTTTGACCTGATCTCAATATAAAAAACAACAGTACAAATATGAATGCAAGCAGTATATCAGCTCCCGCCATAAGCGTATCCAGGCTCAGCTCCTTAAGCTTTAAATGAAGGAAATTCTGTATCATAAACATTCTGTAATCAGGATATTCTCCGAATATTGCATAAGTCATTCTGAAAATCTTTAAAGAATTATACGTACTCACTATTACGGCAAGCACAAGTGCCTCACTGTGAAGGGGCAGCATTATGGAAAAAATCGTACGGAGCGTTCCTGAGCCGTCCAGATATGCGGCTTCTTCAATACTTTTATCCCTGTTTTTCAATGATATAAGAAAAATAATATACGTATACCCAATGCAGCTCCATAAAAATATAAAACCCACTATGAACAGTCCGTTTATATTTTCAAGAACAGGACTGGCAGCAATTTCCCTGAAAAAACCCGATACAGAGGATGCCGGCACCGTAATAGGCAATATAACTGCCGCCTGTACCCAAAAGCTTAGCTTGAGATATTCTGTGACAAAGGCTGTAACAAATCCTATAATAACAGCCAAAGGAATGAATACAGACATAAATACAGCCGTATTTTTGATTGATATAATGAATCCCAGATTTGAAAAAATATTTGCAAGTGAACCATTTGATGAAAAGAAAACATATTTTTGAGCTATTATAAAAGGAATCAAGTACAAAGATGCAACTCCCAAAATGCTGGGAAGTATGTATTTCATCATACCGCATTTTTTCATAATATAATTTTTTCTCCTTTTTCCCTGTCAAAATAATGGATGTCTTTTTTCAGGCAATACAGCTTGTAGCTGTTACCCTTGGATGTCTGAACATCTTCCGGCACCTTAGAAGCAAGCTTCAATCCGCCGCAATCAAAATATATCAGCTTTTCCGATCCTATTAATTCCACGGCCTCTACATAACATTCATCAAAGCTCAGTGAATCATACTCTACTTCAGCTGCTGATGAAATTTTTAATTTTTCAGGTCTTATACCCATGGTTACATTTTCATCGTGACTTTCTATAAAGTTCATCTGCGGTGAGCCTATAAAGCCCGCAGTAAAAACATTTACAGGGTTTTTATAAATGTTTTCAGGAGTATCCATTTGCTGTATAATTCCATCCTTCATAACCGCTATTCTTTCTCCCATGGTCATGGCTTCAGTCTGGTCATGAGTAACGTATACAAAAGTCGTACTAAGACGTTTATGTAAATTTATAAGCTCTATTCTCATTTGAGTTCTGAGCTTTGCATCAATATTTGACAGTGGCTCATCAAATAAGAAAACATCCGGTTCACGGATTATAGCTCTGCCAAGTGCCGCCCTTTGCTTCTGTCCTCCCGACAAAGTCGCAGGCTTTTTATATAGTATATCTTCTATTTCCAATATCCCTGCAATATTTAAAATTTTCTCCTTAATTTCTCTTTTATCCATTTTTCTCAGCTTAAGTGAAAAAGCCATGTTTTCATAAACGTTCATATGAGGATACAGGGCATAATTCTGAAATACCATGGATATATTTCTATCCTTAGGCAGTACATCATTAACCCTTCTGTCTCCTATTATCACATCGCCTGCCGAGGCTTCTTCAAGTCCCGCGATTATTCTAAGTATTGTAGTTTTTCCGCATCCGGACGGACCAACCAGAACAAGAAATTCCTTGTCCTTTATTTTCAAACTAAAATCCTCCAGTGCTTTAAAACCGTTAGGATAAATCTTTGTTACATCCTTTAAAATTATCTCCGCCATTTTCCACCCTGTTTAATTACCGCTTATATTTAAATTAATAATGAAATCGTCAGCCATTTTATCAAAATCTTTCAATGTTCTTTCATCCCTGATTATAGACGCTGCCATATCTGCCACAAACATGTTTAATTTCCCGTAATAATGAACGCTGGAAAAAAAGCATGACATATCAACTTTCCTTACTACTTCGTATCCCTTGGTCAAAACTTCATAAAGCTTTTGCTCCTCCTTTTTAGGATACAATTTAAGAGCTACTTTATTACCATTTTCATCTGTAAGATTTTTCACACCCACATAGTTCCAATCTTCGTCAAACCCGATTAAATCTCTTGTTGAATCTAAATTTGTAACTACACCTTCAAATCCTCTCTCATACAAAGATATTTGAAACCCGTCTCGTAACAATGTGTCAGCTATATTATATACATTGTCATTTTTACTGCTTTTTGATATAAACAAACAGGGCATAATAACACGATTATATATAGAAAAAAAATCACCGTTATTATCCAATAATACAATTGTATAATTCTCAATAGATGGACGGCTTCTGAAATCATTGTAGTTTAAAGCCGAATAGTTGTACGGTAAACCGGAAAACTCGTATCCGGATTTTTCTTCAATAATTTTATAGTCATAATCAGCAGAATCATTGATAATATATTCATAGTCATAATTATTTTTTATATCATCTATCAGTTCACGGACAGCAGTAAGTGCCGCTGTCTTATCTATATATGTACCTTTTTGATCTCTTAAAATTATTAAGTTATTTTTTATGCTGTAATAGTCCACAAGCTCTCTGAATTCCTGTGAATTGAGCTTAAATTCAGCCCCATTTTCCTTCATCCTTTGTTTTATATCATAATACTCATCAAGTAAAATTACATTTTTAGGCTCTATGTTGTATTTTATCAAAGCATCATTATTGACAAAGTTAACTCGCAGTACTGTACACAGAGGAACACAATATTGATTTTTATAATTACTAAATACATTTTTATAGTTTTCTATTCTGTCATAGTCAGCAGCTTTATTTCTCAAAGCATACAAGCTTTCGGGCAAGTCGAATGTCATATCTAAATCCCCATGTTCAACAGCAAGATTTCTTTTAAGAACATAATCATCGTAACTTATATCAGAATATGAAAATTGCTTAATATCTACTTCTATATCATCTAAGTTAGCTTGAAACAATATACTTTCTATAGCTTTTTCAACAATAATATTAAAAATAGTACCATCCTCCTGTTTATACCACCAGATTTTCACAACGTCCTTTTCATTTTCTGTTTGTTCAGAGCATGATGTCAAAATAACTATCAAAAAAATAGATAGGAATAAATATATCTTTTTCATATCTGAAATTCACCTTCCCATAATTTGCTATACGAAAATTATAACATGTTTCAAATAGCTTGTCTAATTTTATCTGAAAACGTTCTATAAAGGCTTTGCTCTTCATACAACTTAATTTAATTTACATTGATATTTTTTATACAATCATAATATATATTTAAAACTTTACAAAAAATATCCAGCCTTTCAGAATTGTTAAAATGTATTTGTTTACTAAAATATTGTTATAAAATATAAATTACATTTTAAATATGAATTAGCATGATATCCACCGCTGTATTGTCTCAAAATTATAAAACAAAACAGAAAAATTAATGAATCCGTAAGACGTTCAGAAATTATTCCAAAGAATAATATGATTGAAATTCCAAGAATAGACGAAATAATAAGTTGTAAACCATATATGTAAATATCTATTTCATCTTCTTGTACTAAATTGTTTTTAATAAAAAAAACTGCTACATTTTTAGATATTTTATTAATCATGAGAATCATCTCCAATTAATCTCTTACTTCAAATGTAGCAGATAAATTTTATTATGTAAATGAGGTGGTGTATGCATTTGGTACCTTTCGGTATATGTTTGGTAAATATTAAACTAATAACATAACTTTACAGACGAACTCGTCATTTTCTTCTTCATATGTTACAAAACCGTTATATCTTTCGACAATTTTTTTCACGTTCTTTGTGCCAAGGCCATGGTTTATTACATCTTTTTTTGTCGATTTCAATTGTGGATTATTTTTTAATACAGATTCACTGACTGTATTTTTTATCGTAATTAATAAATATGAATGTGCTTTTTTAGCTTCGAGATATATTTCTTTCCTACCTTGAACGCATTC
>DAMAEI010000043.1:14172-14672 GCA_031997345.1 Sedimentibacter sp. | reverse complement strand
ATATTTCCTATCAATGATACAAAATCATCATCTTCCATGCTATTGTCAAGCGAACTCATGATATTATAAATTACGGATATACCTTTATCCGCTGCCTCAGTCAACTTGGCATTCACTACAGCATCAAATGCAAATCTTCCTGTATTAATCAGTTTGTGCATGCTGTCAATTTTTTCTATAATATTGTCAGCATAGGATACGCCTTCCTCATAGCTTCCCTTTGAAAAAATTTCTTTTAAATATATTATCCTGTTTTTCATGTCATGTCTGATAGCTCGGATTTCCTCGTTCAAAGCATTTGTCTTTGTTACATATTCGAGTTGTAAAGAATTTTTTTGTTTAAGAAGACGATTTTCAGTTTGAAGACTGTATTCTCTATCTAACCTTGCAAGCAGTGTATAGAAAACTATATTTATTACAATCATGCCTATAAACGACATTAACAGATAAAACATATTCCTGTCATTTAGCTCTAACTCAATTGACACTTCCGTAATAAC
>DAMAEI010000043.1:2445-14162 GCA_031997345.1 Sedimentibacter sp. | reverse complement strand
AATAACAACCATTACAGCAATTGTAATTATAGGTACAGCGGTAAATGATGTAACCGTAATAGCATTAATATTGGAAATTCCTTTAGCTTTCATCTTAATAAGAATCCTGGTTACAACAAATAGTATTATTTTTGAAACAATAAGACATGCAAATCTATATGTACTGAATTCAGTCATTAATTCTTCGATTCTTACATTAAATATTATTCCAAAAATTAGGGATGTTAAAAAATTAACTCCTATCATTATAAGCATTATCATTACACATGAAAAAAATCTGTAAAAATTTTTTCCTTTTAATGCTATCAAGCTATAGATAAATATTATAATTAATGTAAAGTATGCCATGAGGTCAGGAAAATCCGGCAAGTAATAAAAAATTTCGGCATTTATCATCAACAATAAAAAAGCAATTCCAAAAGCAATATACTGCTTTCTTCCAATGTATTTTGTTTCGCTCATCTTAGTGACAAATTCCACAGCTATAAAAGATTCGAAGACATTAACAGAAAATTCAATTATTTTAATGAATAATATATCCATTTATATTCCCCCCGAGCCAACACGACCGTAATAGTTTAAAAAACCTTCCTTTAGCGCATTCATTCTGCTCCTGCTTACAGGGATATCGAAATTTTGAATTACGGTTACGCTGCTTTTATTTATTTTGAAAATATATTTAAGGTTAACAAGGTACTTTTCATGGGTTCTTACAAATCCTTGCTCTGACAATTCGATTTCTTTTTTGTTTATACTGTCTTTATATTTATACACTAATCCGTCTGTTGTATTTATAATAATATAATTCCTCTTGCTTTCTATGTAGACAATTTCATCTGCAAACAGCTTATAATGAATCCCTTCTATTTTAAAATTAAGCATATAGTCGCTTCTTGAAAGCTCTTTTATTATGTCTTCAACAATACTTGAAATCTCCTCTTTTAATTTAAGCTTTGGTATAAAACCAAATGGATGAACTTCGAAAGATTTATATACAAGCTCGTCCTTGCCTGTTACAAAAATAATCAGTGATTTTGGATTCTGATTTTTTATTATTCTTGCAGTTTCTATTCCGTCTAAATCAGGCATATCTATATCAAGAAAAATCACTTCAAAATTGCTTGTCCTGTTTAACTCAAGCAATAGCTTAGGTTCACTGAATACAGTTATTTCCGCATTTATCCCGCATCTTGCAAATTCTTTTTTAACCACTCCAGAAATTTGAGCCAGCGCAAGTTCTTCATCATCACAAACGGCTATGAAGTATTTGTTCATTTTCCCACCCCTTTTTCTTATTATATTATACTGTTCTTTATCTTTCAATGTTTTATGACAAATTTTTACTTTTTAAACAACAAAAAATGGTCTCTCGACCGTCATACTGCTGATGCTTTTTCTCTAATCCTTTGTTAACTATTTTAATACAAAATATGTAACTGAACTGTAAAAGGCACCTGCTATTAGCAGCTGAAACTGTGGAAACAGAGACAAGTGCGTGAGAATAGAGATTAATTACCTGTATATCAATAATACCTGTGAATTTTGCTATATAGATTAGAGGTGGTTGTAACAAAGCTTGTATTGTTGCATACCTTGGTTGTGCACAATATTAAAATCACCAAGTTTAGAAGCATAACTATATCCTATAGTTTGAACATCGATTCTTCAAAGCAAAATTTCTGTGTTTACTATAATAAATTTGTAATTCTTAATTCAAATGATTAGCAAGAAACATTTTACGTTGAAATATGCAGATTCTTATCATATGCATTAATTATACAAAAAATGGTTTACGTAACTTGCGACATTTTATGCTTTATCTTTTAAAAACTGGGAATCCCTATTGAAGCTGATGGATTTTTCATTGGAATATGCCGGTTTTTGGTAAACATCATGCGCCAAAAAATTTTCGATTTTTATGCACATCTCATGCATTAATATTAGAAAATCGGAAAACAAAAGCAATGTAAGACAATTCATGCCATCATTATTGCTCCGGACTGATGCTATATCCTTAGTATATGCGCCTTAGCAATGTTGTTTTGGTTATAGCTATTTAAATATGGAGGTTATGTATTTTCTTGATATTTCAACAATTTTGTGGTATATTATATCCAATATGACGTACTTTTAGGTGGTATTATGAAAATAACTGGTATTGTTTCTGAATATAACCCCTTTCATATGGGGCATGAGTATCAGATAAAAAAAGCGCGGGAGCTTTCCTCCTGCGACGGCATAGCAGTTGTAATGAGTGGAAATTATGTTCAGAGAGGCGAGCCTGCAATAATTGATAAATTCAGGCGCGCAGAAGCTGCTGTTCGTGGCGGTGCCGATTTGGTAATAGAGCTGCCTCTTCCTTTTTCGTGCCAGAATGCAGAGATGTTTGCCGGTGCTGCCGTAAGGGAGCTGAAAAAGCTGAATATCAACGCTCTAAGCTTTGGATGCGAAAGCTCAGATATAAAAATGCTTAAAGATATAGCAAGACTTCAGCTAAGCTCAGTATTTAATGCTGAGGTCAAGGAAGAAATAAAGAGCGGAACATCATATCCCAAAGCATTATCAAATGTCATAAGCTCATACTTAGGTGAGGATGCCTTCACGCTGTCTGGCTCACCCAACAATGTGCTTGCAATAGAATATATAAAAAGTACCATTGTACATAACCTGAACTTGGACCTCATACCTGTAAAAAGAATGGGTAAGGCTCATAACGACCTTTCTGCCACAGGCTCCTATGACAGTGCAACCGCAATAAGAAAGGTTCTGCTGAGCTCTGATAAGTATAATGTTTCTGTAACCGCCGACAGCATGGAAATGCTTCGTGACTTTCATAATCAGCATAAGGGCTTCAACAGCTTCAACAGGTATCTGCAGCTGCTGTATTATAAAATACTTGAGCTGGGTCCTGATGGGCTGAATAAAATTTACGAGGTTTCAGAAGGTCTGAACAATAAAATATACGCCAATGTTTTCAAGCATGACAATATTGATGACTTTATTGCCTCACTTAAGTCCAAAAGATACACATATTCAAGGCTCAGAAGGATGCTCCTTAACATTATACTGAACATACGCCGTGAGGATATGAAAAGCTTCATGCTATTCGGAGAAGTTTCTCCTGTAAAGGTTCTTGCTTTCAATGATGTTGGAAGAAGAATTATGAAAGATGCTAAGGAAAGCGGCACAGCAGTGATTAATCGTTACTCGGACTACAGAAAATACGGTCTCAATGCAGAAGAGCTTCCAACGTTCAATCTGACCAATAAAGCTACAAATATCTACTACCTTACTATGGAAAATAAGAACTTAAATTTCGAATATACATCAAATGCAAGATATATAAAAATATAAATATCATAATAAATGGGGATGTATTCCTGTGAATACTCATCCCCATTTTAAATGCTATTTTACAGGCTTATATAACGAATTAAATGCCTAAGTCTTTTGTTATTACAACCTGTGAATTCAAAGCTTGTGCTTCAGATGTATTTAAAAACTCTGAGAAAAAGCTTAGAGGAACGTAGGTTATTCCATCTACTAAATTCGGAGCTGCATAAAGCTGAATACCTGAAGTATCGTCCATAGTATAATTGTCCTTGTCTATTTCAAAAGAAAGCAGGTCTCCTACGGTAACTTTTTGTGCTTCCTGATTCCATCCTACTTCATATCCCAGTTCTTCTGAAACAGCTCTTACTGGCAGCATTATAACGCCATCATCCTTTTGAATCGGTTTAACACCTTCAAGTATTTTACCGTTAACTACAACTTCACTAAGTATTACAGGATCCTCTTCGTCGAGCACTACTATTTTTGTTGGATTCGTCTGAGCAGGGATGCTTCTTGTAGATACACCGTATAAAACAACAAGCTTTCTGTTGTAAAGCTCTCCCTCAAACTTGTTTCCATCCTCTGATATAATTTCTGTTTCTTCAGAAACATTTAATTTCAGAAAATTATCGGCACTTACCAAATCCTTATCGAAAAGGTCAACCTTTATGTTTAAATCAATTTCTCCCACAACTGCCACTTCTGCGGAAATTTGAGGTGGATATATTAAAATCATCGGTCTCTGCGCATCATAGAATACTGTCAGAGCTTCTCCTACAGCCAATTTATCTCTGTTTATTACATATGTATCTTCAGTAATAATAATATTTGCGGGAAGTCCGTTTTCATCTTCTATGGCCACCATTTTAGCGCCGTCCCCCCTGTGATAATCAGATACTTCCTTAATTACTCCCTTGTAGGACATAAATCGTGACTTCAATTCATTTTCCTCATTTACTGGGTCTTTGGCGTTAACATCCAAATTTTCATTAATCATATCGGCAAATGCCGTAAATGTTGACATTGATAGAACTGCAGCGGATAATGCTATTGCAGTAATTTTTCTAATTTTCATTTTCTTACCTCCATATTGTTTACTTGCTTTATTAGACGGCTAAAAAGAAATAATTGTTCCCAAAACTTGATGTTAATTTTTTCCTCAAAGTATTTTTTATATTTATCATACAACCCCTTATACAGAAATAAAATGTGTATGGGGGTTGTTATGTTCAGAAAAAATTTTATTCCTATATTAGTTTTGCTATTTATATGTATTTTTATAGTACAGCCGGGCACTGTATCTGAGGGCGCATTTAACGGATTGAAAATATGGTTTCTCAATATAGTCCCATTCCTGTTTCCCATGTCTGTATTGTCAAACATATTACTGCAATACAATTTTTTGTATGCTCTGTTTGAAAGGGCATCATTCATCTCAGAAAAAATGCTCAAAAGCAAATACGCACTTATACCGTTTTTTATAAGCTTCGTATCGGGATATCCATCTGGAGCAATGACCGTCAGCACCATGGCTGGCCTTAAAAAAGTTAATGAGAAGGAGGCTAACTACCTCACTGCATTCTCCAACGTCTGCAGCTTTCAATTCATAGCCGGAGCAGTGTCTTTTTCAATGCTGGGAGATTTCCAACTATATAAGTATATAGCAGTCTCTCATTTTACAGGAGCTCTTTTATTGGCTGCACTTATGAAGGCTCCTCCGCCATCATCCTCCTCCTCAAAAAAAATGAGATTAAATTATGTGGGTTTCCACAAAGCCTTCAGCACGGCAATTTATAAATCAGTGTCCGGAATACTGTCTGTGGGCGGAGTAATAGTTATATTTTCAGTATTCTCGAATTTTCTCAACCACAGTCTCTCCTCGGCCGCAGGTGTTCTTTCTCTGTCATCGGCAGTTAAGGATATTGTCTACTCTCTTCTTGTTGGTGCACTGGAGGTTACAAACGGATGCAGCATCATTGCATCATCGGTGGCCTTGCCCCTGAGTTTAAAGCTTGTTATAATTAATTTTCTTATAAGCTTTTCAGGAATGTCTGTAATCTTTCAAACTGTGGCTGTTACAAATGAATTTGATTTTGACATAAAAGGATATATTTTTTATAAATTTGTTCAGGGAGTTATATCCGTGCTTGTATGTATATTGATGCTTTCTATTCTCCCCATTAAAATATATTGATAATGATGGAACTTACAGTTATAATAATCGTATATAACGTACCGCATTGTGTATGTAGGTACTAACACCAATTAACTTAATTATAAATCTTGATAAATAACAGGTGATAAAATGATAGATGTAACACTTATAGGAACAGGTGGCATGATGCCCCTTCCCGGGAGATTTTTAGCTTCATGCCTCATAGAATACAACGGAAAGTCCTTATTGATTGACTGCGGCGAGGGCACGCAGATTTCCCTGCAAAAGGGAAAGTTCAGTATGTGCAAAATAGAAACTATATTGGTCACCCACTGTCATGCGGACCACGTGTCGGGTCTTCCCGGACTTCTTCTTACAATAGGCAATCAAGGAAGAACGGAACCGCTGTATATAATTGCTCCCAGGGGAAGCACCAAGTATATTAATTCTCTTCTCATTGTATGCGGATATCTTCCCTACGAGGTGAGAATCGCCGAGCTTCATGACACAAAGCCTCAGGAATTTGAACAAACAGGCTTTAAAATATGCTCAATCCCCCTGAAGCATCACATCAACTGCCTTGGCTACAGCATGGAGCTGTATCTTAAGCCCCGCTTTCTGCCGGAAAAGGCAAAGGCGCTGAACATACCGGTAAATTACTGGAAGCAGCTTCACTCCGGAAATTCTGTGATGGTGGATGACACAGTGTTTACTCCGGATATGGTTTTAGGAGATACGAGAAAACCCATTAAAATATCATATGTAACCGATACAAGGCCGGTTAAAAACATACAAAGCATTGTCAGAAATTCTGATTTGTTCATCTGCGAGGGAATGTACGGTGAGGATGAGCAGAAACAAAATGCAATGGAAAAAATGCATATGGTTTTTTCAGAAGCAGCAACAATTGCAAAGGAAGCCGAAGTATCTGAAATGTGGCTCACCCACTTTAGTCCATCAATGGCGAAGCCTGAACAATTCATAAATTATGCCTCTGATATTTTTCCTAACGTGAAGATAGGAAAAGATTTAATGAAGACAACCTTAAAACCTGATTAGATTAATAAATCCGCCGAAATTTTTCGGCGGATTATTTATTTGATTTGTTTATACAAGACCCATCAGTCGTACGGCATTTGCCACTATCATACAGATGAAAATACCTGCCACAGTGGGAACGGCAAAGGAAATCAGCGTCCATTTGATACTCTGCGTTTCTTTTCGGATAGTCAAACATGTTGTTCCGCAGGGCCAATGCATGAGTGTAAAAAGCATGGTGCAGACAGCTGTCAGCCAGGTCCAGCCATTTTTCACAAGCAGTGAATGCAATTCAGACATGCTTTCCAGCTCAGTAAGCGTACCACCTGACATGTAGCTCATTATTATCAGAGGAACCACAATCTCGTTTGCCGGAAAGCCCAATATAAATGCCATTAAGATATATCCATCCAGCCCCATAAACCTGGCGAATGGGTCCAAAAAGCTTGCACAGTGAGCAAGCAGACTCATATTTCCCACATAAATATTTGCAAGTACCCAGATAATTACGCCAGCAGGAGCAGCAACAGCCACTGCGCGGCCCAGCACAAAAATTGTCCTGTCTAAAATTGAGCGCACAATAACGCTGCCTATCTTAGGGCGCCTGTATGGAGGAAGTTCAAGATTGAATGACGAAGGCATTCCCTTCAATATGGTCTTTGACAACATCCTTGAAATAAGCAGTGTCATAATAACACCAAGTACAATTACTCCCGTCAGCAGCAGCGTGGAAATAACCGATTGCATATCCCCCACCGCAGAAGCCGCAAAAAACATTGTTATAATTGCTATAAGAGTAGGAAATCTTCCGTTGCACGGAACAAAATTATTTGTAACAATGGCAATCAGCCGTTCCCGCGGAGAATCTATTATGCGGCAGCCTATTACACCGCAGGCATTGCAGCCAAATCCCATGCACATGCATGGTTCAGAATATGCTATCAATATTGTCATTGATATTTCCAATAAATCTATAGAATATTTTAATGCTTTGTTTTTTGATTTTTCCGTTTTCTGTCTTTTCGTAATGTCCCTGGTCAATTTCTATGTGATCTATAACCTTATATAATAAATCAGGTGTCAATTCACTTATATCATCAAATTCAGCAATAAGCTCAAAGAATTTTCTATAAGATTCTTTTTTGCTATCTTCTGCTGTTTTTTCTCTGATTTCCAATTCCTGAATTTTACTTTTCATTTCTAATTGTTGATTTTCATATGTACTCAGGAGATTGGTAAAACGCATATCGCTTATTTTGCCATTAACATTATCTTCATAAAGGTGTCGTATAATATTATCTGTGTTTTTTATACTTGATTTGTATTCTTCTATCAATTTACTGCAACTATCAATACCTTTTTCCTCATTAAAATTTTCTTGTAGTTCCTTTAATATAGATTTTTTTTCTTCTTCTGTCAAGAAAATATGTTTTTTCAACTCATCAAGCACTATGTTATATAAAGTTTCGTAATCAAGGAAATGATTTGTACATTCTTTACTTCCATATAGCTTATATCTTCCGCAGACGAGATTCGCTACAGCCCCTTTTTTCCTTGTGCCTGTTGTGGACATATTTCTTCCACAATCAGCACATTTTGCTATTCCGGAAAATATGTTTTTGAAATTTGATTTTCTTTTATTTACTCTTCCTTCAACTCGTTTTCTAACATTATCAAATTGCTCTTTTGTGATAATAGCTTCATGTTTATTTTTGACTATTTTCCATTCAGATTGTGGCTTAACTATTGTAACCTTGCTTTTAAATGATGCTTTCTCAGTTTTTCCTTGTGCTGTATGTCCTAAATAAACTATATTTCGAAGAATTTTAGATATTGATTCAGGTCTCCATTCTTTACGCTTTGAATAGTTGTCTATATTTAAGTACGGTCTATTATGACACCTATACATTGCCGGAGTCATAATCCCTTTGCCGTTTAAATACCTTGAAATGTCAATAGGTTTGGTTCCCATTTCTGCCATATCAAATATTTCTTGTACAATAGGAGCAGTATTTTCATCAACAATAAGATGATTTTTGTCTTCCGGGTCTTTTTGATATCCGTATGGTGCGAAACTTCCTATATAACTGCCTTCTTCCATTTTTGTCTCAAATGCGGACTTGATTTTTTTAGACGTATCCCTGGCATACATTTCATTAACCACATTTTTGAAGGGAGCTATATCATTATATAAGCTTTCAGAGTCATATCCATCATTAATTGCAATATATCTTACCCCGTGTTCCGGGAAAAATATTTCCGTATATTGACCTGTTGTTATATATTCTCTACCCAGACGTGACAAGTCTTTAGTTAATGCAAGGTTTACTTTCTTATCAAGTATATCTTTTATCATTCGTTTAAATGCAGGACGTTCGAAATTTGTCCCAGTATATCCATCATCTATATATTCGTCATAAATACTAAATCCATTTTCTTTTACAAATGACAAAAGCATCTTCCTTTGAGTAGAGATGCTTGAACTTTCACTTGAGCTGTCATCATCTTTTGACAATCTCATATATAAAGCCGCTTTATATTCTGCAGGATGTAGTTTCAAGTATTATTATTCCCTCCTTAATCTTGAACACCTACAAACAACTCAATTTCTTGAGAACCATTGTAGCAAATGTTATATTATTATTCAAGATACATATTTGCTTTTGGAAGCTAGCAGTTCCTTTATTAAGTCCTTTACTGTTTTCTTTTCTTCACTGTAAACACTGGTGATTATGTACACATTGGAGTCTTTCTTATCATTTTTGACTTCCTTAATTTTAATACTTGTCATAAATACCACCTCTCCTTATAAATATATTATTGAGAAAATATGTTTATACCTTAAAATTTCAACAAAAAACACACTTTGCTTGTACCTACTGTGTTCTATAAAGCAGGATGTTCTATAGAACATCCCGCTTTATAATCTTATTTATCATATATTTTGCATTATCCGCCGCCAGAGTTAATACCATTCTGAAGTCGAAATTACATGAAGCCAAATCTTACTTTTATCTTCCATAAAATCAAATCTTAAAAAGCGCTTTTTGTATTCCCTTGTAAATGGATACACAATATCCTTGTCATGATATCCTTTGCGTTTCATTTTTTCTTTTTTTCCGTCCGGATGTAAAATATAAAACTGTCTCGAATATTCTGTATAATATTCTTCATCTTCTTCCATCTTACCACCGAGGGTGACTTCTTCAACATAATGTAAGCTCACTGGCATAAAGCCTACTTTTGTGTTAAGACCTATACGATTTAGGTAGTTTATTAAAAACCCTTCAAATGTCATTTTACTATTTTCAGATAATTCATCGTAGCCTTTAATAGAATTAACTTCCACTCCAAATACAGCCTGAAAATCTTCGATAGATTTCAAACAAAAATCCTCTAGTCCATTTTTCAAATAACTTTGCTGAAGCTGTAAGTATTCCATTTTGTACCTCCTGTTATATATATATTTATGTATTTTACTTTAATTCTGTAAAAAAACCGAAATGTTCAGCTATGCTGATATTCCGGTTTTTTATTTTGTCGATTAATTTCCCTCTTGATGTTTTTGTATTTCTTTCTTCTCAATTGCTTCCTTAAATTTTTGTAAGACTTCTATCAGCTCCGACAAAAAATCCAACTTTAACCGAATTGATATACCACCAAATTTCCCACTTGGTACACTAATAAGAAAATGTTCTTTGTCCTCTTGCGAAATATAGCTGCATTCAATTGTACCTGGTTTATTTGCTATTTTCATCTCGCACCTCTATGTTTACAAAATTGATGACCACTGTGATACGGTCTTTAAGAGTTGGCAAGTCTGGACTTTTAAACACAAAACTAATAATTTCCCTTAACTGCACCTGTTCTTGTGGAATTTTCATGTTAAGATTATCAAGTCTATCGATTGCTACTTGATAAACTGCTTCGGATATTTTTTTATCCGAATCGGCATTCACTACCTTATTGTGGACTACTCGCAGATAATTGATTATACGCTGTAAATCAAAGATAGCTTCAGTTTGTAAAAACTCCGGCACTTTATGAACGCCTGGACTGTCCACATAGTATGCGGTACACCGCCCGTTCTGATAAAGTACTATTACGTCAGAAACAGAAAGACTATGTCCGGTGAAATCTTTCGGACGGTCAATATTAAACCTCTCATATATATCCTTTAAAGTAGTACCCGGCTTTAATCGTGCAGTATATATACGATCATAGTTTGCCTGTCGGACTTTAAGTCCTGCAGTCAACAACCGCTCATAAGGCTCAAAACGCAATAGCATCGTTTCCTCGCCTTTCTTTAGACGATAAACAGAAAATGTATCCTGCTGTTGTAATAACATTTGCGTCATATCAGATACCCACCTTTGCCAGTAAAGGTATTTTCCAAATATGCAGCCGCCTCCATTTCGTTAATCCAGGTCTCATAACTTTCTTTTGCGAGAATATCTAATATCTCTCTTTGTTCTGTTGTAAATTCTTTTTTCATAGCTTTCTACCTTTCTCCGATTGGATTGTAATTTCATATTGATATTTGAATATCATGACTTTTAGGGAAATAAAAACCTTACAGGGTTTTATGCTGTAAGGTTTTTATTTCTGTAATTTCTTTGTATTGTTAATACGTTAATTCTTCATATTCGTCATATTCATCGTAATAATCAAGGAAGCAGTAATCATCGTCATCATCAAATATAATTGGCGATTGTTGTTCTTTTTGTTTCTTGGTTCCAATAAATTCAACTCTATCGGCGATTACATGCATTGTAAATCTTGTTTCTCCCGAGGTAGCAACGTAACTACCCGTTGTTAGTTTTCCCGATATCGCTACCTTACTTCCTTTTGCAAGATAGCATGCACAGTTTTCAGCTGGTCTCCCGAATACTGCCACTGGAATGAACTCTGCTGTCTTTTTACCTTCATTCATATATTGTTCTTTTTTTTCTTTTGAAATTTCTTTATCTACTGCTATTATGAAATTTATTACCGCAGTATTATTATCCAATCTTTTTAAATCTAAATCCTTAGTAAGTCTTCCTGTTAATTGTACACTGTTCATGTTTTTTCTCCTTCTCTAATTAGATTGTTTTTTCCTCATTTATGAGTTGTAATTTTCTTTACATGCTGCAGTAACGGTAATAAGTGAGAAGGCTTAACTGCACAATTATTAACTAATTTTGAAATT